>DATNKL010000180.1:0-3684 GCA_035603415.1 Candidatus Acidiferrales bacterium
CTCATCACCCCGGTAGCTCTCGAAAAGGGTTTGCGCTTCGCCATTCGCGAAGGCGGCCACACCGTGGGCGCAGGCGCGGTCACGGAGATCATCGAATAACTGTTTTGCGTTATCGCTGCGCAGCGGCGGGGAAGAGATAATTTATGCGTGACATTATTACGTTACAGTGCGGCGATTGCAAAAATCGCAATTACACTACGACCAAAAACAAAAAGAAGCATACAGAACGGCTGGAAACCAAGAAGTTTTGTAACACTTGCCGCAAACAGACGGCGCACAAAGAGGTTAAATAACAGGCAGTTCGGGACTGGTTTTGGTTTTAGGGGAGTCGTCCAACGGCTAGGACTCCGGTCTCCAAAACCGGGTATGGGGGTTCGAGTCCCTCCTCCCCTGCCAAAGGTTTACCGCGGCGAAGTTTTTTGCTTCGTCAGCGAACATCAGAGGTCGAATGGCAACTCACGCGGTCAAAGTGAAAAACGACGAATCACACGGCGGCAAAGGTGCTGAGCTTGGCCACAAAGTCACCGGCACCATCGAGGACACCAAGGAATTTTTGCACGACGTGCGCATCGAGATGCGTCAGGTAACGTGGCCGAGCCGCGAAGATGTCATATCCACCACCGGTGTGGTCATTGCCACGGTGTTTTTCTTTGGCGTCTTTTTGTGGCTTGTCGATCTCGCAGTGCAGCGCGGTGTTGCTTACGTTTTCAAAGCGTTTGGTGTGTAAGGGGATTTCGAATTCATGAGCATGCAGTGGTACATCATCCATACCTACTCGGGTTTTGAGAAGAAGGTAAAAGAAAGCCTCGAGAGCCGTGTGGAAGCCTTCACGCTCCAGGACAAGATCGGCCGCGTGCTGATCCCCATGGAAGATGTTGTGGAAGTGCGCAGCGGAAAAAAAGTGGTTTCCTCGCGCATGTCTTACCCTGGGTATGTGCTGGTGGAAATGGATCTGGACGAAAACACCTGGCACATCGTGCGTTCCACGCCGCGCGTCACCGGTTTTGTGGGTTCCGCGACGTCGCCTTCGCCGTTAACTGAAGCGGAAGTGGACGGCATCATCAATCGCGTGCATACCCCGCAGGACCGGCCCAAGCCGAAGGTGGTGTTCGAACGCAACGAACAGGTTCGCATCGTCGATGGTCCGTTCGCGAATTTTAACGGCTCGGTGGAAGAAATAGACAACGATCACAGCCGCTTGAAAGTTTCGGTAACGATTTTTGGGCGCTCGACGCCGGTGGAACTCGATTTCGCCAGCGTGGAAAAACTTAATTAATCGCAGTCATCAGCTCTGCGACAGAGGCTGAAAGATAGGGTTGAAATAGAGAAATGGCAAAGAAGATTCAAACGACCATCAAATTGCAATTACCAGCCGGCAAAGCAACTCCTGCGCCCCCAGTCGGAACGGCGCTCGGCCCGCATGGCTTGAACATCATGGATTTCTGCAAACAGTTCAACGCCAAGACTTCCAAGGAACCGGACGGAATGATTTTTCCAGTGCTGGTCACTGTCTATACCGACCGCACCTTCACTTTTATTTTGAAGACTCCTCCGGCCTCCATCCTGCTTCTGCGAGCAGCGGGAATCGTTAAAGGCTCCGCGGAACCGAATCGCACCAAAGTTGGCAAAGTCACCAAGAAGCAAGTGGAAGAAATCGCCAAAATTAAACTCGTCGATCTCAACACTACGAATATCGAATCGGCCGTCCGCACAGTGATGGGCACCGCACGCAACATGGGACTCGACGTCGTATAAGCTCAAGAAATCTGGCAGCACCCGGGTTACCGCAGCGAATTGAAGGGGAATAGCAGGCAATGGCAAAAAAAGCGGGAAAGCATGTCGAGAATGCGCGCAAGAAAGTCGAACCGCGCCCATACAAGCTCAGCGAGGCTGCCGAGCTTTTGAAAAGCACGCACTACACCAAGTTTGACGAAACTGTGGAGCTGGCCATCAATCTGGGCGTTGACCCCAAGCATTCCGACCAGGTGGTTCGCGGCACCGTGGTTCTCCCCAATGGACTCGGCAAGTCTGTTCGCGTGCTGGTCATCGCCGGCGGCGATAAAGTTCGCGAAGCGCAGGATGCCGGCGCGGACTACGTCGGTGGCGACGATATGGTCCAGAAAATCATGGAAGGCTGGACCGATTACGACGCCGTAATCGCCACGCCGGACATGATGCGCTCCGCTGGTAAGCTCGGTAAAGTATTGGGCCCACGCGGTTTAATGCCCAATCCCAAGACCGGCACAGTCACGTTCGACGTGGCCAAAGCCATCAAGGACGTGAAAGCCGGAAAAGTGGAGTTTCGCGTCGATAAGGCCGGCATCGTTCATTGCGCCATCGGTAAGATCAAGTTCGATGCCGCCAAGCTGGCTGAGAACGCTCACGCGGTGATCGCTGCCGTAGTGAAAGCCAAACCATCTGCATCTAAAGGTAAATACGTCAAAAAAATTACGCTGACTTCGACCATGGGTCCGGGAATTACCGTCGATCTGGCCGAGTCTGAAGCATTGGCGGCGGCTGCTTAATACCAAATCATTCTGGAAAGCGGCGGAGAGTTTATGAAAAAGCGCAGCGAAAAACAGCAGGACCTCGACAACCTGAAGACCGAAGTGGCGCGGGTTTCTACCGTCATTCTCACCACCTTTCAGGGAATCACTGTCGAGAACGACACCAAGTTGCGTCGCGCTGTGCAGGCCGCCGGCGGCAAATACCAGGTGGTAAAGAACACCTTGGCCGAACGTGCTGGCGCGGGCACACCCACGGAAAAACTGCTCAAGGATTTGAAGGGCACAAATTCCATCGCGTACAGCGAGCATGACCCGGTCGCGCTCGCAAAAGCTCTGACCAAAATTGCCAAGGATGTTCCGGCGTTCCAATTCAAGGCCGGCTTGGTGGAAGGCCGCGTCATTTCCATCGCGGAAATTCAGCAGCTGGCTAATCTGCCATCGAAAGATGAGTTGCTCAGCAAGGTTATGTTCCTGTTGAACGCTCCCGCGCAACGAATTGCCATGGCGCTCAATGCATTGCCGCGCAATCTGGCGATTACCGTCAGCGAAGCCATCAAGGTAAACAAGTTTGCGTCCACCGGGGCAAGCGCAGGTGACGCGGGATCTGGCGAGAAAAAATCTGAACCCGCGCCGGAAGCAGTGCCCGCGGGAACTACCGAAGCAAGCACCGAAAAGGGCCAATAAAATTTTAATTTAAGTTTGAGAGGAGAAGAAAGAATCATGGCGAAAGTTGACTCAATCCTGGAAGAAATCAAGGGCCTGACGCTTCTTGAAGCGTCCGACCTGGTCAAGAAAATGGAAGAAGCCTTCGGTGTATCTGCTGCGGCTGCGGCTCCTGTAGCGGCTGCTGGTGGAGCGGCTGCTGGTGCGGCTCCCGCGGAAGAGAAGACGGAATTCACCGTGACGCTCACCGACGTCGGCGGCAACAAAATTAACGTCATCAAGGCGGTTCGTGAAGTGACCAGCCTGGGCCTGAAGGAAGCCAAGGACCTCGTTGATGGCGCACCCAAGCCGATAAAAGAAGGCGTTAGCAAAGACGAAGCGGCGACCATCAAGAAGAAGTTTGAAGATGCCGGCGCCAAGGTCGAAATTAAATAATTGCGGCAACCGCTTCGCATTTGCGAAGCAGCAGCATTTCATAAATTGATCGCGCTTGCCTGACGCCGCTCGGCGGTCA
>DATNKL010000127.1:0-6574 GCA_035603415.1 Candidatus Acidiferrales bacterium
GCGCCAACGCGCTGGCGGGGCATGCTTTCTGGATTGCTGCAGGGCGGCTATCCACTGGGATATTTATTGGCGGCAGTGGCGGCTCGTTTGATTTTGCCGGCGTGGGGATGGCGCGCCATGTTCTGGGCCGGGCTGGTTCCCGCCGCGGTCACGATATTTGTGACCTACCTAGCGCCGGAATCGGCGGCATGGAAACAGCACCAGGTACCCAGCATGCGTGGAATTGCACAGGTGATGTGGGAGCATCGCAAGGGCTTCGCGTATTTGGTGCTGACGCTGACGTTGATGATTTGCCTGTCGCACGGGACCCAGGATCTTTATCCGGATTTTTTAAAGACCGCACACCATATTTCGCCAAACACGGTGGCGTATCTGGCGATGATCTACAACGTCGGAGCGCTGCTGGGAACGATTTCGGTGGGCGCGATCTCCGAGCGACTGGGACGGCGTATGAGCATCATTGCTTCTTTGGGGATATGCGCGCTGGTTATTCCGCTGTGGGCTTTCGGACACTCGCTGACGACTTTAGCTGTCGGCGCTTTTTTGATGCAGGTGGGAGTGCAAGGCGCCTGGGGCGTGATTCCTGCACACTTGAACGAATTGTCGCCGGACGCGGTGCGCAGTTTGTTTCCCGGGTTTATATACCAGTTGGGAGTGCTGTTCGGTTCACCGACGAACACCATTGAATACGCCTTGCGTGATCTCGTTGGATATCAGTGGGCGTTGACGATTTTCGAAGGCTGCGCGATTGTGGCGCTGGTGATCGTCTTTGCGCTGGGGCCTGAACGTAAAGGGAAAGACTTTTTCCGCCAGGCGCTGTCTCCGCAAGAGGCTGAAACCCCCCGTAATGCTGCTCCAGTACCGCCCGACCTAAAAGAAACTTAATTTAGAATTAACCGCCCATGGAAGTATTATGCGGACTAGAAACCGCTGGGTTCGTCGTCACGGTCAATGCCAAAATAAGCCGCACGTCGATAGTCTGATCGGGAACTAAAGTAACGGTGAAGTCATCGTATACACGGATGGAGTTCATGGGATTTTCTTGCTCGAAATTCGTAACTAAAGCTGTGGTTTCGTTGGTGATGTTGGCGTGGAGTGTTCCCGCGTCGCCGCAGACGAAATCTGATATGGGCACGGAACGTCAGAATGGGCGGGCGCAAGCGCAACAAGGTCAAGACCCGCAGCCGGAAAATCCGCCTTCACAAAGTCCCGCGCCCGAAACTCCTGTCCCGCAGACTCCGGCACCGAAAACAACCGGTTCAGAAATTCAGCCACTGCCGCCAACGGATGCAACAGCGGCAGCTCGGCAAGCAGCACCACCACCGAAGGGAGAGCTGTTGCATTTAACTTTTCAGCAGGCGCTGGAACTGGCGCGAAAAAATGCCACGCAATTCCAGGCAGCGGTGGTAAACGCCGGCATATTGCACGAAGACGCCAAGCAGGCGCGCAACACGTTGCTGCCGACGGTGACATACAACAATTCCGCGCTGTACACACAAAGCATCCCAGGCGTGGAGACGGTAAGAACAGGCACGGCGGAGCCAGTGGTACCGCCCCCGGTGATCTATATTGCGAACAATGCGCCGCACGAGTACGTCAGCCAGGCAGATATACACGAAGCGATAGATATGTCCGCCTTGGCGAATTGGAGGCGTGCTTCGGCGGCCGCGGCGGTGGCGCGGGCTCAGGCAGAAATCGCGAAACGCGGTTTAGTAGTTACCGTGGCGCAAAATTATTACAAGGTTGGAGCGGCGCAGCACAAGTTGGACACGGCGAAATTGGCCGCCGGGGAAGGCGACAAATTTTTCCAGCTTACGCAAAAGCTCGAGGGCGGCGGCGAGGTGGCGCATGCCGATGTCATTAAGGCGGAGCTGCAGATGCGGGACCGGCGCAGGCAGCTTCAAGAAGCACAGCTGGCGTTGCTGAATGCCCGTTTGGATCTGGCTGTTTTGATCTTTCCAAATTTCAACGACAACTTTGAGGTTGCGGACGATATACATGCGGTAACTCCGTTGCCGAGCATCGAAGAGATACAGCAGCGCGGGACCAAAGATAATCCTGATTTACGCGCGGCGCTGGAAGCGGTGCGCCAGTCGAGATATGACGTTTTTGGCGCACGGATGGGTTACCTGCCGTCGCTGAGTTTCGATTATTTTTACGGCATTGATGCCGCGCGCTTTGCGGTTAACTCGGAGTTGGGAAACGGTAAACAGTATTCGAACGTAGGCTATTCCTGGTTGGCCACGCTGAATATTCCCATCTGGAACTGGGGAACCACGCAAAGCAAAGTGAAGCAGGCGGAATTAAAGCAGGATCAAGCGAAGCGGGAATTTTCGCTGGCACAGCGAAAACTGATAGCGGAAATTCAGTCGCTATACGCCGAGGCCAGCACAGCGTTGAGCGAACTGGAAGACTTGAAGCGATCCGGTGAACTGGCGTCGGAAAGTCTCAGGCTGGTCACCCTTCGTTATCAAAATGGCGAAGCCACCGTACTGGAAGTCGTGGATGCGCAAACGACTTTTACCGCGGCAAACTCGGCGTATCAGGATGGCGCGCTGCGCTATCGAGTAGCGCTGGCGAGCTTGCAAACTCTAACGGGTATACCGACGAATCCATGAAAATTAAACTATACGGCACGCAAAAACATTTCAAACTTGCGGCGATAACCGCAGGCGCCGCGTTGGTGTTCGGTTTCGGGTGGGGTTGCGCCAAGGAAGAAAAAGAAAAAGAACCGGAGGTGAGCGTCCAAACCGCGCCGGCGGAAAAAGAGGATATTTCGCAGATCGTGAACGAGGAAGCTGTAATTTTTCCGCTGCAACAGGCCACCGTGGCACCCAAAATTACCTCCACCATCAAGCAGTTCCTGGTGCAACGTGGGAGCAAAGTGAAAAAAGGGCAATTGATGGCGGTGCTGGAAAATGCCGATCTGTCGGCAGCCGCGGAATCCAGCCGCGGGGATTATGAGCAGGCCGAAGCGGCCTACACGACCACGGTGGCATCGAGCTTGCCACAGCAGATTCAGAAAGCTGAACTGGATGCGGCGTCTGCAAAGTCCGCATTTGAAGCGGCTGAAAAGGTTTTCAACAGCCGCAAAGATTTGTTTCAACAGGGGGCGCTTCCTCGTCGCGAGCTTGATGCGGCGGAAGTGGCCCTGGTAGCGGCGCGCAGTCAAAACGAGCAAGCGCAAAAGCAACTTGCAGATTTAAAACGCGTAGGTAAGGAACAGGCGCTTAAGTCGGCGGAAGGCCAAAAAGAGTCTGCCCAGGGGAAGTATCACGGTGCGGCGGCGCAACTCAGTTACTCGCTGATTAAAAGCCCGATCGATGGAGTGGTAACGGACCGGCCACTTTACGTTGGAGATTTGGCGACGGCGAACCAACCGCTTTTAACGGTGATGAACATTTCGAAACTGATCGCCAAGGGGCACATTCCGCAATCGGAGGCGGCGCAATTGAAGGTCGGGAATCCGGCGCAATTGAAGGTGCCGGGCATGGATGAGCCGGTTGCAGGCAAAGTCACATTGGTTAGCCCGGCGTTGGATCCGGGGAGCACGACCATTGAAGTATGGGTAGAAGCTAAAAAGCCGAACCCCGCGTTGCGGCCGGGCATAACCGTGCAAGTGGCGATGGTTGCGAAGACGGTAAAGGACGCAGTGGTGGTGCCCACGGCCGCAGTGTACAAAAACCCCGAAGGCAACGGAGATTATGTGTTGATTGCGGGAACAGATGAGAAAGCTCATGTGAAGCCCGTCCAAGTGGGGATTCGCAACGGCGAGGACGCGCAGATCGCCAGTGGCATAAATGCGGGAGATCCGGTGATTACGGCCGGGGGTTACGCCGTGCCGGACGGGACGAAAATAAAAGTGGAAAAACCGGAGGCGCCGGAAAAAGCAGGAGCGGATAAAGCAGACAAGAAAGATGCGGACGACGCCGACGACAAAGGCGGCAAAGACACAAAAGACGCGAAACCCAGCGGCGACAAGGACAAGAAAGACACGAAAAAAGGCGGTGCAGCGGCAAAACCCGAGAAGGAAAAGGAGTAGCCGCGCATGGATCCCCGGACATCCTCACCGCGAGGCGAACAGCTGGCTGAGCAGGAACAGGATCCCTGGTTTCGCCGGCTATCTCGACCGATACTTTTCTTAATTGTCAGCCTGGCGCTGGTGGGTGTTTATTTCGCGTTTACCATTCCTGTTTCCGTGTTTCCCGACACGGATTTCCCCCGCATTGTCGTGGGCATCGACAACGGCGTAATGCCCATCGACCAGATGCTGGTCACCATCACGCGACCTATCGAGGAAGCCGTGAACAGCGTTCCCGGATTGCTCAAGGTGCGATCCATTACCAGCCGAGGATCTGCGGAAGTGGACCTGTTTTTCGACTGGAATTCCGACATGATTCTGACACTTCAGCGTGTGGACGCGGTAGTGGCCAGGTTGCAAGCGGAGCTTCCGACCACAGCAAAGGTGGACACCCACCGCATGACCTTTGCGAGCTTTCCGATCATCGGTTACAGCCTGACATCGGATACGGTGCCGCAGAATAAACTCTGGGAGATCGCTACATACAATTTGAAGCCGCGCATCAACCGGCTGGAAGGAGTGGCGTCGGTAATTGTGCAAGGCGGAAGAGTACCAGAGTTTCAAGTCATGCCTGATCCAGCGCGTCTACTTGCGGCAACGGTAACGGTGCCGGAAATATTGGATGCGCTTAAACGCACCAATCTGGTCGATTCTCCCGGATTGTTGGAATACAACCACCAGTTGGTCTTGGGCCTGGTCAGCGGACAAGTGCATAGCCCTGAAGAAATTGGCCAGATCGTAATAAAAACTTCGGCTGCCGGGGTACCAATCCGTGTCGGGGACATTGGCACCGTTTCGCCGTCCGAGGCGCCGGTCTATACGGTTGTGACCGCGAATGGTAAACCGGCGGTGTTGCTCAATGTGAACCGGCAACCGCAAAGCAATACGATGGATGTGGCGAACGAAGTCCACAAGCAGATTAGCGATCTATTGCCGTCGCTACCCCCGGGAGTGCGCGTAGAGCCGTTTTACGATCAGTCCACCATCGTGCATGACTCGATCGCCAGCGTGCGCGACGCGGTGCTACTGGGGTTGGTGCTGTCCTCTATCATTTTGGTGCTGTTTCTACGCGACTGGGGGACCTCGCTGGTCGCAGGGCTGGTTATTCCGGCTACACTGCTTATCACTTTTATCGTATTAAAACTGACCGGTCAGAGCTTCAACCTCATGACCCTCGGCGGGCTTGCTGCGGCTGTAGGGTTGGTGATAGACGATGCGATCGTGGTTCTTGAGAACATCGTTCTCCATCGGGACGCTGGACAAGGACGCTTCCAGGCCATCGGTAGTGCACTTCGTGAATTGACCATACCGCTGATCGGCTCGACGATCACTCCTATCGTGGTATTTTTGCCCCTAATTTCGATTACCGGTGTCACGGGAAGCTTCTTCCGAGCCTTGGCGGTCACCATGACCGTGTCACTGTTTACCTCGCTTCTTCTTGCGCTCACGTGGACTCCCACGCTCAGCCAGTATTTGGTGCGCCGTAAAGACACAGCTAATGCGCCAAGCGGTTCGAAGCAAGGTGGTGATGTAGCGTCACTGCTGGCCGCGGAAGAGGCTCACCTCTCCGGCTTCTTTGGCCGCATTGTAACGCTCTATGGACGGGTAATGGAATCGGTCTTGGCTCGGCCTTTGGTCCTGGTGATCAGTGCTGTAGTGATCGTCGCTCTTTCCGCGGTTTGCTACAAATTTCTGGGAAGTGATTTGTTACCGGAGATGGATGAGGGCGGGTTTACTCTGGATTACTTCACTCCTCCCGGTAGTTCGCTGGCGGAATCGAATGCCATTTTGCAACGTATCGAGGCCATTGTCCGCGCCACCCCGGAGGTCGAGAATACCTCACGGCGCACGGGACTTGAACTGGGTATAGCGGCGGTCACCGAAGCAAATCGCGGCGACTTTACCGTGAAACTTAAGAGCAAACGTAAGCGCGGCATTGACGAGGTGATGTCCGATATCCGCGGGCAGGTGGAAGAAACCGAACCCGCCGCCAAGGTGGAGTTCATCCAGAAGCTGCAGGACATGATTGGGGATTTGACCAGCCAACCCGAACCGGTAGTCATCAAGCTGTTTTCCGAGGACGCCAAGCTGCTGGAGCAAACCGCGCCGAAAGTTGCGGACGCGATCCTCAAAATTCACGGGGTAGTAGATGTTCTGAACGGAATTGAAAACACCATCAGTGGGCCGGCGGTTACCTATCAAGTGAACCCCACGGTGGCCGCACGCGCGGGATTTACGCCCGAAGAAGTAGCCCTAGATGCCGCCGCGATCCTGGAGGGCGAACCGGCTGCGCTGCCGGTTATTTTGAATGATCGGCCCTACACAATTCGGGTGCGGTTTCCGCAATCGAGCCGGGCTTCGCTGGAGAGCATGAGCAACACTTTGGTGGCGAGTTCCGCGGGGCATACGGCCACGCTAGGATCACTGGCCACGGTAAAACAGGAAGCGGGCCAGACGGAAATCCGGCGAGAAAATCTTCAGCGATTGGTCGAA
>DATNKL010000164.1:0-22511 GCA_035603415.1 Candidatus Acidiferrales bacterium
CGCTACTGCTACACCTCTGCCTTGCAATCTTCGCGATCACTAATTTGTTTGGCGTTGCCGCTCCTTCGCGCGCTCAGCAATCCACGGAGAACCTTCCCCTGTCGGAGGTTCGCCCCGGCATGCAAGGTTACGCGTACACCATTTTTGCGGGAGACCAGATTGAAAAATTTGACCTCGAAGTCCTGGGCATCATGCCCAATTTTCTGGGCCCCAAACAATCCATCATCCTCGTTCAATTAAAAGGGCCCAAGGTGGAGCACACCGGCGTCGTGGCCGGCATGAGCGGCAGTCCCGTTTATCTGGACGGCAAACTCGCAGGCGCTTTGTCACTCAAGCTGGGGATATTCACCAAGGAACCCATCGCGGGCGTAACGCCTATCGCCGATGTTTTGAATCCTCCGGTGCAAACGGCGCCTTCACAACCCGCGCAGCCGTCGCAAAATTCAGCGCAGCAATTCTCGGCATCTTCGCTGCCGAACAACACGGCTGCCAATTCTTCGAATAATTTCGCCCCGCAACAAGTTACTTTGCCTACAGGCTCCGCCTTGGAACCCATCGAAACGCCTCTGGTCTTTTCCGGTTTTCAAGCTTCCGCGTTACGGCAATTTTCTTCGCAACTTCAGGGTTACGGCTTCGTCGCAGCGCAGGGTGGCACCGCGGCCCCGCGACCGGATGACTCGCAACTCAAGCCCGGCGACATGGCCGGAATGGTGCTCGTCCAAGGCGACGCATCCATCAACTCCGCCTGCACCGTCACTGCAGTGCAAGCCGACCACGTTTTCTTGTGCGGCCATCCCTTCTTAAGTCTGGGCGACGTGCAGCTTCCCATGGCGCGGAGCCGCGTGCTCACCACTCTGTCCTCCGACATGGCCTCCACCAAAATTGTAAATGTGGGCGGATCCATCGGCACCATTACCGGCGATCACATCACCGCGGTCACCGGCAAACTGGGTACGTCGCCCACGATGATTCCGCTGGAGCTCACGCTTTCCGTCGCTGGCGCGGAAAAGCAACTGCACTTCCAGCTTGTCAATCATCCGCGCTTGACGCCCATCCTGGTGGCGCTGACCACCTTCAGCGGTCTCACTCAGAATTCGCTCTACGGCGAAGGGACTACCCTGCACCTCTCCGGCGAAATCCAGCTGAAAAATCACGCGCCGGTGCAAATTGAAAACACTTTCGCTCCTGGCGACGCTCTTTCGCCCGACGGTTTGCCCATCGCGCTCAGCATGCAAAGTATTTTCTCGCGTTTGTTCACCAATAATTTTGAAGCCACCGCTATTGAGCGAGTTTCGCTGCGCGTCGATAGCGTGCCCGGGCGTCATTCCTTCACCATCGAGAGTGCCTGGCTGGAAAAAGGCGAAGCCGCTCCGGGCGAAACTTTGCGAGTGCGTGTGTTGCTGCGCCCGTATCGTGGACCCGCTCAAGTAGAAGAAACTACCGTGCGTGTGCCTGACCAAGTCACCCGCGGCACCATGCTGCGCGTGCTGGTCAGCGACGCCGACATGCTCAATCGCTCATCGCGAGGATTCGCCGCCACGGGTGCCGGAGCCTCAGCGAGCCTCGATCAACTTATCGCTTTGCTCAATCGTGAGCGTCGCAATGATCGCCTGTACGTTGGACTTTTCGCTCCATCTCCCACCATGCTGTGGGAAGACAAGGAATTGCCCAACGTGCCTCTTTCTGAAATTAGTATCGTCGACGGACGCCCGGCGCCTGGCACTGTTCAGGTGCTTCGCGAATCGCTTTCGAGCGAATCTTCCATTCCGCTTGGCGGACCGGTCACTGGGGTTATCTCACTCAATCTGCAAATACGATGATTACTTTTGAAAATATACCTCCCGAATTTTCACGCTCGAAATTTCGCTTGAATAACCGTTATTCCCGAACTTTTGTGGCGTGTCTACTCGCTGTTGCGTGCGCCTTCGCAGCCCGCGCCGAGCATACTCGCCGTTGGCGGATCAGCACCTACGAAGAATTTCTAAAGGGCACAGCCCACGGCGTCGCGGTGCGCAGCGATGGCCGCCTGGAGTTAGCTCCAAAGTTCGCGTTGATTGCGGACGCCGATGCATCCTACCTGTGGTCTCTGCGCACCGATGCTAAAGGCGTGCTTTACGCCGCGGGGGGCTCGCCCGCAAAAGTTTTTCGCTTTGATACTGCCGGAAAGCCCACCACAGTTTTTGAGTCGTCCGATCTTTCCGCGCAAGCCATCGCCTTCGACTCGCAGGGCAATCTTTATGTGGGCACTTCGCCCGACGGAAAGGTTTATCGCGTTTCGTCCTCCGGCGAAAAGTCGGTGTTCTTCGATCCCAAGACGAAATATATCTGGGACCTGGCGTTTTCCTCCGACGGCACTCTCTATGTGGCCACCGGCGATAAAGGCCAAATTTTCGCTGTAAATTCCAGCGGCAACGGCGAACTGTTTTATTCGAGCGATGAAGCGCATATCCGCGTACTGGCCTTTGATCCCAGCGGAAATCTTATCGCCGGCACCGAGCCGAGCGGGCGCGTGCTGCGCGTTTCGCGTGCCAACGCGAAAGGCCCGCGCCCAATTAAATCACGAGAAAAATCACAGGATAAATCGGCCGACAAATCAGTCGCCACGGCAGAAGGTTTCGTTCTCTACGAAACCGCTAAACGAGAAGTCACCGCTCTGGCACTAGCGCCTGACGGCACCATCTATGTCTCCGCCATCGGGGAAAAGCAACGCAACGTTACCCCTCCTCCTTCAGCTGTATTTGTCACGCCGCAAGGTACCACCACCATCACCAACGCTCCGCAAGTGCCTTCGCCGCAGGCCACGGCACCTTCCGTGTTTGTGGCCTTCCCGCCCGTAGTTTCTTCCAGCATTTATCGGATTAGCGCTAGCGGCGCCCCCGATGAGTTGTGGTCTTCGCGTGAAGATGTGATTTACAGCCTGGGACTCGGCGCGGACGGGCGGCTGCTAGCGGGCGCCGGAAACAACGGCGCGCTGCTGGCCATCGATTCCAAAGGTGTATTCGCGCAACTCGCCAAATCCGGCTCGGCGCAGATCACCGGAATTTCGCGTGGTAGAGAGGGCAAAGTTTTTGTCTGCACCGCTAATCCCGGCAAAGTTTTCTCCGTTGGTCCTGAATTTGAAGCCGAAGGCACCTACGAATCACGCTCTTTCGACGCGCAAAACTTTTCACAATGGGGCCGCCTGGAATGGTGGAGTCCGCGGGTTGGCGCGAACACAGAATCACGCGCCACCTCGGCCGCGAGGAAATCTTCCGCGCGCGACAACGAACCGCGCGTCGAATTTTTCGCGCGTTCCGGCAACACCGAAGATCCCGGCAAAGAGTGGTCTACATGGTCTGGCCCCTACACGCACCCCGGCGCGGAAATGGAAATTCCGCCTGCGCGATTTGCGCAATGGAAAGCGGTGATTCACGGCGGCCAGCCGGGCGATGGCGTAGATTGGGCCAGTCTGGCTTATTTGCCGCGCAATGTCGCGCCGGTAATCGATGGCATTGCGATCCAGGACCCCGGCGTGCGCGCCAACGCCACTAACATAATGTCCGCCGGCCAGCCCACCACCGTCACGCTAAAATTTCCTCCCGCGCCGAATACTTCCGGCGTGATCGTCACGCAGTCCGGGACCCCGCCGCGGTTCGAACCGCCGCCGCAAGGCGTTCAACAAAAAGGCTACGCCACCGTGCTGTGGAGCGCGCACGACGACAACGAGGATGAGTTGCATTACGCCGTTTATTACCGTGGAGAAAATGAGCAGGACTGGAAATTATTGAAGGACAAACTGGAACAGAAATTTTATTCCTGGGACACCACATCATTTCCGGATGGCGCCTATTACCTGAAGATTGTCGCTACGGATGCGCCGTCGAACCCGCCGGCCACCGCGCTTACCGCGGAACGAATCAGCGAGCGTTTCGAAGTGGACAACACTCCGCCGGTAATCGAGCATCTGCAGGCCGAGTCACGCACCGCGGATAAAGCAAGCTCCATCGCTATAAAATTCATCGCGCGCGATGCCAGCAGCAGCGTTGAGCGCGCTCAATATAGCCTGGACGGTGGCGACTGGATCCTGGTATCTCCTTCTGGAGACATCAGCGACGCCCCCGAAGAACATTACGAGTTTACGATTAGCGATCCGTCCGCCGGAGAACACACCGTTGCGGTGCGCGCTTATGATCGATTTGAAAATGTGGGAAGCGCGAAAACTACGGTAATCGTTTCAGGTTCAAACCGCCGGTAAGCTTTAAGATCGTTCCCCGCAGAATCTCGTCCATATCGTCGCGTACTAAAGCCCCTGCCGATAGGCCCGCGTCGCATCCGCGTGCTCTTCAATTTCCGCGCCAAAACCAATCCGGCCGTCGCCGAACGGCTCGCTTCGAGCGTGCGTCACCCGCGCGGTACAATTTAGTTCCTGCGTCATGGTTCCGCTGACCTCTACAGGTATACGCAACGTAACTTCCAGTTGCATTCCGACGCGCAGCGGCGCCGACGAGGCGAAAAAAAATCCTCCGCGCGAAACATTCAGCGCTTCCGTAAAATGTTCGCTGGTATCCGCGGCAACTCCCAGCGCGCGAAAGCGCAACGGGGTGCGTAAATTGTAACGGGTTAACCGCCGGCGCTCCGGGTCTTTCACTTTTACTTGCTCCAAGCGGGGAAAACTGACTCGCGAGTCTGGACTACGGGGCTTCAAGTCAGCGTAGCAAAGCTGCGGGACACGTCAAGAGACAAATTGACGGGTATCACGCGCACGCGTTCAGGCTCAATCGCTTTGCGCCGACTGGCGCTTCCAGTATTCTGCTGTGCATTGGACATCCAATAATGGCTCCCACAAACTCAAAACACCTGGCGCAAATGGAGGCTCATCAAACACCCGCGGCTGTCGAAGATTTCGCGCCTCCGTCATGGGACGCCATCCAGCAAGCACACGCACGCATCGCTCCTAAAATACATCGCACGCCCGTACTGACAAGTTCTTCGCTCAATAAACTCACCGGGGCCAAAATTTTTTTCAAATGCGATAACTTTCAGAAGACCGGTTCGTTCAAAATACGCGGGGCGACCAATGCCATCTTCTCGCTCACGGATGCGGAGGTTGCAAACGGGATCGTCACGCAATCGAGCGGCAATCACGGCGCCGCCATCGCGTGCGCCGGAGCCTGGCGCGGAGTAAAAACCTGGGTAGTAATGCCCAAAAACGCGCCAGCCGTAAAATTTCGCGCCGTCGAAAGTTATGGCGCGCAAGTAATTTTATGCGAGCCGCGGGTCACCGCGCGCAACGAAGCGGCCGAGCACGTTCGCGCCGAGACTGGCGCGTATCTTATACATCCCTACGACGACGATCGCATCATCGCCGGGCAAGCCACCGCCGCTAAGGAACTGCTCGAAGAAGTCGGCGATCTCGACGCCGTTTTTGCTCCCGTGAGCGGCGGCGGCCTGCTCAGCGGCACGTGCCTCGGCGCGAAAGGCCTGCGCGCCGATATTCGCATTTTTGGTTGTGAACCGGAGCGCGCCGATGACGCCTATCGCTCGCTCACCAGCGGCATACTACAATCTCAGGATTCCAGTGACACCATCGCGGATGGTTTGCGGGCTTCTCTTGCGCCCCGAACCTTCTCCATCCTGAGAAAACTTGTGGATGGAATTTTGCTGGCCAGTGAAGAAGAAATTATTTCCGCCACGCGGCTGGTGTGGGAGCGCTTGAAGATCATCATCGAACCATCGTCCGCAGTGGCCATGGCTCCATTGCTACGGCCCGGCGCCATCGCGGCCTTGAATTTGCCGCCGCGTCCGGATGGACGCGCGCCTAAACTTGGCATGATCTTTTCCGGCGGTAACGTCGACTTATCGTCGCTGCCGTTTTAGTTTTCCGGTGGCGAGAAATATAATTCCGGAAATTACGTTTCCCGCAGTTTCAATTTGCCGGCCGCTTTATTTTCTTCCAGAAAAGCTCGCAAATCCTGCGTGGCGTCCAGTAGGCGCACCCACTGCTCGTAATAAAGGGTGACCGGAAAGCGTCCCAGTCCGTAGACACTCACACCACCCTTTTCGCCTACACGAAATTCCAGCGCACCGGTGCGCCGCCCAGAGCCTTTCTTTTCCAGCTCCGCTATTTTTGCTTTCAGTTCTTCGTAAGATGGCTCGGCCATTTTTTCCTCCGCTAAATTCGAATGCCGCCGATTATACCGGACCCGCCCATTAGTGTCCGCACCGAACGGCGCGCGCTCACGCACCGGCGCACTCCTGGAGCCTCGAAACGCATAAGCGGCTACTTCAGTGTGATTTTTTGCACCAGCGGCAAGTCTTGCGAAGATCCTCCCGCCATGAACGAATAGGCTCCTGGCGGCATCTTCCAGCTCTCCGACCCTTCATCAAAAATGGACAGATACGACGCCTCAATATTGACGGTCACTTCCTTGCTTTCGCCGGCCTGCAACTTAACTTTGCTCCAGCCCACCAGCCTTTTTGGTGGCTCTCCAGTATCCGCGGGAAGTGCCGCGTAGACCTCAGCAATTTCTGCTCCCGGCCTGCTGCCAGTGTTCTTCACCGTAAAAGTAACAGTGGTCTGTTTGCCAGATTTTACCTTCAAGTCGGAATAGGCGTACGAGGTATACGACAATCCGAATCCAAAAGGAAATAGCACCGGTTTCTTTTCGGCGTCATACCACTTGTAGCCAACTTTCAATCCTTCATCGTAATGCGCTTCGAACGTGGGCTTAGCCTCGCCAGTCCTCATCACCGCTTCCTTGCCCAGCGCGCCCGGCGGCGGAATCACTCTTTGCGGATGCGGCAAATCCGCTTCACTGCGCGGAAAAGTCATGGGCAATTTAGCGCTGGGGTTTACGTCGCCAAAAAGAATGTTGGCCACCGCGTCCGCGCCCTTGCTCCCGGCGTACCACGCCTCCAGCACGCCACTGACTTTATCGATCCATGGCATGGTTACCGCGGTTCCTGATTCGAGCACCACGATGGTGCGCGGATTCGCGGAAGCCACCTGGTCGATCATGGCGTCCTGGTTATCTGGCAACGACAAATTCGGCAGGTCCATGTCCTCGCTGGTCCACTGGTGCACAAACACGATGGCGACATCGGACTGTTTGGCCAGAGCCGTAGTGGCTGCGGGATCGGCCCCGGAGGCAAATTTTACGGTCGACCCCGAAGCTCTAGCGGCGACAGCCTTCAACGGCGAAGTGGGAAACCACACATGCTCCTTCCACTTAAATGACGAGAATCCGGGCGGATCCACTTGCGCCGACCCCCCGCCGGAAATCATGCTCTCGTCGGCATGCGTGCCAATGATTGCGATGGAGCGCACTTTCGCGCGATCCAAAGGCAGTATCCCTTTATCGTTTTTCAGCAGCACGATGCTTTGTTCCGCAACCTGCCGCGAAATTTCCAGCCCGCGTTCTACATCCACAACGCTTCTCTGGCGCGGAAAATCCACGATGCCGGTGGCAAATTCAGAACGTAGAACACGGCGCACGTGCTCATCCAGTTCGGCAACTGGAACTTTGCCGTCCTGTACCGCTTTCTTGAGCGGCTCGCCATAATAAATATCTTCAGGCTCCTCGTTATCGAGGCCAGCTGCGGACGCTTTCACCACGCTGTGTGTGGCGCCCCAATCGGAAACTACAAACCCCTTAAACTTCCACGCCTTCTTCAACACATCGGTAAGCAAATATTTATTTTCGCAGGCATAGTCGCCGTTGATGGCGTTGTAGGAACACATCACCGCGCCCGGATTGCCAATATCGATGCCGATGTGAAAGGCCAGCAAGTCCGTCTCCTGCAGCGCGCGCTTCCCTATCATCGCATTTACTTCGTTGCGCCCGCTTTCCTGATCGTTGACCGCATAGTGCTTGATGTCCCCGATGACGTGCGGCGCCTGCTCGCACTTAATGCGATTGCCGACTAAGGTGCCCGCCAAAATGGGGTCTTCTCCCAAATATTCGAACGTGCGCCCGTTGCGCGGCTCCCGCGTAATGTTCGTGCCGCCGCCTAAAGTCATGTTGTAACCCTGCGCGCGCAATTCCCGCCCGATCAGCGCCCCATATTCGCACGCCGCTTGCGGATCCCAGGAGGCTGCGGAAGCAATGGGGGATGGCAGCGCCGTCGAATATCTACCATTGTCCGCGCTCATGCGCACCCCGTAAGCAGCGTCACTCATCTGAATCATGGGAATTCCAAGGCGCTCGACGCCCAACACAAATCCCGCTCCACCATTGCCTAGATATGGTTTTGGAAATACTTTGCCCGGCCACCCGGGCATACCCTCGCCGTGCACCAGATCGATTTTTTCGTCCAGCGTCAATTCTTTCAACACCATTTCCGCCCGTTCATCCGGTGAAAGTTTGGGGTTCATCCACGGACGATCTTGCTGGGCGAAGGATGATGCGCTGGCGAACGAAATAATAAGCGCGGCAGTGAGTCCAAAGCATAAACAAGACAACTTCTTCATCGGCGATGTCCCTCGTGAAAGCTGATAAATGCGGGCCTATGATAGCGGTTTTCGCTGGAATAATGCGGGCGGATCTTGGCGGGCCGCCAAAGCACACATTTCCAGAACACAGCTGATTCTAATACTGACTCATCTAGAACAGAACCGCTGTTCTTAAGATGGAATACTTTTAACTGGAAGGAACCTGCGTCATGACAAAAACCACGACTGCGAAGTCCAGCCGTGCGCCACGGAAACTGTGGCACAAATTCTCGAGCGAGAACGAGACGCACTGATTCACGATTGGCGGGCATTGGTGGAAAAGCAAGAAGACCTGATGGCCATTCCTCTGAGCTACCAAGACGCACTGCGCATTTGGCGCAGTTGTTGATCGTGTGATCGCCCACCTGTGCCTCGATGCCTGGACAACAGCCTCTAGCTCGCTGGCCGCCGGTCATCATGGCAATTTGCGACGCCAACAGGGTTACTCCGCGGCCATGCTCGTTGAGGAGTCGCGAATATTGGAGGTGTGCCTTTTCACCACGCTGCACAAAAACGCCACGCGGGTGGAACGGGGTGCGCATGACTATTTGCTGAAAAGCAATTTCGACAACTTCCGCTTGCGCCGGGCGGTACGGGCCATGATCGAGCACCGCGCCGCCGATGAGCAGGTGTGTCTGTATCAGCAGTGCGCGGAATTGGCGTTGCTGTGCACTGGAGATGCGGTGGTCATCAGCGAAAGCGCCGAGCGCGTAACGCATTTAAACACTGCCGCGGAATTGATCACCGGATGGTCAGAAAAGGAAGCGCAGGGCCAGCCGTTAAGCAAAATATTTGGCATCGTCGATGACGATACCCGCAAGGCTCAAGCGAGCGACCCGTCCATAGTTTCAGAGGCAAACAGGAAATGGCCCCGCACCAGCAGCGGGTCGTTGATGAGGCGCGATGGCGTGGAGCTGAACATAAAAAACTGTACCGCGCACATCCGCGACCGCGATGGAAACATCGCCGGAATGGTAGCCGTCTTTCACGATCTGGGCGCCACGCGAGTCAAGACGCTGGAGCTTTCGCACCAGGCGCAGCATGATTTTATGACCGACCTGCCGAATCGCTCGCTGTTGAATGACCGCATCACCCGGGCAATTTCCTTTGCCAGGCGCGATCGCAAACAATTGGCGGTGATGTTCGTGGATCTCGATCTGTTCAAAAGGATCAACGACTCGCCTGGACACGCCGTCGGGGACAGATTGCTGCAAGAGGTGGCCGGCCGCATCGTGGCGTGCGTGCGCCGTTCGGATACCGTGGCGCGCCACGGAGGAGATGAATTCGTGGTGCTGCTCTCACAAGTGGGGCATGCTGAAGACGCGGTGTTCATCGCTAGAAAAATTCTAAGTTCGCTATCGACCGGCTACTTGATCGACAAGAAACATTTACAAATTAATGCCAGCATCGGAGTGAGCACCTATCCTGATGATGGACACGACGCGGAAACCCTTATTAATCGGGCTGACACTGCGATGTACGAAGGCAAAAAGCTGGGCCGCAACAATTGCCAATTCTTCCGCGCAGAAATGCAGGCGCGCGCCGTGGAATGGCAGAGCCTGGAGGGCAGCTTGCGCTGCGCGTTGGAAAGAAACGAATTTATGCTGATGTGCCAGCCCAAGATCGCCCTAGACACCGGTGAGATTAGCGGAGGCGAGGCGCTGCTGCGGTGGAAACATCCGGAGCGCGGTCTGATTCAAGCGTTGAAATTTGTGCCCATCGCCGAAGAGTCGGGATTAATTGTACCCATCGGGCATTGGGTACTGTTGGAAACCTGCCGGCAGGCCCGTCTGTGGGCCGAGGTGGGCTTGCCTCCGGTGCGCATCGCCGTGAACGTGTCCGCGTTGCAATTCGCATCCAAGGATTTTTTGTCCAGTGTTCGGGCGGCTCTGATTTCAACGGGAATGGATCCGTGCAATTTGGAACTGGAATTAACCGAAACAGTGCTGATGGAAGACGCGGAGTCTGCTATGCAAACCTTGCGCGCACTGAAAGACATCGGCGAGCAACCAGCCGTGGATGATTTTGGAGTGGGTTATTCCAGCTTCAGCTATTTACGAAAATTCCCGCTGGATGCTTTAAAAGTCGACCGCAACTTCATAAACGACATTTCCTCGAACCCTGACAATGCCATGATTCTGAGCGCGCTGATTAACATAGGAAAGAGCCTGAAGCATCGCGTGGTGGCCGAGGGCGTGGAAACCGAGGAACAACTGCATTTTCTGCAACAAGAAGGTTGCAGCGAGGGGCAAGGTTACTTTTTCTGCCGCCCGGTAATTGCCGAGAAGTTCGCCGAGTTTCTGGAGCGCGGCGTAACAGAGTCGGCAGTTAACTAGCCTTTCGGATAGCTCTTCGGACGCGCAATGCGAAAGCGCCTCCCCAGCAACCAGGCAGCCAGCAACTCGCCCGGCACCGGCGGAGCGTCCCGCAGAATCGATACCAAGACCTCGTCGGGTGCTGGTAGAGATGAAGTCTGGAAGCATCCTAACCAAATCATTTCAGCATCAGACAGAGCATTCGGGTTGGGGCTGGCACGTTCGGGATGTAGGGCTAGACCCCAAAAATAGTTAACGAATCGGTTATCAGACCCAATGTGATAGCCTGCATAAGTTAGGGAGTGCGGGTGGGCTCTTCCACGGAAACACATCTGTCAGTAGTAAAACGAAATATTAGTGGTGCGTTCACCCGCGTCAATCCCAGCCGCATCGCCACAGAGACACTTCGAATCAAATCTCAACGCAAGTTTAAAATCCGGTTACCGGCGGAATGATGAAAACCAATTCGCAAGTGCTACGGATGGGTGACCGCGCTTTCCGATTTTCGCAAATTGGCGCGCTGCCGATTGCCCTGATTTCGATAGCGTGGGCCTTTCCTGCGGTGGCGCAGACCAATGACGCCAGCGTGTCGCAGCCGCCTTCCCGGCCTGCGCGAATCACACAAGCCATTGACGAAAAACAGTTGGTGGTGCTGCGCGGCAATGTCCATCCACTGGCGCAGGCCAAATTTGATTTAGGCGCGGTAAGCGATGCGCAACCGCTCGATCGCATGCTGCTGCTATTGCATCGTGCACCCGAACAAGAAACAACCCTGCGCCAATTATTGGACGACCAACTCACCGTCAATTCACCAAAGCATCACGCCTGGCTGACTCCCGAGCAATTCGGCGCGGAATTCGGAGCCACGGACGCTGACATCCAGGCGATCACGAGCTGGCTCAGCGCCAAGGGGTTTCACGGAGTGCAGGTCGGACTGGGGCGCAGCACGATCCAGTTTTCAGGGACAGCCGGCCAGGTGCGCGATGCATTTCACACCGAAATTCACCGTTACGTGGTGAATGGCGCGCAACGCTTCGCGAACTCCAGCGATCCACAAATTCCCACGGCGCTGGCCCCCGTAGTGGCGGGCGTGGTGTCCTTGCATAACTTTCCAAAGTTCGCCCATTCGCACAAACTGGGAAATTTTCATCGTGCCCGGGATGGCGGCGCAATTGAGCCACTGTTTTCTTACGCCGGCTGCGGATCCAACTCGACTCAGCCGTGCAACGGATTGGGACCAGCCGACTTGGCGAAAATTTACAATGTTCCTTCGAATCTCGATGGCACCGGACAGACCATTGCCGTGGTGGGACAGTCGAATATTAATCTCGCCGATGCCCAGGAATACCGGGCCATGTTTGGCTTGCCGGTGAACGATCCGGTGATCATATTAAATGGCCCCGATCCCGGGGTGATCGCCGACGAAGGGGAAGCCGACCTAGACGTGCAGGTGTCGGGTGCAGTGGCGCCCAAAGCGACCATTAAGCTGGTGGTTTCGGAAACGTCGGATAGTTCGGCCACCGCGGGCATCGATTTATCCGCGTTGTATATCGTTGACAACAACATTGCGGGAGTGCTGAGTGAAAGTTACGGCAGCTGCGAAGCCGGTATCGGCACGGTTGGCAACGCGTTCTACAACGCATTGTGGGAGCAAGCGGCCGCCCAAGGCATTACCGTACTGGTCTCCTCCGGCGATAGCGGCCCTGCAGGTTGCGATGATCCCAATTCTACCGACTTCGCCTCCAGTGGTTTGGCGGTCAGCGGAATCGCGTCCACTCCCTTCAACGTAGCCGTGGGCGGCACGGATTTTCTCTATACCACCGCCAACCCATCCTCGACTTACTGGAGTGTGACCAATAGCGGCACGCCACCGACGGAATCGGCCAAGTCCTATATTCCGGAAACCACCTGGAACGATTCCTGCGCCGCCGCCGGGTCGAGCGGATGCACTGCAAGCATCATCAGCGCCGATACTTCCATCGGACAAGATCTGGTAGCAGCCAGCGGCGGACCCAGCTCCGTCTATGCCAAACCCTCATGGCAAGCGGGCGTCACCGGCATACCCAACGACAATCAACGGGACCTCCCGGACGTTTCGTTATTTTCCAGCAACGGAAATAACAACAGCTTTTACATTGTTTGCCAGAAAGATTTTACCGGCGCCAATTCCTGTGATTTGAACTCACCTTTCACCGATTTCTCGGGTGTCGGCGGAACTTCCGCGTCAGTTCAAGCGTTCGCCGGAATCATGGCGTTGATCAATCAAAGCCAGGCCACCGGAGCAAATCCTGCGCCGCGCCAGGGCAACGCAAATTATATTTTTTATAAATTGTATAAACAGAATCCTACGAAGATATGCGCGTCCAATGCGGCGGCCGTCACTGCGGCCGGTTGCATATTTTACGATGTGGCTACCGGAAATATTTCCGTGGCATGCAAGGGTGGAACGGCAAATTGCAGCAACACCAGCACTGCCGCCAACCAATACGGAGTGATGGTTAGCGCAGGCATTCCCGCATGGACCGCTACTACCGGCTACGACCTGGCCACCGGATTGGGCACTGTAAATGTCGCCAATCTGGCCAGCGCTTGGGGCGGTGTCGGTTTGACGGCTTCCACCACCACCATTACCGCTTCACCGGGCGGAACAATTGCCCATGGCGCGAACGCCAGCTTCACCGTAAACGTGGCCTCATCCGGAGGAACACCCAGCGGGCAAGTTTCTTTGATCGCCACTCCCGCAGGCGCCGCGCAAACGGGAATTGGTCCCTTCTCACTGAGCGCCGGCACCGCGGCAATTACCACCGACATGCTTCCGGGTGGCGCCGCGTATAACGTGGTCGCGCATTACAGCGGCGACGGCACGTTCGCGCAGAGCAGCTCCGCTGCGGTCGTAGTAACCGTCAGTAAAGAAAGCAGCAGAACGGTTGTTACCCTGGTGACTTTCGATCCGACTACGAACAACATCGCCAGCAGCAATGCCAGCGTCGCGGCGTACGGTTCGCCATACATCATGCGCGTGGGCGTAACCAACGCCGCGGGTACGGCATGCTCGGCAAATTTCGATAACGGAACTGTTCCGCCCATCAATACCATTCCGTGCCCGACCGGCAACGTCACCGTAACTGACAACGGATCCGCGCTCAACGATTTCACCGTAAGCAATACTGGTGTCGCCTCCAACGCTGCGCCGCTGAACCGCCAAGGATATTTCGAGGATCAACCCATTCAATTGCCGGCTGGAAACCACAGCATCGTGGCCGCCTATGCAGGCGACAACAGCTATACCGCCAGCACTTCCGCCGCGGATGCTATCTCCATCACCAAGGCGGCCACCACCGTGGCCATGACGCCGACTCCCAATGCGTCGGCGAACTCCGCCATCACCTTGAGTGCGACCGTGAACACCGACAGTTCCGGCGTCGGTCCAACCGGCACAATCATATTCAGCTCTGCTGGGACAACTTTGGGAACCGCGCCAGTGGTAGGCACAGCCGCCAATAACACTACAGGCGTTCCGGCAAGTGGCAGTGCGAATTTTGCCGCCACGTTTACTACCACCGGCACAAAAAGCGTGACGGCTACCTATAGCGGAGATACAAATTACTCGGGCTCCGTGCCATCTGCAGCTATTTCCGTCAATGTGGCTTCCTCCGGCTCGTTCAACATAACCGCCACGCCCGTGACGGTTACAGCAGGGAGTAGCGGCGGATCGACCATCACCGTCACTCCTAGCGGCGGCTTTACCGGCAGCGTGCAAGTTACTTGCGCGGGAACGGGATTGCCACCCGGCGTCAGCTGCACTCCAAATCCGCTGACGATTACGGTCGCTGGCACGGCGCCAGTAACCGCGGCATTGACAGTTGCCGTCGCTGCGCCGTCGACAACATTGTCGGCTTCCACAATTTCGCGCGAGCAACACCCGCTTTACGCTTCTGCAATTGGCGCCCCAACCGTAAATTCAAGCGGCGCCCATGTGGCAACCTGGTGGACGCTCAGCGTAGGCTCTGGCCTGGGCTCGATCTTGTTTCTGCTGTTGCCGGGATCGCGTGGACGAAAACAACTTCGCGGCGCGCTGGGCTTGGCACTCCTCTGCGTGTTGAGTTTTACGCTGGGATGTGGCGGCGGAAGTAGTGGAACAAGCGGTGCTGGGGCGACGCAGGTTGCGACGCACACGACGCTAACGGTAACCAACGCAAAACAGCCATCCACCAGTAACAATTTTGCGTTCAATGTTACGGTTACGGCATCCGGCACAAATCCCAGCGGCCAGGTGCAGCTGTTCGATGGGAGCACTGCGTTGGGCCTGCCAGTGACGATCTCGAATGGCATTGCTGCGATCAACACCGGACTCGCGGCGATCGGCACTCACTCGGTGAGCGCGCATTACCTCGGCAATGCCACGACGCTCGCGTCCGCCAGCGGCGCGCTGAACTTGACGGTGACTGGCGCGACGGTTGTGCCGCTGGCAATCACGCCGAGCGGATCGGCAAATGTTAATTTAACGATTCAGTAGCACGATGTGATCGAGGGGTGGTCGTTCCAGCGGTGGAGATGGAATTATTAATTGAGGGCGGGCGGAAAGAAAACGCCCCAGAAATTGGGAGACGGCGTCAAGAATTCCACCGGCTGCAGCGAGCCGCCTTGAGATAATTGCGCGGTCCGCAGGATACGAACCTCGATACGAGCCTCCGTCTGAGGATGCTCGATGGTAAATTTGGCGCCTGCGGGAAAACCTTCAGCGACTAACAACATCGCGCCTGTTTGGCTCACGGTATGCGTTTCCGCTGGCACCGGCTCGGGCTGATTCGGGATATGCAGTAACACCGGCATGCGCAGGAGAACCCGTTGCGCGCGGCGACGTTCCTCAGCCGTAGGCAGCCGCGTAAGTGCGGGGCGCGTGCCAGTAGTGGCCGAAGCAGCGGTAACCGAGCGTGCAGTACTCGGGCCATTGCCGTCAGAGTTGCCCTTCACAGCTCGAGCCCCCAGAAATCCATCTCCGGCGCGATCAATTCAATGCCATATTCCCAGCCGTCCGGGCGCGCGCCGCCTTTCCACACCACCACCGCGGCGTTTGTGGAGTGGTTGGCAATATTGGTCAGCGCGACGCGATCTTCGAGTTCCAGCGACTGCTTGAGCACGATCATGCACCCGTAAGGATTTACAATGCGCGTGTGTGCTGCCACCTGGACGCGCTCGCCCGCTGCAGTGTCCCACTCAAGGCGAACGGGAACACGCGAATTCATGCGCGGACCACGGCGCCGCATGCTATGGCGCGTGGCGGCCTGGTTCGATTCAACAAACTTTACGGACATAATTGCCTCAAGTTGGGATTTCGGGACCCTGTACGGTCGGTGAGGTCATGCTAGAGTTGCGGACAAGAGCGGTCAATGGAACTGTTGCATAGTGATACCGAAGTTGCATCTGTCCATTGGGGCAGGTAAAAGCAGGGCTGCAGTGGCAAACGCAAGTGTAAGAAATTTGATCGTAAATGCCGATGATCTCGGTTGGACGGAGGGCGTAAATCACGGCATCTCAGAAGCGCACCGCAACGGCATTGTGACCAGCGCGACATTGTTGGCCAACGGAGCGGCCTTTGCATCCGCTGTCGAGTTAGTGAAAGCCACACCAGCACTGGGCGTTGGCGTGCACCTCAACTTAAGCGACGGCAAGCCGGTATCGCCGCCGAACACGGTGCGAAGTATCGTGAATGAGCGTGGCCAGTTCGCCGGCGGACCGGAAGCTTTGCTGTTGCGCATTGCGCGACGAAACCTGCGGCTGAACGAAGTGGAAATTGAATGGGACAATCAGATTCAGAGAGTGATGGACGCCGGTATTCATCCAACACATCTGGATGGTCATAAGCATGTGCACATGCTGCCGGGAATGTTTGAAATTGCCTTGCGGCTTGCCAAGCGCCATGGCATTGCGGCTGTGCGTATCTCGCATGAAGGCTCTTCGCTGCGCGCCGCGTTATCCAGCGGAGCAAACCAGAATGTGCCGCTGGTGATGAAGCAAGGCATGCAGGCGCGGGTGCTCAAACTTTTGGCCAGGGATGCCCGGGCACTTGCGGAAGCCGCGGGAATCGCCACGACGGATTATTTTTGCGGCATCGCCCAGACCGGAGAGTTGACCGTCGAGGGGATGAAGTGCTTGCTGCAAAGCTTGCCTGAAGGCACCACCGAAATGATGTGCCACCCGGGATTCATGGATAAAGAGCTGGAAGAGTCGGCAACCAGGCTGCAGGATTCGCGGGAACTGGAAGTGGAGATCCTAAGCAGCCCGGACATTCGAAATCTTGTCGCATCACAAGGGATTCGCCTGATAGACTATGCGTTCGTGGCCGGAAAGGCCTGAGAAGGTCGCTAAAAAAGAATGAGAAGTGAATCACCCATCCGCTATTCCATCGTGGTGCCGTTTTTTAACGAACAGGAAAACGTCCCTCCGCTGTACATGAAGCTCACCGAAGTGATGGATTCCATCGGTGAACCCTACGAACTGATATTTGTCGATGACGGCAGCCGCGACAATACTTTCAAAGTGCTTTCCGAAATTTATGAACACGACCGCCGCGTCAACCTTGTGCGCTTGCGCCGCAATTTCGGACAAACCGCCGGATTAAAAGCGGGCTTCGATTTTGCGCGCGGCGAAATCATCATCTCCATGGATGGCGACCTGCAGCACGACCCCGAAGAAATTCCCCGCTTCCTCGAAAAAATTGAGGAAGGTTACGATCTGGTCAGTGGCTGGCGCCACGAGCGCAAAGACCATTGGCTGATGCGCCAGATTCCCAGCCGCGCCGCCAACTGGATGATGGCGCGCCTTTCGGGTATTGACTTGCACGACTTCGGAACTACCTTCAAAGCCTATCGTCGCGAAATTATTCAGGAGATTCAGCTCTACGGCGAGTTGCACAGATTCATTCCCGCGTTGGCCAGTTCCACCGGCGCAAGAATCGCGGAAGTGCCCATCACCAATCTGGATCGCAAGAGCGGCAAGTCCAATTACGGAATCGGACGAACCATTCGGGTGTTCCTGGATTTGTTGATTGTAAAATTTTTGCTAGATTACTCCACGCGTCCGCTGCAATTTTTTGGTTTGCTTGGGGTCGCGGGCGCAGGTTCGGGCTTATTGATTGCCAGTTTTCTGGCCTTCGTGAAATTTTACTATGGCCAGACCATCATGACTGAGCATGGCCCGTTAATGCTGCTCGCGGTGGCGCTTTTTATCAGTGGCGTGCAGCTCATCTCCATGGGCCTGCTGGGTGAAATTATTGCGCGCACCTATTATGAGTCCCAGAACAAATCGATCTATTCCTTGCGCGAAGTGAAAAGCCACCGTAAAGAGATGAGCGATCCCGCTGAACCTGCCCGCCCATCGGGCAGTTCCGAACGATAAATTTCCACAAATTTTCGAAGGCCATCAATCCATCCACAAGGCGCCGCTAGAAAAGATGCGTTCGAACGTGGCGGGCCAGGGGGCTTCATGAATCGCGAGCAGTTTTATTCCATGATGAGTAGTGAGGGGACCCTGGATTACGAGTTGTATCTCAATACCAAGGCGTTGTTGTCATGCCAAACCAAATTTGACGAGCTGTGCAATGCCGATGAATTGCAGTTCCAGGTGGTCCACCAGGTAGAAGAATTGTGGATGAAGTTGATTGCCTACACGCTGCTGGACATCGACGATTATTTGCAGCAGGAAAATACCAATCGGGTGATTACCCTTTTCCGTCGTGTTCACCTGGTGCAAAAAATGATGATCCAGCAAATTGCCTTGCTGGAAACCATGTCCCCCAAAGAATATCAAGCCATTCGGACGCGCCTGGGAAACGGCAGCGGCCAGGAATCGCCCGGATTTCGCGTGCTCCTCAAAATGTTTCAACCTATCTGGAATTCCTTCAAATCGTCATACCTGGAAAAGTCTCAGCTCACGGTAGAAAAAATCTACGACTCGGAATATTCTCACAGCGATGCCTATATAGTAGCTGAAGCCCTCGCGGAATTTGACGCCCTATTTCAAAAATTCCGATACGAACACATGCAATTAATCCACCGCACCATCGGATTCGGCGCCAAATCATTAAAGGGCCGCGCCGTTGAAATATTGGAAGAAGGCATGCGCCAAAAATTTTTCCCCGAGTTATGGGAAATTCGCGGCCACATGACCGACAAATGGGGCGCCCAATACGGAATAAAACGCGACCCGCTGGGCGGCCACCATTAACGGCTACATCATTAGAAAATAAAAACCAGTCCGAGTGTCAAAATCAAAACGAGTATAAGGATGGCCCAGGTTCGCCGTCGAGTTATGAACGTGGGTTTTGGGGTTGGATTTACATATGCAATTAATAGTTAGTTCTCTTAATAAAAATAACCCCAAGACCCAGGCTGAAAACCGAGCCTGGGGCACCCTCCGACGTAGTTGGTTTTGGAATCAAATCTAACTTCTCGCTCCCAAAATAAATTCGTCATTCGATTGAACATTACACCGGCGAAATACTCCGGTACGAGCCGCGAAAAAACAGCAGCGGCTCACCCTCAAACACTTCCGCGCTTTCCACTTCAGCGAGAAAAATAGTGTGATCCCCGGCGGTATGAGAAGCCACCACCCTGCAGGTTAACTGCGCCAGCGTGTTCCCCAAAACTGGGATCCCGGTCGCCGGCCATTCGAAGCGTATTCCCAAAGCGCGCTCCACCTCCGGATCTTGCTCGGGCTGCGCAAAAAAGTCCGAGATCGCGCTCTGATTGTCTTTCAACACGCTGACACCAAAGCGCTGCACCTTTTTCAGTATTGGCAGCATGCGAGCTTGTTCGTCCACGCACACCAAAACCAAAAGCGGCTCAAGAGATACAGCGGTGAACGAATTTGCGGTCATGCCGTGGACTTCGCCCGGCGCGCGTTCGGCGGTCACCACCGTGACACCCGTGGCAAAGCGACCGAGCGCCTGACGAAACACCGCGCTGCTAAGTAAACCCGATTTCATATTTTTTCGAAGATACCACAGGAAGGAACTCGCCAAACGAGTTTGGGCGTCCACGTTGTAGCGCGAAGCTAACGACGCGAGCGTGGAGGGTTACTCAGCACAACGGCCATAAAAACAAACGGGCATAAAAAAAAAGAGCGAGACATTGGCCCCCTGGCCACGCTCGCCCGTCTGGTTGTTTACCTTCAGCTTAAGCCGCGCTCTTAGCGGCTGGGCGGTTTGTCCTTCTCCTTCGGTTTTTCCTTCTCTGGTGGTGGTTGTTTTTGCTGCTGCTGTTTTGCTGCAGGGGGTGGCGGCGCAGGGCGCTCCGCAGGACGCTCCGCTGGCCGTTCCGCCGGCCTTGGAGCCGGAGCGGGACGTGCCGCGGGTTGCTCAGTACGTGGTGCAGGCCGCTCGGCTGGCGCCGGACGCGTTGCGGGCTGCTCGTTCGGACGCGCTGCTGGGCGCTCCGCCGGTGCTGGGCGAGTTGCTGGCTGCTCATTGGGACGCGTTGCGGGCCGATCTGCGGGCCGATTCGCTGGCGGTTCATTCGTCGGCCGCGTTACTGGCCGATCCGCGGGACGCTCCGCCGGTGCCGGGCGAGTTGCTGGCTGCTCGTTCGGCCGCGTAGCGGGCCGATCTGCTGGCCGGTTTGCCGGCGGCTCATTCGGACGTGTCACCGGGCGATCCGCAGGCCGGTCAGCCGGACGATTGTTTGGCTGTGCGCTTGGCGGCCGATCATTAGTAGCCGGCGGCCGGGAGCTAGGTTGTGTGGCGTTAGGTTGAGTCACAGGGCGATCCCCTGGCCGAGTGGTTGGTTGACCATTCGGTCGTTCATTCGGTTGGTTCGCATTAGGCGGCGTCCCCGGACGGTCAGCAGGCCGATTGTTTGGCTGGACCGTACTCGGCTGAGTTGCAGTCCCGCGCTCAGCCGGTCGATTTGCGGGCTGTTGATTATTCGGCATGCCCGGCCGGTTTGCAGGATTGTTCTCTGGCTGCCCCGGTTGTGGCTGCCCCGGCTGACCGGGACGATTGGCCACGTTGCCCTGGGTGCCCTGCCGATTTGCAGGATTGTTCTGTGGCTGCCCTGGTTGGGGCTGGCCAGGTTGCGGCTGGCCTGGCTGATTAGGACGGTTGCCAACGTTGCCCTGCGAGCCCTGCCCTCCTTGAGCCGCAGTGCGATTCACTGGCTGCGTCGGCTTGGGAGCTTCTCGCACCGATACCGGCGGTTGCTTCGGAGGTGGAGCTACTCTGACCGCAGCGGCTTGCTGTGTAGAAGCCGCAGGTTGGATTTGCCGCATTTGGCTGACCGACAGCGGCTTGCCGCCATTGCTCTTTATTGCTTCCTGGCGCTTTTCAAACGAGGGAGGCGGAGGCGGCGGCGCGGCCTTGGCTACAACCGCACGCTGTTGCACGGCAGGAGGCGGTTGATGTTGCGCTGGTCTTTCCGATCCCAACACTGCTTGCTTCGTGGGTACGATGGTCGGCTGACGCACCTGCACCTGCGCGCTGGCCATTTGCCGCGCATCCACTCTCACCGCGTTACGCCCAACCGGTTGCGCCGACGTGAAAGCTTGTTGGCTGGTGGCTACAACCGCGCCAGGAACCCGTTGGTTCACGTAGGTAACGGTGTTCACCCTGGTGTTGTTGTTCACTACCGTTGTTTGGTAGTAGTTGTTGACCACGGTGCGGTTGACGGTGGTGTTCGAGATGTTCACATTTTCAACGTACCGTTGGCTCACGCGGTAAGACGGGACGTATACTTCACGCGGACCCAGCGGGAACCAACCGACTGCTCCCCCGCCACCGCCGACCGAGATACCTACGCTGAAACCACCGCCGCCAACGAACGCCACGAGCGCCGGCGCGTACACCGGACGTACGTAAACTACGCCTTCAACTCGCGGAGGACACGGTATCCATCCCCATCGGTTTTCCACGTATGCCCATCGTCCGTAGTGGAACGGCGCGAAGCCCCAAGGTTGGTCATCAACCCAGCTGTATCCCCACGGCTCGATGTACGCCCAATGCCCGTAGTGATAAGGCGCCCAGTCTGCGACTTCCACGCGCGGATACCAGACATGGCCGTATTCGGGCGAATCGCGCCAGTCTCCGTGGTCGTCCAAATCTTCATACCCGACCACATCCTGCGAAACGTACTGTGCCGACCGAGAATGTTCCCAACGGCGGTCACGGTTAGCACTCCAGGAGTCAAACTCGTCGTAATCCGCGTTGAGGTCCTGCACGTCAGCGTTTAGCTGATCCGTTCCAGAGAACACCGCATCATCATGCGCGCGGACGGAATAAGCCGCACCGCCGCCGGTAACCTGGCCTTCCCCGTCGCGAACTCGTATAGAGGTGGCATCGCCGCCTTCATCAACGTTGATGCGATAGGTGCCCGGTCGAGTGATCGAGAAAGCCAGATTCGGCGTATCGATTTCGTAGGTCTCGTTCTGATCGAGATGACGCACGCGCACCAGAATGGTGCCTTCCGTCAAGCGAACTTGCGTGACGTTATCGCTCAGATTGAGAAAGGAGAATCCGGTGCTGTGGAACAATCGGATAGTCGACGCATCCAGTTGCAGTTCGACGCGCCCATCCTGGTCGGACCACAGTTTATCGCCCGTGGTGATCGGCCGATTTATTCCTGCATCGACCCAATCATCAGTGCCTGCTGGTTGGAATGAAACAGATCCTTGGGAATACGCGAGACGTGCTACAACTGACGGGGGATCGTCATAATCATCTGCGAGTGCCAGCT
>DATNKL010000074.1:0-6227 GCA_035603415.1 Candidatus Acidiferrales bacterium
CAAACGTTGCGCTTAATTAATTAAGCAGCAAGTGCCAAGTTGTTGTTGGCAGTTCTAGTTTCCACCAGATTACGGGCAGGTGGCCCCCGGCATGCCTTCGGGCCGCGACAGCTTCCGTCGAAACCGTGTCGCCCCCAATTGGTACGACTCGCTACAACCCTATTATATCACCCGCCCCAAATCGGATGTGGCGGCTGAGGGATCGGCCGCCACATCCGACAATGGTTTTAGGTATAACGCACTTTCTATCGGGCGCTGCGTGACAAATACGATTCTTAGCGAACTCCGCCGGCAATTACCAGTGTCTCGCCGGTAATCCAGGAAGATTCTCCGGAAGCTAGAAAAACCGCGGCCGGCGAAATATCTTCCGGCTGCCCAATGCGTCCCAGCGGAGATTGCGCTTCATAGGCCTTGCGAAAATCGCCCTCGTTGAATCCCACGGTATGAACGCCTTCGGTTTCCACCAGACCCGGGTTGATCGAATTGACGCGAATTTTGCGGCCTCCAAACTCTTTAGCCAGAGAGCGGGTCACGCTGTCCACCGCTGCCTTCGTCGAAGCATAAACGGAAGCGCTCGCCGGAGAGATTATCCCTGCCACCGAACTTATGTTTATGATGCTGCCCCCATCCGGGCCAAAATACTTTGCCGCCTCTTTAGAAGTCAGCAGTAGACCAAGCACGTTGAGATCGAACAGTCTGTGAAAGTGATCGTCCGAAACATTTTCCAGCGGCAAAAACTCGTAAACTCCCGCGTTGTTCACTAGAATGTCCAGCTTGCCATAAGCCTTTTTTGTTTCCGCGAATAGACGCTCAATGTCTTTTTGTTTCGCGACGTTTGCCTGCACCGCAACTGCTTTTCCGCGTTTGCCGGTAATCTCGCTGACCACGCGGTCTGCGCCTTCCTTGCTGGATGAATAATTCACCACTACAGATGCGCCTTCCGCTGCCAGGTGCTTTGCGATGGCGGCGCCAATCCCTTTCGAAGCCCCAGTGACTACTGCTACTTTCCCCGTCAATCGTTGCGACATAAAATCCTCCTTTGTTGAGTTTTTGTACCTGCCAGTACAGATGCGGCTCGCACGCAATCGGGTAGATGATTGTGTACCGATAGGTACCAAAGTGGCCACATTGGCCGTATAATTGAGCTGTGAAGACCAACACGTCCGCCAAGCCAGCCGGTCGTCCCCGCTCATTCGACACGAGTAGAGCCCTGGATCGCGCACTGGACGTCTTCTGGCGCAAAGGTTATGAAGGCGCTTCGCTCTCTGATCTGACTAAAGCCATGGGCATCAACAGGCCCAGTCTCTACGCCGCTTTCGGAGACAAAGAGAACCTCTTCCGCAGAGTGCTCGACCACTATGCCGAAGGTCCGGCTTCCTACTCATACGCCGCGCTGGCAGAACCCACCAGCCGCGCGGTCGTCGAACGACTGCTTTACGGGACCGCCGACATGTTGACCGCGCCGCGAAATCCACACGGTTGTTTATGGGTGCAGGGTGCTTTGGCCTGTGGGAATGGCGCCGATCCTGTACGCAAGGAATTAATCTCACGTCGTATGGCCGGAGAGGCCGCGCTTCGCAAGCGCTTAAACCGGGCCAGGATAGACGGCGATTTGCCCCCTGAGGCAAACCCGGCCAGCCTCGCGCGCTATATAGCGACCATCATTCAAGGAATGTCGATTCAGGCTGCGGGAGGAGCCACCCACAGCGAACTTCGTCGCATCGTCAAAATTGCCTTGCAGTCCTGGCCGTCCGGCGAAACGCATAAGAAACAATTGGGCACACACCCTATCGCGGGCGATTGACTCCCAACCGTCCAACTCCCAAAATCACAAAACGGGGCATTTTCGTCGATTACGCCCCCAAATGTTTATGCCACAAGAGCCTACTGCCATCGACCAAGCTGTATCGCGAGCGATTCGCGACAACCTGGAGAGCATCCAGCGCACCACTGACGAGCTGAATCAAGCCGTTAATGATGTGGTTGCCGCTTGCGCCAGCAGCAAACCCGCCAATGCGCTGCCGCCGATGTTGCGCGCGCAATCGACAGCTGCATCCATTGCCGCAGCCCTGGAAGTTCTATCGCGATTTGTTGCTATCACTCTTAATCCAAGCCCGCGTTCGCCGCTCGAAGCCGAGATGACCCGGCTGACCAGCGCCATCAGTGCGGAGTCAGCGCGTCAGACACATGGCGTCGCGCCTGCACGTGAAACAAGTGCGCCTGCGGTGCATGAGCCTGCGCCGCCGGTTAGCCATGCACCTGGCGAGCCATCCCAATCTGCTCCAAGTAACGAGTTCGCGCCGGCAGCACATCCTACGATTGAGTCTGATCCGTCGCACCAACCGCAGCATTTCGCGTCGGAACCTGCGCCGTTAGAACTTCCTCAACCCGGGCCATTTCCTGATGAGATTGAAGTTGAGACGGAAGGCGATTTTGACGTTAATCAACTGTCCGCTGAGGAGCAGGAATTACATCGCCGCGCTAATCGTGTTGCTAAAGTTTCTATGCAGGACATTAAAATGCTCCGTCCTGAGGCCGTACGTCTGGGCCGTGAAAATAAAGATTTGTGCGTTAGACTGCGTGACGACATTGAAAAAGCTCATCGAGAGTACGATCGCCGTTTCCGTCCCATCATGGATCATCCGGTGGACTACTTCTATCGCTGGATGGTTGAGATTCTGGCCGACGGCGACGCCCACGCTCTTGGCGAATATCCTTACGCGATCCACGCGCACCATCGCTAGATCGCTAGAACGTTTTCATGTGAATTTTCGCTTCCACCGCTGCACACCGTCATTTTTTTTAACGCGAACGGCTGCGGTTTGCCTGAGTATTTCGCTTTTGCTCCCCAATGCCGGCGGTACCTTTGCGCAGCCAGCCCCACAAAGCAAAACTCGCTCACACTCGAAGAAAAAAGCAAAGAAGCCTAAGGCTGCGCCATGCAAGGCCGACTGTGGAGTGACCACTTCTGCGCCGGAAATCATTTCGCCGACGACCGGCGATGCGGCAGCTCAATCCGAACTGGCTTCACTTGCACGTGGATTGCACACCGCGGCGCCGGGTTCGTACGAAAAGTTATCCTCCTTCGCCACAAAAAACGTTTCTACCGTTTGGGGCCCGCGTGCCGCTTTGGCGCTTGGCTATGAGGACTACAGCAAGAATCGTTTGCCTCAAGCGCTGACCTGGTTCGCAAAAGCGAAAAAGGATGAGCTTCTCGGCGAGTATGTTTTGTATTGGTCCGCGCAAGCCAAGCGCGGGCAAAAAAATCTGGCCGGGGCTTTCGCGGACCTGCAAACCTTTCAGCAGGAATATCCCAACAGCGCGATGCGCGAACAATTTTTAGAAGCCTACGCCCCCACAGCTCGTGATACTGGCCACGCGCACGAGGCCATCGAAGCTTTGAATGCTTATCCCCCGACCAATGCCAGGCCGGTTTTGCTTCTGGAACGCGCGCAAGCGTACAAAGTTGCCCATCAATTACCCCGCGCCGCAAAAGACTACCAAACGCTTTATTACAAATATGCTCTGTCCGATGAAGCCAAGGCCGCGGCTACCGCTTTGCCACAAATTGCTCGTGAATTGGGTCGCGAATATACAAGCCCTACTATGGAAATGCAGGAGCAGCGCGCTCAAATATTTTTCGATGCTCACAAATGGAAGGAAGCGCGCGCCGAATTCGAGAAAGTCCTATCCATGGTGGGCGATCCCGCCGATCCCAAACGCCAGCGCGCGCAGTTGCGTATAGCGCAGGTCCGCATCCAGCTCAAGGGCTCGCCGACGATTCTATCTTCGCTAGTTACACCCGATCCGGAGGTCGATGCTGAACGTTTATTTGGCCTCTCGCAAGCCTATCGCACGGCGAAGAATGAATCGGAGATGTTCGCCACGCTCGAAAGTATCACGCAGAAATATCCCAGGAGCGTCTGGAACGAGGAAGCCTTAATGGCTGCCGGCAATTATTATTGGGTTCTGCTCGATCGCCCCAAGGCCATCACGTATTACCAGCGATTGGTCGACGCGTTTCCCGAGGGTAAACACGCCTACAACGCCGAATGGCGCATTGCCTGGATTGCTTTTCTGAACAATCAAGCGGACGCGGACCAGCGGCTGACCGCCTTTCTCTTGAAGTATCCGACGTCCGCTAACGCCGTTGACGCGCTGTACTGGCTTGGCCGCAGCGCTGAACGCAGCGGCAACCCCGGTCACGCGCGCAGCGATTACGAAAAAGCCATCGAGCGATTTCCGCAAACTTATTTTGCGCACGCCGCCGCCACTCGCCTAAAACAGTTGGGAACCGGTGAGGAAGATCCATCCGATTTTCTGGCACAAATTCCCGAACCGTCCCCTTTGCGGGCATTCGACGAACCGATTCCCCCTTCTGCTGCCGACCGCTGGGCCAAAGCTCAGGCCTTGCGCATTATTGCTTTCGATGCGTCCGCGGAAATGGAATTGAAAAACGCTTACTTCGCCACCTCATCGCCTCGGTTTCTCCTCGAAGCCGCTCAAGCGGCTTTTGATCAGGGCCATTTCGCCGCAGGCATGTCTTACGCCCGGATAATTCTTCCGAATTTCGAATCACGCAAAATATCCGACGCTCCCATGGCCGTGTGGAAAACACTGTACCCGTTGCCTTACGAAGCGGCCCTCCGACGCGAAGCGGCGCGCAACGATTTCGATCCCATGTTTGCCGCCGGATTGATCCGTCAGGAATCCACCTTTCAAGCCGACATCGTTTCTTACGCCAACGCCATCGGTTTGATGCAGGTGCTGCCAAAAACCGGCAAACTCCTCGCCAAGCAATTAAAGATTCGTTACAACAAAAAGCTTTTGTACGATGCCAACTACAACCTCCAGCTGGGCATGTTGTACATCGCCAATCTGGTCCGCCTTACGGGCGCACCTGAATACGCCGCCGCGGCCTACAACGCGGGTGAAGATCGCATCGCTCTCTGGAAGTCTGAACGCAACTACGAGGAAATACCCGAACTCGTCGAATCCATTCCTTTCACCCAAACGCGCGAGTACGTGCAAATCGTCTTGCGCAATGCCGCCGTCTACCGGATGATTTATGGCTCTGGCGTACCCCAGAGTCCGCCCGTAACCGCGGCCTCCAGTCGCGCCAGGATTGAAGAACGCGCCGAATCCGGCAAACTTAATTAAGCACGACAAAAGAGAGGCTCACACGTCGGCCACCAATACATCTGGCGAACTGGCGCGGCGCATGCTGTCCGCCAAAGCCGAGCAATTCACAGAGTCTGTCATTCGTGAGATGACGCGCCTGGCGCTCGAACACCGAGCCGTCAACCTGTCGCAAGGTTTCCCTGATTTTGCCGCCCCCGCGGAAATCAAAGAAGCCGCGCGCCAAGCCATCGCGGACGACATCAATCAATACGCGATCACCTGGGGCGCCAAAGCGCTGCGCGACGCCATCGTAGAAAAATTTGAGCGCACCCAGGGAATTCGCGTCGATCCCGAACGCGAAATCACCATCTGCTGCGGCTCCACCGAAGCGATGATGTCCTCCATGATGGCCATCATCAACCCCGGAGATGAAATTGTGGTGTTCGAGCCGTACTACGAGAATTACGGTCCTGATGCCATCTTGAGTGGCGCCACGCCGCGGTTCGTCAGATTGCGTCCGCCCGATTGGAGCTTTGACGAAAGGGAATTGGCCGCGGCATTCGGTCCGCACACCAAAGCGATAATCCTCAACACGCCTAACAATCCCACCGGCAAAGTTTTTACGCGCGCCGAACTGGAATTTATCAGCGGTTTATGCGCGCGCTGGAACGCTTTCTGCATCACCGATGAAATCTACGAACATATTTTGTACGACGGCGCCGAGCACATTTCCATGGCGCAGATCGATGGCATGCGCGAACGCACCATCGTCATCAATGGGATGTCAAAAACATACAGCGTCACCGGTTGGCGCGTTGGTTGGGCCATAGCTCCGCCGAAAGCGACGGCGGCCATCCGAAAAGTACACGACTTCCTGACCGTAGGCGCTGCGGCTCCTTTGCAGCAGGCTGGTGCGATCGCGCTGAAATCCCCGGATTCTTATTATCAGAGTCTCGCGAAGAGCTATCGTGAAAAGCGTGAACGCTTGTTAAACATTCTCACCGTCGCTGGTTTCACGGTATTCAAACCGCGCGGCGCGTACTACATCATGACCGACATCTCGGGCTTTGATTTTAAGGGCGGCCGCCGCAGCAACTCGGAAAAAG
>DATNKL010000134.1:0-8433 GCA_035603415.1 Candidatus Acidiferrales bacterium
CGACCCCAAACAAATCGACGAAGCAATTCTCGGCAACGTAGTCCAAGCCGGACTCGGTCAGAATCCCGCGCGCCAGGCCGCCCTCAAAGGTGGTTGCGACCCACGCGTTGCCGCCATGACCATCAACAAAGTGTGCGGCTCTGGCCTGAAAGCGGTCGCACTCGCAGCTCAAGCCGTGCAACTCGGCGAATCCGAAATCGTTGTCGCCGGCGGCATGGAGTCCATGTCCAACTGCCCCTACTTACTTCCGCAAGCGCGCACCGGCTATCGCATCGGCGATGGCAAACTCGTCGACTCCATGATTCACGACGGTCTGTGGGATGCCTATGAAGACTTCCACATGGGCATGACCGGCGAACTAGTCGCAGAAAAATACGGCATCACCCGCGAAGAACAGGATCGCTTCTCCTTTGAGAGTCACCAGAAAGCGGTGCGCGCGCGAAAATCCTGCTTCTTTGAAGCGCAAATTCTTCCCATCGAAGTCCCGCAAAAAAAAGGCCCCGCCCTCATAATCAAATACGATGAATCCCCGCGCGAGGACACCTCCATGGAGGCCCTCGCGATATTAAAACCCGCCTTCAAAAAAGATGGAACGGTCACCGCGGGAAACGCCCCCGGAACAAATGACGGCGCCGCCGCCCTAATCGTCGCCAGTGAACGCCGCGCCCAATCGCTAAACAAAAAACCCATTGCCCGCATCCTCGCTCAAGCCGTCAGCGGCGTCGAACCCAAGTGGGTCATGATGGCCCCGGTAGAAGCCGTCGAAAAACTCCTCACCAAAACCGGCTGGGACCGCGACAAAGACGTCGATCTTGTCGAACTCAACGAAGCGTTCGCGGTAGCTGCCATCGCGGTCACGCGCCAACTCCGCCTCAACCCCGAAAAAGTAAACGTAAATGGCGGCGCCGTCGCCATCGGACATCCCATCGGCGCCTCCGGCGCCCGCATCCTCGTCACTCTGCTTTATGAATTGCAGCGCCGCAATCTGAAGCGTGGAATCGCCGCTCTCTGTCTCGGCGGCGGCAACGCCGTAGCCCTCGCCATCGAAATGATGTAGCAGCTAACTTAAAACACCACGGAGGTGAGATTGAGCTACAAGGAACTGCGAACGATGGGCGGTTCATTCACGGACGAGCCTGCTGCAACCGTTCCCGGCGTCAATTCACAAGCGCAGTAAGGACAAAATTTATCCGTTTCGCCAACTTCGCGTTTGCATTGCGGGCAGGTAGGCCGCAGATTGCATTTGCAGTTAGGACAATAATTAAATCGCGCCCCAACTGTCGCTCCGCATTGCGGGCAGTTATACGGCAGCGGCTCACGCATCAAAAAATAAATAAAAAATCCCAATGCTAACCATCCCGGCGACAACACCATTACAAGAATTGTCCACAGCGCCGAGTTCATGCCCCGCCGCTTGGCGTCGCGGTTCACGTACCCGAATGCCAGAAATAAACTCCCCAGCAGGATGCCCATGCCGGTGACCATGCCCGCAACGCTGAGCGCCGAAAGCGCGGGGTTATTCGGAAAGGGCCACAGTTCGCCCGGCTGCGGACCGAGCGCATGTTGACTAAAATTGGCAATGTAAAACGCCACCTGCGCGATTAAGAAAAGCACGATGACCATGACGATCAGCCATTTCGGAATGATGCGCAGCTCATCCCGAAAACGCGTCTTCTCTCTGGTGCGCCGAAAACGAATCCGCCTCAATTTTTCACTGAACGTACTGTTAGCCTGAAGATCCGACATTGCTATGACCTCATTAATTGCAAAATCCAACTCGCGTAATTAAAAAATGTTGCCGAACTCACACTCACTCATTCCGACGCGCTCAATATCGATCTGTGCCGCTGCGCTCACATCAAGCATCTTCGACACGCTTGCATTCACCGCAGGCGAAGCGCTCACATTTATTGGCTGCGCTGCAGCCAATATTGCTCGCCGCTTTGTTTTTCGTGCTCGGATAGCAACACCACTGCCGCGATTAACGCCGGCACCGCCCACCACAATCCAAACGCTGCTTCCCACACCAGCTTTGGAACTCCGGCGTGTTCCCCGAGCCAGGCAAATAGTCGCCACACATAAGGCGCGCTGGCAACACCGGTGGCCCATGAAATACCCGCCGCAATCCACAGCGCGCGGCGCCGAGGTTCATGATGGCGAAGTTGTTGCGCGCGCAAACCCACACGAAACTGCGTGCGCTCCGCAAGTCCCGCCGGCAAAGCAATCGGAATGGTTTGCAACGAACGCAAAGCCACGGAAGTTGTCCGCGCGAAATTCGCGCAACTTTCGCACTCCTCCAGATGTGCCGCAAGCCAGGAGTTCTCTGACGCCGGAATCCCCTCGATGCGTTCTTGCGAAATCAGTTGCCGCGCCCGTTCATGAATATTTTCAGGAATATTTTCGCTCATGAAAGTCCTGCCTCAAGTGTCCCGCGTAAAGCGTCAAGTCCTCTATAGAGGCGCGACTTCACCGTGGACGGCGGCGTGCCCAGCACTCCTGCGATTTCATCGATTTGTAGTTCTTCCTGAAAACGCAATAGCAGCACTTCGCGGTAGATGGCGGGGATTTGCTGAAGCGCGCCCTGCACTTGCGCATTTTGTTCCGTATTCAGAACTGCCTGCAGTGCGGACGCGGAGTGCTCGTCTTTTACCTGCAGCGGGTGCGCCTGCTCCGAATCCGTGAGCGCGTCCAGACTCTGCACTTTTCTTTGGCGCTGCCAGTCGATCACCAGATTGCGGGCGATGGCGAATAGCCAGCCTTCAAAGCGGGATTTTCCGTCGTATTGATGCCCACGCTCCAGAACACGAATCCACGTTTCCTGGAAAAAATCTTCGGCGCGTGTGCGATCGCCCGTGATGTACACCAAGTAACGAAACAAGCGGAATTGATATTGCTCGATCAGCCGGTCCAGCAAATCCGGGTCACGCCGCTGCAGGCCCTGCGCTAGTGCTTTGTTTTCATCTTTCATCAACGCAGAGAACGCACAGGTTGGCAGCGCCCGATTCGGCCACGCATTTTGCTTAGGAATCACCGGAAATAGAAACGTCGCGCTCATTGTACAGAGAACTACGCGCCAGCCCGCAGAAAAGACTCAAGCACACCGCCAGGCCTTTAGTTCCTTGAACTTACGGCCTTTACGATCAGCTTTGCCCTTCTGCGGATTTGGCGGCTTGTATAGTAAACTCACTTGGTGAAGTTTAATTTGTCGAGCGCGAGAGACTGGCCCGGTTTTTTCGCGTCGTAGCACAGCACCCGCGTAGAGAAATGCAATTACTTACAGCGAGGCAGTCATGTCTGACTTTGGCAACGAAGGTTCTTTTGTAATTCTCTGGGCCGGAGAAAGTCCTTCCGTGCATGTGAATCTGATCGAAAAGCTGGAGGCCAACGGCATCGCTTTCGACGACAAAGTTTTAGGCGACGACGAAGTGGCGCCTACCTCCGATCCTTTGCCCATCGATTGGAAGCCGCGCTTTGGATTTGAAGTGACGGTGCTGTCCACGGATTATCCCGCGGCCAAAGAACTTCTTGATAATCTGCTCGAACGTGAGCCGGAGAACTTAGAAATTCCCGCCCAGCCGGAAGTGGTCGATCCGTCAAGCATGAAGCCTAAAGCGAATGCCGCGCCCACTGATTTACAAGTGTGGAAGGGCACAGACACCAGGCTTGCACAGTTCCTGACCAGCGCGCTAAGTGAGAACAATCTCGTCGCCAGGGTCGCCAGCGAAGCGGGTTCCACCGCGATTTATGTGGCGGAAGGGAATCAGGCACGCGCTCTGGAAATTGTGCGCGAAGTAACCCAAGGCGCCCCTCCGAAGTAGGCATGAGCATAGACAACATCAAGACTGTCGCGGTGCTGGGCGCGGGCACGATGGGTAATGGCATCGCGCACGTGTTTGCGCGCTCCGGCTACAAAGTGATTTTGCGCGATGTTGAACAGCGTTTGGTCGATCGTGGCATGGATACCATCGGCCAGAATCTAGGCCGCGAAGTGAAGAAGGGCAAAATCACCGAAGCAGAACGCGCCAGCACGCTGGAGCGATTGCTGCCGGTTACGGACATCGCCAACATCGCTGCCGCCGATTTCTTAATAGAAGCCGTTCCAGAAAAAATTGAAATCAAGCGCTCTGTTTTGACCGATGCCGACCGCCTTTTGCGCGACGATGTCATCATCGCTAGCAATACCTCTTCTATCTCCATGACCACGTTGGCCTCGCTTACCCGGCGACCGGAGCGCTTCGTGGGCATGCACTTCATGAATCCGGTTCCAGTGATGGCTTTGGTGGAAGTGATCCGCGCGCTGCAAACCAGCGATGCGACATTCCAGACCACGATGGCACTCGCCGACAAGTTGGGCAAGAAACCCATCGCGGTGAATGACGCCCCAGGTTTCGTGTCCAACCGCGTTCTGATGCCGCTGATAAACGAAGCTGCCTATTGTGTGATGGAAGGCGTAGCAACTCCAGAAGCCGTGGACGCGGTGATGAAAATCGGCATGAACCACCCCATGGGACCACTCGAACTGGCTGATTTTATTGGGTTAGACGTGTGCGTCGACATTATGCACGTGCTGCAAGAAGGCCTGGGCGATCCCAAATATAGCGCCTGCCCGCTGTTAAAGAAGTATGTGGCGGCGGGTTGGATGGGGCGCAAGAGCGGGCGGGGCTTTTACGGGTATGGGGAGGCGGGCCAATCGAAGAGTGCCTCAAAATAGTGTTTGCTTTTTGTTCGCCTAGGTGCTATTTTGTCCTCAGAGTTTTCAACAGGCCGTCAATTTTGCACTGTCGCTCGCATGGTTCGGAAGTCCAGCAACGTGAGAAACTCATCCGAGCCGGTCATTCTGTGCAGGCCGGTTTGAAGTTAGCGAACCGAAATAATAATTACGTATAATAATTACGTATTCATTAAGTTAACTACTCATTGCACCAACGGCATGATCCAGATAGCACCGAGTAAACATTCCCTCACCGAGGTGTTGCATGGCAATGGCAGACGATAGATCCAAATTGCTGGAAGCGGCGATTTCGCAGATTGAAAAGTCTTACGGGAAGGGCTCCATCATGCGGCTCGGCAGCCGCGATGTGCTGGTGCCCGTCAGTGTGATCCCCAGTGGCTGCCTATCTATTGATGCGGCGCTCGGCGTGGGCGGCTTTCCCCGTGGACGAGTGATTGAAATTTATGGCCCGGAATCTGGCGGCAAGACCACCATGACGCTGCATGTCATCGCGGAAGCCCAGAAACTCGGCGGCCAGGCGGCCTTTATCGACGCAGAACACGCGCTCGATCCGGTGTACGCGCGAAAGCTGGGCGTGGACGTGGATAATTTGCTGGTGTCGCAGCCCGACAATGGCGAGCAAGCGCTGGAAATTGCCGAGGCGCTGATTCGTTCGGGCGGCGTAGACGTTGTGGTCGTGGACTCAGTCGCTGCACTGGTACCTAAAGCGGAATTGGAAGGCGAAATGGGCGATCCGCAGATGGGCCTGCAGGCACGGTTGATGTCGCAGGCGCTGCGCAAGCTCACCGCTATCGTGTCCAAGTCGCGCACTTGCTTGATTTTCATCAACCAGATCCGCGAAAAAATTGGCGTGATGTTCGGTAATCCTGAAACCACCACCGGCGGGCGCGCATTGAAGTTTTACGCTTCCATGCGCGTGGATATCCGGCGCATCCAGGCCATCAAGGACGGCGATAAAGTAGTAGGCTCACGCACACGCGCCAAGATCGTAAAGAATAAAGTGGCCGCGCCTTTCCGCGAAGCGGAGTTCGATATTATCTATGGCGAAGGTATTTCTCGCGAAGGCGATCTAATTGATATCGGCGTGGATCGCGGTGTGCTGGAAAAGAGCGGCACGTGGATCAGCTTCGGGAGCGAGCGTATGGGGCAGGGCCGCGAAAATGCCCGCACATTCTTGAAAGAAAACAAGGATGTGCGCGACAAACTGGAATTAGCTCTACGCAAAAAGCTTGAAATCGCGATTCCCGTCAATTCCAATTCCGCTGAGCCTGCGCCCAACGGTCATGCTCCCCACGCACAGCCAGAGAAGCCACCCGTAAAAACCACCGCTGCCGCCGCTGGAGCAGACGCTTCGCGGGGCCGTCCATCTCGATAGATTTGCAGCGACGAAGGCTATCCAGAGCAGCTTTCTTGGCCTGGGAAATGTCACGTTAGAACTTTATTAACCGTTTGCCACCATTGCCAAACCGACGGGTACTGGGCCAACTTAACTCAACTCACCAAGAGCGGCTTCCTTATACCAGTACGGGCTCTTTCGCCATTCTCACATTGCCATTGTTGTAGTTCTTCGCACAGGAATCGCAGAACAGCGACTCGTAAGTACTGCCATCTTTCGTGCTGGCGTTCGGGATTGGGTTCCAACCCTTCGCCTTCGTGAGCTTGCCACTCTGTGTCAACGCCTGAAACAGGTGCTCACAGATGTAGCCCATTCCATCGGCGTCTACCTTTTTCGCGTCGGCCAGTTTGTGAATCCAGATCGTTTGCGCCATGTAGTCCTCCAAGTTCAGACTCCACTGTGGCACACCGGAAGACGCCCAAATAGCTGCTCGGAGGAGCAGGTGTGCTCCGTTGGCAACCGGGCCATGACATTGAGGCCCAACCTTGCGCTAACGTCCAAATGTCCGATAACGCGACTTTATCCGGAGTTACGCCACGTTGGCTCATTCGGGCATCCCCTACAAATGGAGGGAACATCCGTGCCGGGAGTGGCGTCTCATTAAATATGCAAAAACGTTGGAGAGTAGTTTTGCCTATTATCGGCATGGTCCTTTTCAGCGCCGTGACTAGTAACTCTTTGCGTTTTAATCAGAAAATGCAACGCCCTCCGAGCAGGTATTTCTGGTGGTCGGCAATCCGCTTGGATTCCGACCCTGCGAACCAACGCAAGTGGTGCCCAATGCCCTGCGAGAGCGGCAAGGAGAACTGGGTGGTGCGGGAAATTTGGGTGGACCCCGGGTTACTGGAAGAATTCCTTATCCTGTCTGCATTCCCCGCATTCGTGCTTGGCGGGCTCGTTGTAGCGCTTCTTGGAAAGCTGCGCATTAGTGAAGTCTCGAGCTTCATGCTGTTAATGCCCATCCTGATTTTGGCATGGTATTTCTTCATCGGTTGGCTGCTCGACCGTCGGATTCGTCGACGGGTTCAACCGAGTATCCCAACTCCTGTTTAACGCGCCCCACTACCTAAGATGCCCTTCCTATGAGTTTCGGGAGGGCATTTTTTTGTCTGCTACTGCTAAACTTAATATGTGTCGTCCACTCATAACGAAGTCGTTCGCGAATCTTTCACTACGCAGGCGACGGCTTTCGCTGCTAATCCGTGGGTTTCCGATGAACAACGCATCGCGCGCCTGGTTTCCTCTGCGCGTCTTACCGGCACGGAACGTGTTCTGGATATTGCCACCGGCCCGGGATACATCGCGGAAGCTTTTGCAAAAAATTCACGTGAAGTTCTGGGGATGGATCTTACTGAAGCGATGCTGGCGATTGCGCGTGCTCGCACCGAAGAACACGGAGTAAAAAATATTTCCTTTAGCACTGGCGATGCGCAAAATCTGCCATTCGACGAAGGGCAGTTTGATGTCGTAGTGTGCCGCCTCGCTTTGCATCACGTGCAGCAGCCCGCCAAAGTGGTTAACGGAATGTCTCGCGTATGCCGCCGTGGCGGCACCGTACTCGTAGAGGATATTTATGCCAGCGAACATCCCGCGCGCGCCGCTTATCAGGATCGCTGGGAAATATTGCGTGATCCGTCGCACGTGCGGGCCTTGCCGCTGAGTGAACTGCTCCATCTGTTTCGCGATACGGGGCTGGAAACAGAAACAGTAAGTACCGCGGATGATCTTTGTCCGGAAGTAGAGCGATGGATGGCTACGACAAAAGTGTCTGAGCAGCGCGTTGCGGAGATACGCCAGTTGCTGGAAGACGATTTACAGCATGACCTTAGCGGAACCCGGCCATTTCGCAATGCCGCGGGGCAGATGTTCTTTCACGCCCGGACGGTGATACTGTCGGGCCGAAAGACGGGTGCCTGACCCTGGGGCCAGCTGAAGGCCAGCTGATACAAAGCAAAGCACATACGTTCGTACTAAGCCTCACAGGCTATTGCGGTGCGGGCGGCGGCACCACAGTATGTCTCAAGTTGAGCGGGAGCCAGTTTCGGTCACGGACTCAGCTGGATGGCAGTTTCAGCAGCAAGCCGCATCTGATTGTAAAGATTACGCGCGAGAGCTGGAAGGCCATCAAAAAAAGGTAGTTGACCGGGGCGACGGCTTCGATGAAAATCAACGTCCCGCATAGTTTTGTACCGGAAGATGGCAATCTGAGGTGGTAGAAGTGAAGGAACTTGTAAAAGCGACGGTTGCAACTGTGCTTGCAGTGCTATGCGCTATGCCGCTACCTGCAGCCGCGGGAGCTCTTAAG
>DATNKL010000098.1:0-12362 GCA_035603415.1 Candidatus Acidiferrales bacterium
TTCCCCGGCTTCCTCCGGTTACCAGCGCCACCCGATTTCGAAGTGACATTCTTCTCCCGCGCCCAAGTATTTTCGAAAGCTAGTCAGTATAGCCCACGTCTCACAAATTTCCGTCCGATACGTGTCGTTTCCCCACGCTCCGCATCAATACAAGCAGGATGGTCCGGGTTCGCATCTGCGGTATGAACCGGATCTTGGGGTTGAATCGGGTATTGGGATGAGCAAAACTATGCCCGCCAAGCCACTATGACGCGTGTGCGACAAGTGATAAACTCCGCGCACTAGTACTCGAACCTTTACAGCGTCCAACAGCCGTCCCTGGCAGTCGCTAGCGTTACCGTGCGAGTTAGGTAACGCATCCGCAGAGGCGCAGCGCCTGACAGCAGGCCTCAGTTTTGCCACTTCGCGAAGTTTTCGCGTGCTTGTGGTACGCCGTGACGACATTGAATTGTGCAGCGAAGGAGGACATATGAAGCGAAGTAAATTCCCGGTTTCTCTCGCGATAGCCCTGGCGTTAGCCGGACTTGCGACTTGCCGTGCCAACGCGCAGCAGACTTCCAAGCCCGCGAACGCTATCGCCATTACCGGTCTCACCGGCGTCAAAGACGACGCCAAAGGCACCCTGACAGTTGAAAGCGGAAAGCTGCATTTCAGCTACGCCAAGAAAAATCAGAAAACTTCGGACCTGAGTGTGGCCAGCATCGAAGACGTGGTCACAGGCGAAGACACCCAAGCCTCAGTAGGAAAGACCGTTAGCACCCTCAGCATGGCCGCACCGTATGGCTCGGGCCGCTTTCTAGCCTTGTTTCGCAGCAAGTTCGACACTCTGACGCTTCGTTATCGCGATGAGAATGGCGCGTTGCATGGCGTCATCTTCGCGCTGCCCGCCGGCGGTGCTGAGCCCATCAAGAAAGAACTGCTGGCTCAAGGAGCGCATACCTCCGTGGTCAAGGAGCAAGCCGTCGCGTCGCCTGCCGCGGCCAATTCATCCAGCAAGGAGCAAAAACAATGAAGCGCTATTCGCACACAATTTTGTGCTTAGCTGTCGTAGCTCTCGCTTTCGCCGCGCGTCCCTCGTCGGCGCGGCCAGTCAAAACCAAGGTCTCCGCCATTCAGGTGGAAATGATCAGCTCGGATGAAATCAAGCTCCCCGCCGAGTTCCAGATTTCGCTTTATGAAAATTTGGTTCGCCAACTAGAAAAGCAGGGCGGCTTTGAACACGTCTATCGCGACGGTGACCGCAGAGCCACGGATGCTGCCGACCTGGTTGTTCTGCACAGCACCGTTCGCGGTTTCAAAGCCGGCAGCGAACGTGCCCGCCACGTAACGACCGTCGCTGGCGCCACTTCCGTCACCATTCACTGCGAATTCAAAAACGCCGATGGCAAACTCCTGCTGGAAAAAGATGTAAATGGCAAGGTGCGGTTCTTCGGAGGCAATCTGCGAGCCACCTACGATTTCGCCAAGAAAACTGCTCGCGTAGCCCACGACAACTTCAACTCCTCTGAACACAAATCATAAGCGAGCCTAAATTTTGCTCGTTGATGCACAGAGGTAATCACAATCACAATTGAAGTTAGTCGGAGGGTGCCCCACGCTCGATTTTCGGCGTGGGTCTTGGTGTTGGTTTCTCTGCCGGGTGCCTCGGGGTTCGCAGTTGAGTTATGAACCCGGGTCTTCGGTCTTCACTTCATCCGCGCCACAATCACTGTCATATCATCCGCTTGTTCCGCACTTCCCGCCCATTCTTCCGCCGCCGTCATCAACGACAACGCCACACTCTTCGGTGCCGACGCCTGCACCCGCATCGCCGCCTCTTGCAACCGTCGAATTCCAAACTCTTCCCCATACACATTTTCCGGCTCCACCAATCCATCACTATAGCCAACCAGCACCGCATCGCGCGGCACCATCAGCGAATTTTCCTCGTAGGTGCAGTCCTCATACACCCCCAACACCATGCCGCCCTTATCCAGCCGCACCACATTGCTCTGGCTCAACAAAAACGACGGCAGGTGCCCCGCATTGGTGTACCGCATTGTCCGCGTCTCGCTGTCATACACGCAAATAAAAAAAGTGGCAAAGCGGTCATCCGCGGTGTTTCGCACCAGGTGCTTATTCAACCGCGACACCAATTCATCCGTTCCCAGATGTTCGCTGCCCCCCATCAACAATTGGCTCCGCAGCGCCGCCTGCAAGCTGGCCATCAACAACGCCGCCGAAATTCCCTTCCCGGAAATGTCTGCAATCGCCACCGCAATATGCGTTGGCGTCAGCTGAATAAAATCATAATAATCGCCGCTCACCGACCGCGCCGCCTTGCATATCGCCTCCACTTCTACTCCCGGAACCGACGGCAGCCGCTTTGGAAACAATTGATTCTGCACTTCGCGCGCGATGGAAATCTCATTCTCCAGCCGCTGCCGCTGTTTTTGCTCTTCGATTAGCCCGCTGATCGACCCGGTCATCAAATTGAACGATTCACCCAGCACCCCCAATTGGTCTCGCCGGTCCACCCGTACGCGATGCGTCAAATCCCCGGACTGCACGTATTGCGTCGCGCGATACAGGTCCGCTATGGCCGTGGTTATCGTACGCGTCATGCTGATCCCGGTAATCAACGCCGCAAGTTCAATCAACAGGAACACCACTCCCACGATGATAAATAGCAGCAGGTACGAGTCTCGCAGCTCCCCAAGAGAATTAAATATCCGCGCGCTCAACCGTGACGGCCGCGCATTGGTGACCGCCAAAACCGGCCGGTCATATTCCACCACCTTGCCGTCACGCCCAACGTAAACCGAATTGAGCCTCGACACCACCCCGACCGCCGGATCGATCCAAAAACCTTGCGGTTGCAAGACGCGAGCATGAGCGTTTATAGGTTTGCCAGCCGCGTACTTTTCGCCCGCCGACTGGTAAATCGCCGTCGTTTGATCTCCGCCAGAAATTTTCCGCATCAAATTTAATTGAATCGCCCCCACGTCTGGCGCGATGGCGGAAAGAAGTTCGGGGGTAACTTCAACCCGTAGCCGCACAACCCTGATCGCGTCGTTTCCGTGAATCGCCCGCATGCTCATCAGCCACAGCTTGTCCTCCTCTTGTAGCAGTCCTGCAAACGAATCCCCGCCGCGCGCCACTTTGCCCAGCAACGTTGCATCATCCGAAAACGTAATTTCCAAGCCAGGCATTTCACGGCCATGCACCACGAGCGATTGCCGAGCAAGAATGCTTTCTAGCTCTTCCTGGCTGCTTCCTCTTGTCGCCGTCCCGTGCGCCGCGGCAATGTGCTCAGCCATGTCCGCGATGGTATTAATCCGCGTCTGGATGTCTTCATAAAGTAGGTAAGCGCCAAGTTGCGAATACAGAATCCGCCCCGCAAGAGCCACCAGCGTAACAATCAGCAAAATGGGAACCAACGCGATAAACAGGTAAGCCACAATCAAGCGGTTGCGCAAACTCCACAACAGCCGCGACCGCCACCATCCAATGATTCGAAAGAGCAGGTAAAACAGGCAGAGAACCGCTAGAAATTTCAGAAAATTGACAGCCCCGCCGTTGAGTTCCGCGACGGTAGCCACGGCGCCCAGCGCAAAGATGACCAGCGCGACAATATCAAAGCCGGAGAGTCGCCGCCAAAACGATTGCAAACTGGAAGAGAAAGGATTCATCGGCAAGTGTTGACTCAAACACTTTACCTGACTTTCGCACACTGTGAGAACGCACTAACGCCGGCGCACCACTGTTGAGAGATGTAATTTTAGATTGACCAACGGATCAGTTCACGTTTCTACGGATTGGGTACTTCAACTTCGACTCGCTCTGGATTACTCACTCGGCTATGATGCCGGCTATACGCAAAATAAATCACCAACCCGATCACCAGCCACACGATCAGCCGCGCCCAGTTTACCCACCCGAGCTTGTACATCATGTAGCCATTAAAAAGAATTCCCAGGATGGGCACCACCGGAACCCAAGGCGTGCGAAACGGCCTGGGCTGACCGGGATTGGTATGCCGCAAAACCATCACCGCAATACACACAATCACGAACGCCAGCAGCGTCCCAATATTCACCATACGCCCGATATCGTCGATGGGCGTAATGCTCCCTACGATCGCCGCCAGCAGGCCAACCAGGATGGTGTTTTTATAAGGCGTGCGGTATTTGGGATGCACCGCTGCGAAAAATCTTTTTGGTAGCAGGCCATCATTGGCCATCGCGTAGAGCACGCGCGTTTGCCCTAACAACATTACCAGCATCACGCTGGTCAATCCTGCGAGCGCCCCCAACGTAATAATGTGCGACGCCGTGGATAATCCCCGGTCCATAAACGCCCGCGCCACCGGAGCTTCAATGTTGATGTCCTGCCAATGCACCATCCCCGTCAATACGCCGGCAACCGCAATATAAAGAACCGTGCACACCAGCAACGACGCAATAATCCCGATCGGCAAATCCCGTTGCGGATTTTTCGCTTCCTGTGCCGTCGTGGATACCGCATCAAATCCGATGTACGCAAAAAAAATGTACGCTGCTCCGGCCCCGATACCGCTAAAACCCATCGGCGCAAAACTGTGCCAATCGCTTCCCCAGTTCGCCACAGAAACGTACCGTGAGCCTAATCCAATGACGAACAGCACCACAGAAACCTTCATCACCACGATGGCCGAATTAAACCGCGCGCTTTCTTTAATGCCCACTACCAAAATCGCAGTGATCACCAGCGCAATAATAAAAGCCGGCAAATTAAACCCAATCTCCCTTCCAAAAATTCGCGGCGCATTCATTAGCTCGTGCGCGCGCTGTAATAAATCCGGCGATTGCGTGGCCATGATGGAGCTGACCTTATCTAGAAACGCTTGCGTCCCGGGTACCAGCGTTGAATCCGAGCTTATTGCGATCTGTCGCGCCACTACTTTTTCTGCCGTCGACAGCGCCGTCCAATGGTCGTAAGCCAGCCACAGCGGCATGCGCAGATGAAACATATTCAATAGCTCTATGAAGTGGTTTGACCAACCCGAAGAGACCGTGCTCGCGCCCATGGCGTATTCCAGTGTCAAATCCCAGCCGATGATCCATGCGATCAATTCCCCCAGCGTGGCGTACGCATAGGTGTATGCGCTCCCCGCCAGTGGAATCATTGCCGCGAACTCCGCGTAGCAAAGGGCCGCGAACGCGCAACCCATTCCCGACAGTACGAACGAAAGCATCAGCCCCGGCCCGGCGTAATGCGCGCCCAAACCGGAAAGTACGAAAATTCCTGCTCCAATCACCGCCCCGACTCCCAGGGCCGTCAGTTGAAAAGGCCCCAGTGTCCTTTTCAAACTGTGCGTGCCGGCCTCTTTTGCCTCCTCTAACAACATACCCATCGGTTTTTTTGCGAATAACGGGTTGCCCATGCAGACAGTCTCCCGGAGAGGTCATCCCCAACTCAGGCCAATTTGGACTAGAACGGTGACATTGTAGGTTGCCTACACCCTTTGCCCTACAACAAAATCACTTGGCAAATAAAATTCTGCATGCCATGGAAGCCGTTGTTGCGCAGCAGATTCAGGCGTCACACCCGGCCAAAAAATTATTCCGCCGCCCGCTCCGTTCGCCCTCGCCGCGACCACACCAGGTAAACCGGCACACCCAGCAACACAATCAACAATCCCGGCCAGGTCGTCTGCGTTTTATACAAAAGCAGCACAAACATGATCGCCGAGGCCGCCACGATATAAAGCAATGGCACAAACGGATAACCAAATGCCCGGTAGGGCCGCTCCGCGTCAGGCCGTTTCTGGCGCAATACAAATATTCCCGCAATCGTCAGCGCATAAAATATCAGCACCGAGAAAACCACGTAGTCCAGCAAATCGCTGTACAAATTTCCGTACGTGATCACGCCAGCCGCATCCACGTGCCGCGTGCGCAAAAGAATCAGCACGATAATCCACACGCACTGATAAATCAGCGCCACTGCAGGCACTCCGCGCTTATTCAAATTCCCCGTCGCGCGAAAGAACAACCCATCCTTCGCCATCGCATACGAAACGCGCGCGCCCGCCAAAATCAACCCGTTGTTGCAGCCAAAGGTGGAAATAATAATCGCCACCGCCATGATCGACGCGCCCACCGGCCCAAACACCGCATTCAGTGCTGCCGATGCCACTCGGTCATCCGGAGCATGCTGAATCCCCACCACAGGTAGCGCGCACAAATACGCCACATTCGCCAGCACGTACAACGTAATAACTATCATCGTTCCAAACGCCATCGACAGCGCCACATCCCGCTTGGGATTCTTCACTTCCGCCGCCGTAAACCCGATGTTGTTCCAGGCATCCGCGGAAAATAACGACCCTACCTGGGCCACTCCAAACGCCACAAATAATCCAAACGCCCCGCTCGCCGCGGTAATGGTCGGTACAAACCCACGCAGAAAATCAGCGCCAGGCTCAATGGCCTGCGCCCCGCGAATAGCCCACAAGTGCGAAAAATTGTCGCTGATGGCCGCCGAGTTACGCCCCACAAACACGCAAAGAAAAATCAATCCCAGCAGCGAGAGCGTCTTCGCGCTGGTAAAAATATTCTGAATGATCTTCCCCAGCTGTACGCCCAGCGTATTCAAAAACGTCAAAAAAATGATCATCAGCACCGCCACCAGTTGCTGCACCGACAAGCTGATGGCGTATTTCGAGGATATCGCCAGCGGACGCAGCACCCACATCTGCGGCGAAATAGCTGGCGCCAAAACTCCCAGGTACCGCGCAAATCCAATAGCCACAGCCGCGATCGTGCCTGTCTGGATCACCAGAAATAATGTCCAGCCATACAGAAATCCCCACAGCGGCGAGTACGCTTCGCGCAAATAAATATATTGTCCGCCGGCATGCGGAAACATCGCGGCCAGCTCCCCATACGAAAGCGCCGCTGAAACCGTCAGCAATCCAGTAATGATCCACGCGACAAGCAAACCGCCCGAGGATCCCGTCTGCCGGGCAATATCCGCTGCCACAATAAAAATTCCCGACCCAATCATCGAGCCTACAACGATCATCGTGCCGTCAAACAACCCAATGGCGCGCACAAATCCGCCCTCCCTTCGCGCCACGTTCGGTGCCGTCGCTGTCTTAACCTCTGCTATATCCTTCATTCTTCACAGCGCTCCCGGAGCTTGCCGCTCCAGCAAATCCACGTACTCCCGCGCGCGCTTCCCCACATCGTCCGCACCCAAAATATCGCTGATGATCGCAACCGAATCCGCCCCCGCCTCAATCACGTCGGCCGCTCGTTCTAGCGTAATCCCTCCAATGCCCACAATGGGCCTATCCGTCATCCCGCGTGTCTCCCTTACAAACCCCACGCCAACCACCGGATCGGGATTCTCCTTCGAGCCGGTCGTGAAAACCGGTCCTACCGCGATGTAATCCGCCGAAGTTTCCAGCGCGCCACGGAATTGCACAGCATTGTGCGTAGACATCCCCACCAATTTCCCGTCACCCTCCACTTCGCGTGCCTGTTCCACTCCTAAATCATCCTGCCCGACATGCACGCCGCCCGCGCCCACCAGCGCAGCGACATCCGCGCGGTCATTCACAATAAATTGCACTCCCAGGGGATTCAGATATTCGGCGAGCTCTCGAGCAGTCTCAAACAATTCGCGCCCTGTAGCACGCTTGTTCCGGTATTGGATCAACCGCACTCCGGCGTCAACCAGGCTCTTCGCACACTCTTTTGCGGGAATCTTCAACAATCCGGCGTCTAATATCACATACAATCGCGGCAGAACAAGGCGCATCGGCACCTATTTCCCGTTGGTCCCCAGCAATCGATCGATAAAATGCGTGTCAAACCGCCCCGCCGCAAAATCCGGGTCCGCAAGAATTCGCCGGTGCAGTGGAATGGAAGTTCTGATTCCCTCGATCACGAACATTTCCAGGGCCCGCTTCATCCGTCCAATGGCTTCGCCGCGATCGCGCCCCTTCACAATCAATTTCGCAATCATGGAGTCGTAATACGGTGGAATCACGGCGTCCGCGTGCGCCGCCGAATCCACCCGCACGCCGGTTCCGCCCGGCGCCTGAAAAGTTGTAATGCGCCCCGCCGAAGGCACAAACGTCTCCGGATCTTCCGCATTAATCCGGCACTCAATCGCATGCCCCGAAAAATGAATCTCCCCGGTCGCGTCCTGCAAACGCTCTCCCGCGGCAATTCGAATCTGCGCCTTAATCAAATCCACCCCGGTAACCAGTTCCGTCACCGGATGCTCCACTTGTATGCGCGTATTCATCTCAATAAAATAGATGGACCCATCTTCATCCATCAGAAATTCCACCGTCCCCGCGTTGGTATAACCAATCTTGCTCAAAGCCTTGACAACTTTGGCGCCCAGTTCCTTGCGCAGCTTTGCATCCATGGCCGGCGACGGCGACTCCTCCACTAACTTCTGGTGCCGCCGCTGAATACTGCATTCCCGTTCGCCGAGATGAATAATGTGCCCGTGCTGGTCGCCCAACACTTGGTACTCGATATGCCGCGGGTGCTCAATAAACTTTTCCGCGTACATATCAGGATTGCCAAACGCTTGCTGCGCTTCGCTACTCGCCGCCTGAAACGCCGCCAACAAATCTTCCACGCGCCGCACGATGCGCATCCCGCGCCCGCCACCCCCGGCCGAAGCCTTCAAAATTAGCGGGTAGCCAATTTTTTCCGCCGTAGCCGCAAGCTGTTCCTCGCCGTGAATAATCCCGTCGCTGCCCGGAACGGTCACCAATCCCGCCGCGCGAACTTCCCGACGCGCGCGGTCTTTATCGCCCATCATCTCGATTATTTCCGGTGTAGGCCCGATAAACGCGATTTCCGAAGCCTCGCAAACTTTAGCGAAATTGGCGTTCTCAGAAAGAAACCCATATCCCGGATGAATCGCATCCACGTTGGTGATTTCCGCCGCGCTGATGACTTGTGGGATGTTCAGGTAACTTTCACTGCTGCGCGCCGGCCCGATGCAAACCGCTTCATCCGCAAAGCGCACATGCAACGCATTGCGGTCCGCCTCGCTATACACCGCCACCGTGGAAATGCCCAGTTCCTTGCAGGCGCAGATGACCCGCAGGGCAATTTCCCCTCGATTAGCTACAAGGATTTTTTGGAACATGGCTCTGGGATGCGGCTATTTCTTCCTGCCCGGCCGGATGCCAAACAACGGCTGCCCGTATTCCACCGGCTGCCCGTTTTCGACATAAACGCGTATGACTTCGCCGCTGGCGTCTGATTCAATCTCGTTCATCAACTTCATGGCTTCCACGATGCACAGTGTCTGCCCCGCTTCCACCTGCGCTCCAACCTTCACAAAAGCTTCCGCCCCCGGGCTCGGTGCGCCGTAAAACGTTCCGACGATGGGAGATTTGATCAGATGTAAATCTTCACTGCTTCGCCCGTCGCCGCCACCCGCGCTACCTTGCGGACTATCGCTCGCCGATGTCCCCGGCCCGCCGCCCGGCACAATAATCTCGGGCGCATATCCGCCGCGCGACTGCTGCAATACCACCCCGCTCGACGGCTTGCGCAAACGGATACGCAGATCCCCTCGCGAGTATTCAAACTCTTCAAGGTTATGCTCCGTCATGAATTGCAATAGCTGCTCGATTTGCTTCAATTCGGGGTTTGCGAAGCTGTCGGCGGCCTTGTTGGCGGCCCGATCGGAAGCTTGTTTCGAAGTCTTTTTGCGCGTCATGCCCGTGGTCAAATCTCTATGAGATCCCGCGTAATGCGGGTCAATACTTCTATGCGATCGGCGTGCACCGCAACGTCATCTTCAATCCGTATGCCGCCCACGCCTTCCATATAGATTCCCGGTTCAATGGTCACCACGTTCCCCGCTTCAAGCCGCCTCTTTTGTCCGCGCGCGATGCGCGGCTCTTCGTGAACCTCTAAACCCAGCCCGTGACCGGTGCTATGCACAAAAAATTTGCCTAGTTGATGCCGCTCTAGTACTTGCCGCGCCGCAGCGTCTACGTCTCCGCACAACACACCGTTTTTTACCGCCGCAATCGCCGCAACTTGCGCATCCTGAACAGCCTTATACCATTGCCGGACACGTGCCGGAGCTTTTCCATAATAAAATGTGCGCGTGATGTCGCTGCAATAGTGCGCGAGTATAGCACCCAGGTCCAGCACCACAAACTCATTTTTCTTCAATCGCTTGGCGGTCGGACGCGCGTGCGGAAGCGCCGCTCGTTCCCCAAAAGCCACGATCGTTTCGAACGCCGCGCCCGATGCTCCCCTCTTCCGCATCTGATATTCAATCTCCGCAGCAACTTCAAATTCCCGCACCCCGGCCTTTAGCAGCGGTACCGCTTCTTCCATCACTCGCACTGCCAGAATGGCCGCCCTGCGCATCACCGCCAGCTCCTGGGCGTCTTTATGCATCCTCAAGGACGCCACAAGCCCAGTGGCCGGCTTCCACTTGCAACCTCTACCTGCCGCTTTTCGCAATGTCCGGTACTGGCTCACCGACAGTTGCGTTGCTTCGAATCCCACGCTCTTCGCTTTGCTGCCGCTCAGAAACTCCCCGGTGGACTCGAATAGCGAGCCCTTCTGCTGTACCACCGTGACACTTGTCGTCTCCGCTTTGGCTTGTCCGACGAACCTTCCATCCGTGATGAGTGTCGTCCCTCGCGCCGTGATCACCGCCGCGCCCGACTCGCCGGTAAATCCCGTCAGGTAGTACCAATCCGCAGGGTGCGTGACCAACATGCTCTCGACTTGCAGCGCTTCAAGCTTCTGGACCAGCGCGTTGCGCCTCTCTGCCAACCGCGTATTCATAAAAACGAATCGAGGAGACCGTAGTCTCCTCGATGAACTCCCTCTTCGGGAAGGCGTCCGCTTACCCTGCCCGGTTGAATTTTAGTCCGCCTGCTCCCATTGGCCCACCCGTTCGGATTCCTCGGCCAAATTGCCCAGGCCTGATTAGCGGGGCCCGATTAGCCGGGAATGATGCGCGGCGTCAGGAAGAACAACAGTTCCTGTGACGTCACCGACACGTTGGTGCGCTTGAACAAATTCCCAATCAGCGGAATGCTGCCCACCACCGGCACTTGCGTGATGTCTATCCGCTGGCTGCTGATAATAATTCCCCCGATGACCACCGTGCCGCCATCGGCAACCGTCACTTTGGTTTCCGCCGATTGCGTGTCCAGCGCTGGGACTCCCTGTACTCGTGGAATACCGGTGTCGATCTGCGTGTTTTCCACCAGCACATCCATGAACACCGTGCCTTCCGCCGTTATTTGCGGCGTCACTTCCAGTTTCAGCACCGCGTCAATGAATTGCACCGAAATGGTGTTGTTAATGGTCGTCTGTATCGGAATCTTGGTTCCCTGTTTGATGACTGCTTTTTCGTTGTTCTGCGTAATGACCTTAGGCTTCGACAGCAACTTCCCTACGCCCTTGGCTTCCGCCGCGGTGATGAAGAAGTCCACCGCAAAGTTAGGCGAACGATGACTGAATCCGAGTCCACTGGTCGGAACTCCCGCGCTTAGTGAAGTAACCAGTGGGATACCGGTCGTGACGCCGTTGCCCGAGGTAGACCCTGTGCCGATTGAGACTGGCGATGGCGGGATGCCTGCGCCACTGGTCACACCGCTACCGCCCACCGCCGGTGTACCGCTAAACAGCGAACGTCCGCTCGTCGTGGAGCCTGCGAAACCTAGCTCCGTGCCGATGTCCTGGGCAAACGAGCGCGAAGCTGATACCACTCGCGCCTCGATCTCCACCTGCTGCGACTTGCGATCCAGCTGCCGAATTAAATTATCGATCGTGGGGATCACCGATGGAATGTCGCGAATAATCAACTGATTCGAGCGGTCATCGGAAAGAATATCTCCGCGCGCGCTAAGGAATTTCTTGAGCGTGTCCTTCAATGTCGCAGCCTTGCTATAGCTAAGCACCCGCGTCACGGTAACCGGAGCCACTGCTTCGGCCTGCGCCTTTTCCAGGTCGCGCTCTGTCTCCGCTTCTTTCTTGAGGGTGTCGCGCGTAGCGATGCGCAACACGTTGCCATTCAATTGTTTGTCGAGTCCATTATTTTGCAGCACGATGTCCAGTGCCTGGTCCCATGGAACTTCATCCAACACGATCGTCAGCGTGCCTTTGACCGCCGGGTCCAGCACCACATTCAATCCGCTGATCTCATGAATGAGTCGGAAGAAATCCCGCAAGTCCACATCCTTCAGGTTTACTGAAATCGGCTCACCGGTGTATTTACCGGGAGGGGCCGCCATCGGAGAAACCTGCGTCGATTGCGCCATCGTTCCGGCAGCTGTGTTCGCCTGTTGGACCGCTTGTTGCGCAGCCTGACCGGGGTTCGCTGTC
>DATNKL010000148.1:0-29061 GCA_035603415.1 Candidatus Acidiferrales bacterium
TGGGACTACCGAGGCTGTTAGAAGGGCCGTGGGTTTGCTTTCAGAACAGTTCCACGTTGAGCCGTTTCAATTGAACGGGCTGGAGCAGGCGATTGAGTTGTGGTGGTTTTTCTTTGGGCCAATGATCGCGCGCTTATTTGAGCCGATGGTAGAGGGCCGCGAGGCGGAGTTGAGTCCGATATTCCGGGAATACCTGTCGGTGGCGGGCTTGAAAATTGCGCCGACAGTGGACGAGTTCATGGCAGCTTGCGTGAAGCGCGATATCGTGCGCGCAAAAATTATTAAGCAAATGCGAGACGTGCCGATTTTGCTTTCGCCGGTTTGTGCGGGGCCGGCTTTTCGACATGGCGAAGGAAACTGGCGGCCGGTCTGCGGTTATCGCGAGACGATGCGGCATGCGCAGTGGTTGAACCTCGCGGGTTTCCCTGGAGTTTCGGTGCCGATGGGATTTTCAGCGGAGGGATTGCCGATTGGTGTGCAAGTCATTGGCAGGCCGAACGAGGATGAATTGGTTTTGGCAGTTGCGGAGATATTGGAGACCGCGCGAGGGAGATGGGAAGCGCCGCGGGTCTAGCGCGACACTCGAATTTCGCGAGCAGGACAGCGAAAACCCCAAAGTTCGCAACCGCTATACATCTCGCACCTTCCATACATGATGGGACACAAAATCAAATTGACAATTGCCTTTGTTGAGCAAAATTTCGACATGCGAAGATGGCGATGAAGCAACCACCCGGCGCAGCAAATACGATTATGGTTGCTGGGTTAATTCGGGATTGGGGACGCGGTTTTCGCGCCTGGCAGTACGGTCTTGGTCCAGGCGGGAGTCCAGCAACTTCTGAGCAGCGGCAAGTTCCTGAAGTCCTTCTTGACGTCGGCCTTCGCGGACCAGTGCTTGCCCGCGCATAAAATGAGCGTTCTGGCTGTCGGGCGCCAGCTTCAGAGCAGCATCAGCGGCGATAACCGCTTGCTTATATTTTTGTTCCTGAAGATAAAGCTTGGTCAGGCCGAGTAGCGCGGCAGTTCTTTTGGGATCATAACGTAAGGCGTCGCGAAAAGATTTTTCCGCTTCGTCATTGCGCTGCAGATGCGAATACAGAAAACCCAGCTGTTCATAATTGTCGGGAAGGTCGGGCTGGATGGCGATGTCCTGACGAAATTCGGATTCGGCGTGATCATTGTCGCCAGCGCGCACGTAAGCGAGGCCAAAATTGAAATGCAAAAAAGGCACGTTAGGATTGGCGGCAGAAGCCTGGGTTAGCTCGGCGAGGGCTTTATCGGTTTCCTCGCGATTGAGATAAGCCTTGGCGAGGATGAGGTGATACTCGGCGGTATTGCCGCCGATTTGCAACATGCGCTTCAGAGCTTTTTCGTCGAGGTCGTGCTCACCGGCGCTTTGCGCGGCGATATCGAGAACGTATAGATACATTACGTCAGCAGACATTTCAGACCAGAGCGGTTCGAGAGTCGCGACGGCGTCGGCATATTGCTCGGTAAAAACCTGGCAGAGGCCGAGAAGGTAACGCGCCTGCTGGGAGTCCGGCTGATCACGCAGGACGGAGGAAAGAGGTTCGATGGCGGCGGCGTAATTGGCGCGGCGAAATTGCACGAGGCCGATGTTCAATTCAATACCGGAGATTTGGGGCTCAAGCTTGTGAGCCTTTTGCAGAAGCGCGAGGGCGTGGTCCCATTGTTTGCGACGCATGGCGATGACGCCGAGATTGGCATAGGCGGAACCAGAGCCCGGATCAACGGCAATGACGGCGCGGAACTTTTTCTCCGCGAGTTGGAGGTCGCCGCTACGCAAAGCGGCCTCGCCTTCGGCGAATATTGCCAGCAGGTTGCTGTGTGAGCTTTCGGGTAAGGGGTTTGCAGTACCTTTCGATACTTGCGATTGAACAGGCGCGGACCGTTGTACATCAGACAGGCCTGCTGGTTGGCTGCGCCGCACGATTAAAACGAAGAGCCACACCGCCAGCCAAAAATGACGTGTTGGGAAAAGCATGCGCTGGTAGTTTCCAGCAGCAAAAGGTGGAATACAAGACGAGGCGCGAGAAACTCCAAGAGCGATGTTGTTTATAAAGTGTGTCGCAGGCGCAAGGGTACACATTTGGCGCTTGACACGCGCGCATTAATGCACTATTAACTCGTTTTAATAGGGCCAATCGGTGCGTTCCAGCAATGGTCGAGTGGTGGGGCTGTTTCGAATGAAGTGTCCGTTCCGACCGATGAACGAACGTAGCAATGGCGGCCCCGGCGACGCTGCGGCCTTCCTGTATTCCTATCAATTTAAAATTTCTGGAGGTCCTAACGTGAAGGAACAGAGCAGTCCTTCTATCTTGCCTATTTTGCGAAAACTTTTTAGGAGCACGGCCTCGTTGGCGGTGGCCGTGGCGCTGGCCATACTTTGCTTGCCGCAGAATTCTCGCGCGCAGGATACCGGATACATCAGCGGTACGGTGACGGACAAGTCCGGCGCGGCAGTGGCAAATGCCGAAGTGGTGATCACCAGCACGGGTCAAAACCTAACGCGCAACACGACGACAAATTCCGATGGCGCTTACGTGGGCTCGGCGCTGCCGGCCGGTACGTATGACATTGCGGTGAGTGCTCAGGGATTTCAAAAGTTCGAAGCCAGAGGAGTGGTGTTGGACGTAGCACAGAAATTGCGTCTGGACGTTACCATGACAGTTGGCGCAATGACTCAGGAGATTGTAGTCACGGGCGAAAACGTCGCTCAGGTCGAGACCACCTCATCAGAACTGGGCGGTACTATCACCGGGAAGCAAATCGACCAATTGATGCTTAATGGGCGCAACTTCACCCAGCTTGCTGCCCTGACGCCCGGCGTCGTAAATCAGGGTCCGGACGAGGCGGAAGTGGGCGTGACAAACATTTATTTCAGCGTGAATGGAGGTCGCGAAGAATACAACAACTGGGAACTCGACGGTGGCGACAACATGGACAACGGCAGCAATGCCACGCTGAACGTCTATCCGAGTCTTGAATCTATCGCGGAATTCAAGGTGCTGACTTCGAACTATGGCGCTCAGTACGGCCGCAACGCTTCCGGCACCATCGAAGTGGAAACCAAATCGGGCACGAATTCATTCCATGGCAGCGCATATTATTACGGGCGCAACGAGGCCTTCAACGCGCGCTCCTGGGACCAGGGCATTGATACCACGCAACCAAAGGCGCTCTACAGGAAGCACGACTACGGCTACACCATCGGCGGGCCAGTTTATATCCCTGGTCACTATAATTCGGAGAAGAAGAAAACTTTCTTTTTCTGGTCTCAGGAATGGCGCCGGGAAGCCAATCCGTCGACGATCACACAAAACGTTCCTTCCGATGCCGAGCGCGGCCTGGTAGGCGGCACGCAAACGGGATTTGGAGACTTCAGCGACCTTTGCCCGGGTGTGGATTGTCCCAACGTTGCGAACCCTGCGCAAATTCCCATCAGCTCCGCTGGCCAAGCACTCCTGGCGCTGATCCCAAGGGCCAACACGACGAATGGCGGCTTCCCCGCGGTTACGCAGACTGTTTCACCGGCGACCACCTGGCGGGAACAACTTATCCGCCTGGACCACAATCTCACGGACAATTACCGGCTGACGTTTCGGTACATCCACGATTCCTGGCATACGGTAGTGCCCAACCCACTGTGGGGAAATGGGAATTCGAACTTTCAAAACATTAATACGGATTTTGTCGGGCCCGGAACGAGCTTCATCGCGCGGCTCACAGCTAATATCACACCTACACTACTAAATGAATTCGTCGCCAGTTACACGGGAGACCACATATTTCTGACCGCGTTGAACAATCCACCGCTTCCTTCCGATTTCGCAATGGGGTCGCTGTTCCCCAATGGCTTCGGTGGAAAACTACCGTCAATCCAATTGCAGACCAACGTGGCCTACGGCGGAAGTTTTGGCCAAGATACCGGATATTTCCCGTGGGTCAACGCGAACCCGACCTATACGTACCGAGACAATGTGACCAAGGTTGTGGGTAAACATACTTTCCAGTTCGGCGCCTATGCGGTGTTTGCGCAAAAGAACGAAGCGAATTCGCCCGACGTTCAGGGTATTCTCACATTCGATACAACTTCGCTCTTTACCACTGGAAATGCTTTCGCCGATCTGCTTCTGGGCAGCATTGGGAATTACAAACAGTGGAGCGCACAGACCAAGTATTACAACCGCTACAAAATCGTCGAGCCTTATTTCCAAGACGACTGGCGGGTAACGAACCGCTTAACGTTGAATCTCGGCTTGCGGGTGAGCTTATTTGGCACTTATCGAGAAAAGTATCGGCAGGCGTTTAACTTTGACCCATCGGCGTTCGTCTCGGGCAATTCGCCCGCAATCGACCCAGCTTCTGGAGCATTGATCGCCGGTACAGGAAATCCGTTCAATGGCGTCGTTCAGTGTGGCGGAGCAGGGGGAACCTCTGCGGTGCCGGGCCCAATTCTTGCGGCATTTCCCACCGCTAGTGTCGGTGCGTCTTCGAATGCAGGCTGCCTTAAGGGACATTTGTTTAACCCCGCGCCGCGCATTGGATTCGCCTTTGATCCGAAGGGTGACGGCAAGTTGGCCATCCGGGGCGGCTACGGAATCTTTTTTGAACACACCAACGGAAACGAGGGCAACACCGAATTGCTCGAGGGTTCCGCGCCGCTGGTGATCACCTCATCGCAAAACAATATTCCCGATTATGCGAGCGTGGGAGCCGGCGGCGGTTCGCTGTTTCCGCAGACTTTAACTTCCATTCCCAACAAGGCCGTTTGGCCGTACATGCAGCAATGGAACCTCAGCATTCAGAAAGAACTGCCGAGTCACATTGTATTTTCCGCTGCATATGTTGGCAGCAAAGGTACGCATTTGACGCTGCTCAGCAACGCGAACCAGATCTTGCCGATAACTTCCGGGAATCCGTACAAGATTGGCGAACCGATCACCGGCGCTATTGCGGACCCCGCGGGGAACGTCATTTATCCAGGAGATTGCAGCACGCTGACAACGTTTAGCGGTGTACCAGTAACCGGACAAGCGCTGACCAATCTGAACGTAGCTTGCCAGAACGTCAATGTAGATGCGCAGCGCACTAATTTTCCGGGGTTCAGCAATATCAACTTGATCAGGGATGTGGCGAATTCCAGCTACCATGCCTTTCAGACGTCAGCAAATCGCACTGTCGGGGCGCTGACAGTCAGCGTGGCCTACACTTACAGCCATTCCATTGACGACTCTTCGGATAAAGCAGATGCGTCGTTCGTGAATTCCTACAACATTGCCGCCAATCGCGGCAGCTCGAGTTTCGATCTCCGGCACAACATGTCGCTGAGCTACGTGTATGCCATACCCTTCTTTAAGGGACCTGGTTTGACTCATGCGTTACTTGGCGGGTGGCAAGTGTCCGGCATTACTGTTGCGCAGAGCGGACTACCGTTCAGCGTAACGAACGGGACTACTTATGGAGATAACGCTGGGGTAGGCAACGGTGTCGGCACAGGCTCGCGTCCCGACCAAGTCGGAGATCCCCACACGGTAACGGCGGCGCAACAGGCGGCCGCCAGCTCCGTTTTTGGTCCGCTCCGTTACAATCCGGCAGCTTATGCGCTACCAACGGGCCTGACTTTCGGTAACGTGGGACGTAACACGTTGTATCTGCCGGGCCGGATCAACTTCGACGCCGGTCTATTCAAACAGTTTCCCATCAGGGAGAACATGGGCTTCCAGTTCCGCTGGGAAATCTTTAACGTCTTCAACCATACGCAATACAACGCCGTCAGCGGGAACAGCATAATCGGAGCACCTCAAGGCACCAAGGCGGACATGGACACTGGGGACCCAGGATCCGCGGCTAGTCTCGGCAGCTCCAGCTTTTTACATCTAACGGGTGCGCACGCGCCGCGGATTATGCAGTTTGGTCTGCGCTTCCAGTTTTGACTTTTAGCGAAGGAAAGGGAAACTGCAGGACGGTTTTCAGTGTAGGGATTGCCGATTGGTGTGCAAGTGATTTCCAGCCAGTCGCATCCACGCCCTGGACGTACGCAGTCATTTTGTCGCCGATGGCCCGCCGGTCTCCAACCGGAATCGACACCACCTATTCCTTTTTGAGGCTGAAAGAGTACAATGCCGCGCATGAACCGACGCACATTTATTGGCAGTTCTGCTGCGGCTACCCTCTTGGCTTCGCGCCCATCGTTTATTACTGGGGCTTCTGGGAATACAGGCCCTGGTGGGGCTGCTGAAGCTTCACGCAAACTGGATCGTATCGGTGTGCAGCTTTATACCGTGCGGGACATGATCAAAACGGACTTCGAGGGCACGCTCGCAAAAGTCGCGGCCATCGGCTACAGCGAAGTGGAATTCGCCGGGTATTTCGACCACCAGCCGAAAGACATTCGAGCCATTCTGGAGCGGCTACATCTAACGGCTCCCAGCGAACATGTTTCCTATGAAGTGGTACAGAACAAATGGCCGGAGACGTTGGACGCCGCGCACGTGGTTGGTCACAGCTTCGTTGTGTGTCCCTCGATTGATGAGTCAGAGCGGAAGATAACGACCGGGTATAAGAAGGCTGCAGAGATTTTTAACCGCGCAGGCGAGGCCAGCAAGAAAGCTGGAATTCAATTCGCGTACCACAATCACTCGTGGGAATTTAAGCCGCTTGCGGATGGCGGCGGAAAATTTGGGTATGACATCTTGCTGAGCGAAACGGATCCGACGCTGGTAAAGATGGAGATGGATCTTTGCTGGATCACCGTTGCGGGACAAGATCCGCTGACATATTTCAACCGCTATCCGGGGCGCTTCCCGTTGGTGCACGTGAAGGATTGGACCAAGGGAGCGGACGGGAAGATGAGCGAAAAAGACGGGCATATGGCGGACGTGGGCAGCGGCGCAATTGATTGGAAGCGCTTGTTTGCGGAATCGAAGAAAGCCGGCATCGAGCATTACTTCGTGGAGAACGACGAGCCGACATCCCCGAGCGAAGATCTTCGCACGAGTTATACGTACCTGCACGATCTGCGCTTTTAGTTCACGCGGCGCGGAGAAAGCGAAGTTCATGAATAAATTTCTTTGGTGCGCTGCTTTGGCGGCGATGATACCCCTCGCGGCTGGACATCCTCGACATCCTCAAGAAAAAAGTTTGCCGCAAGAAAAAGCTTCGGCGCAAGAAAAGAGTCCGGCCCAGGGGCAGGCATTCAAACCGCTGTTCAATGGGAAAGATCTGAACGGCTGGAAGCATGTGGGACCCGGCGGCATGACCGTCGAAGATGGATTGATTCGCACGCATGGCGGAATGGGATTGTTGTACTGGATGGGCGGCAAGATGGGGAATTGCCGCATTCGCGTGGTGTATAAAATGCGCGACCACAATGACAATTCCGGCGTGTTTATACGCATCCCAATCGAACCACGTGAACCGTGGATGCCGGTGCATTACGGGTACGAAGTGCAGATTGATAATGAACCGGAGACCTCGAAGGAAGACGAGTATCACGTTACTGGCACACTTTATTCCTTGACCAAGCCTGTGGCGCGTCCGGGAAAGCCGGGGCCAGAGTGGAACACGATGCTGATCACACTAGATGGCCCGCATACGGTAGTGACACTGAACGATGTGAAGGTTACGGATTACACCGAAGGGCAACCTGTACCGCAGAAGAAGTTTGATTTCGAGCCGGAGCGCGGACGCCGGCCGAATGAAGGCTACATGGGGCTACAAAACCATAGCGACAACGACATCGTGTTTTTCAAAGAAGTTAGCGTGCAGCCATTGCATTGATGATTGGTTTGAAGCTGTGAAAATTTTGGAGGGTGGGATGATTAAAGATCTGTCGCGCCGTCAATTTCTGCAAAAGAGCGCGGGGGTGACGGGCGCGTTCGTTGCGACGCGGACCTTTTTTCTTGATCCGGAGACGATTCCCTTCCCTTCCAAAGCTGTGGCGGCGAGCGACCGGGTGCGATTTGGGATTATCGGCGTTGGAATGCAAGGCTCGGGGCTGCTAACAAATGCAGTTCAGTTGCCGGGAGTGGAATGTGTGGCCGCGTGCGATTTGTACGATGGGCGGCACACGCTGGCAAAGGAGATCGCTGGCCCGAATGTAACCACCACGCGGCGGTACCAGGAATTGCTGGCGAATAAAGATATCGATTGTATCGTGGCAGCGGTTCCGGACCACTGGCACAAGCAAGTGGTGGTGGATACGGTGACCGCGGGGAAAGATATCTACTGCGAGAAGCCCATGTCGCACACGGCGGCCGAAGGTGTGGCGATGGTGGCCGCAGCGCAGAAAACCGGAAGAATTGTGCAGATCGGATCGCAGCGGGTCAGCTCGGTGATTTGCGCGAAAGCAAAGGAAATGCTGGCACAGGGCATGATTGGAAAACTGAACCTGGTGGAAGGTTCGCTGGGGCGCAACGATCCGACGGGAGCGTGGGAATATCCGCCGCCGCCGGATTTGTCACCGCAGACGCTGGATTGGGACACCTGGCAAGGAACGGTGGCGAAGCGGCCTTTTGACGCCAAAGTGTTTGCCCGGTGGCGATGTTGGAAGGAGTACGGGACGGGCGTGGCGGGCGATCTGTTGGTTCACCTGATCAGCGGAATGCAATACATGTTGGGATGGAATGAGCCGCCGAAGCGAGTGATGTCCATGGGGGGAATATTGCGATTCCCGGACGGGCGGAATATGCCGGATGTGCATGCCACGTTGTTTGAATATGGAGAAGTGCCGGTATATATGCGGCTGAACCTAGGGTGCGAGACACCGGAGATGTACCGGTTCATGGGTTCGAAGGGGATTCTGGAAGTGGCGGAGACGGTTATCAACTACATGCCGCAAACGGGCGAAGACAGCGCGCCAAGTTATTACACGAGCGGCTACCCGCGGGAGATGCGGGAAGCTTATGTGAAGAAATGGCATGAAGAGCACGACCCGGCCCCGGGTAAGGAGCCGACGATGGAAGGCTTCAGTTACAAGGGCGTATCATGGGATGAGGAAAAGCCACATTTGTGGCGCTTTTTCCAGGCGGTAAAGAGCCGACAATCGGTGACCGAGGACGCCGTTTTTGGACATAATGCGGCGCTGGCGTGCCATTTGGCTAATGAGTCTTATTTTCGGCGAAGCGCGACGACTTGGGATGCCGCTTCGCAACAGATAAAGGCTTAAGAGTCTTTTAGTTTACGGTTTTGACATCAGAATTGTTTGACAGAACATCTAACAGAGGGGTTCTTTACCTCGGGCTATGTTGCGAAAAGACTTGAACTTAGCGGCCGATGAGGAGTATTTAAGGGCAACGCGACCGCAACTTTTTGGCCGCAGTGGAGTTTAACAAGTGTCGGTGATTCGACAGACAGCGTTCCCGGGGCAGAGCAAGTTGCCGAGAATGAGTGGTTTGCCGGCATCGGGAGGGCCTTATGAAATACCTTAGATATTCTGCATTATTGGTGGTTTGTATGTTTGCGGCGAGTTACTCGCACGCACAAGTTGAGGTAGGAGTTGGAGTAGGTGGCGGCTATTACGGTGACTATGGTTATTATGGACCACCGGTCTGCACCTATGGCTACTACGCGTATCCGCCGTACGCTTGCGCCCCTTACGGTTATTGGGGACCTGATTACTTCGTGAATGGCATCTTCATCGGTGCGGGTCCTTGGTTCGGTCGCGGCTTCTTTTTTGATCGTGGATTCCGTGGACGTGGATTCTTTAACCGGGGATTTAATGGCCGCGGCTTCAATGGGCGGGGCTTCAACGGCAGGGGCTTCAATGGCCGAGGGTTCGCGAATCGCGGGAACTTCGGAGCGCAAGGCGGCCGAGGGTTCAGCGGCGGGCGAGGCGGCAGTTTCCAATCGCGAGGCAGCAGTAGCTTCCACGGCGGCGGTGGTGGTGGGTTCCACGGTGGTGGCGGATTCCACGGCGGCGGTGGTGGTGGGTTCCACGGTGGTGGCGGACATGGTGGTGGTGGGCATCGCTAAGGCCTGACCAACTCATCAAGGATTGAAAGAACGGCTGGCGAGATGCCAGCCGTTCTTTTTTTGTGCGCATGATCAAGACTTGTTGTTAGCACCGTCAGGATTCGGGCAGCGGCGGGCAGCCGGGAAATTCGGGGAGCGCGGTATTACCGATGTATTGAAGATCGGCGATGCCGATTTTGCTGGTGTAGAAGGCGTCGCAGGTAAGGTTGCGCACGAAGGCGAAGAAAACCACTCCCTGGCGCAGAGTGGGATCGGCTTTGGCATTTTTGCGGAAAGCGATCAGGTCAAGAACGGATTTTCTTTGCTCGGGAGTGCAAGCCAAATATGGGCGGGAGTAGCGGTCAGTGCAGAAACCGTCTAGCCAATACAAGCCGCCGCCGAGTTTCAGTTGATAGTGTTCGTTTTCGCTGGTGAGCAGGTCGATAAATTCGGGAGCGCCAGCTTCGATGGCGCCGGCGGATTTTTCGTCCTTGGGAATGATGGAGTCGCAAAGTGAGGTTAACGTTTCGTACTGGTGCGGAGTGAAATATTTTGGCGTGTATTTGCCGGAGGGAGCGGCGGCTTTGGCTTTTTGAACGGCCTGATGGGCGTATTCGGCGGCCTGAGCGGGGATTACTTGCAAGACGGAGCCGCCGACGGCGCTGAGCGCCAGCGTTTTCAGAATATCGCGCCTGCTGATGCCCACGCTCATGCTAGATATTCCCCTTCTTGGCTTCGTCGAGAAGATATTCGGAAGCGCGCCAGGAAAGCGCCATGATGGTTAACGTAGGATTTTTGTCTGGATTGGTGACCAGCGGAGCGCCATCGGTGACAAAAAGATTTTTTACGTCGTGCGCCTGACAGTAACCGTTTACCACCGAAGTTTTTGGATCGGCGCCCATGCGGGCGGTGCCCACTTCGTGAATAATTTTGCCGCCTTCGAGAATTCCGAAAGGATATTGCCCGTCTATGGCGGTTTTCGTTTTATAGACGCCGCCCATAGCCTCGATGATGGAGCGGAAAGTTTGCTGCATATCCTGCGCTTGACGCAATTCGTATTCCGACCAGCGAAAGTGGAAACGCAAAACGGGGATGCCCCACTGATCGACAACGTCGGGATCGATTTCGCAGTAAGTGTGCGGATTGGGAATCATTTCCCCGCGTCCCGCGAATCCTACGGTCGTGCCGTACAGCTGTCGAGCGCGGGATTTAAGGGTGGCTCCATAACCTTCTTCGTCGTGACAAAGCTCATCGAACATTCCCACGCCGGGCATGTCACGGCCGCCATACAGCTCGATGTGATAGCCGCGTGGAAAATCATTTTTGCGATCGAACTTCCACCACGGGATATACAGATGCATGCCGCCGACGCCATCGTGATTGTGGGGCGGCATTTTTTCGAGGGCGGGCACGTAGCCCCAGCCATCGCTGCCAACCGAGTCCGTTAGATATTTGCCAACCGTGCCGGAGGAATTCGCGAGGCCGTCCGGAAATGCAGTGGAGCGCGAATTCAGTAACAGGCGAGCGGATTCGCAGGCGCTCGCAGCGAGAACCACGGCGCGAGCGTTCACGCGTTGGTTGGTGCGGGTATTTTTATCGACGTAAGAAACGCCTTCGGCCTTGCCATCTTTACCGACGATGACGGAGCGCGCCATGGCGCCAGTGATTAAAGTGAGGCGGCCCGTTTTCATTGCGGGCGGCAGCAGCACCTGACTGGAACTGAAATTGGAGCCGGTGATGCAGCCGCGGCCGCACTGACCGCAGTAGTGGCAAGGAGCGCGGCCGTTGATGGACCGGGTCAAAACGGCGAGACGCGCCGGAATGCAAATGATGCTGAGCTTGTCGCAAGCTTGTTTGATGAGCAGTTCGGTGCAACGAGGCTTTGGCGGCGGAAGGAATACACCGTCGGGAGCGCTGGAAACATTTTCTTTGGTGCCAAAAACGCCGATGTAGGATTCAACTTTGTCGTAGTAGGGAGCGATGTCCTGATAGGTGATGGGCCAATCGTCGCCCAAACCATCGCGCGTGCCGGAAGTGAAGTCGATGGGAGCAAAACGGAGAGCGATGCGGCCCCAGTGATTGGTGCGGCCACCGACGATGCGAGAACGAAACCATTGGAAATTAGCGTCGGGCGCGGAAGTATAGGGCTCGCCGTCGATGATCCATGCGCCGTTGGGCGCTAAAAATTCGCTGAAATTTTCGCTGGCGTGACCGCCGACGCCGGCGCCACGATGAGGCAAATCGTAGGGCCACATCAACATTTTGAAATCTTTTTCGGGATTTACGTTTGGCCCGGCTTCCAGCAAAACAACGTTCAAGCCGCCTTCAGTGAGAATTTTGGCGGCCATGCCTCCGCCTGCGCCGGAGCCGACGATACAAACGTCATAAGTTTTCGGAGAACGAATAACCTGAGACATCCGTTACAGCTCACCCTTTTTCATTTGCGAAACGGCGAAATCGCAGGCCCGAGCGGTGAGGGCCATGTAGGTGAGCGAAGGATTGACGCATGCGGAAGAAACCATGCAGGCGCCGTCGGTGAGAAAAAGATTTTTTACGCCATGGGCCTGATTGTGTTCGTTCAAGACGGAAGTTTTGGGATCCTTGCCCATGCGCGCGGTGCCCATCTCATGAATCGTCAGCCCTGGAGCGTTATTTTCGATGAACGGATGAATTTCAGTTGCGCCGGCGGCGGCGAGCATTTCGGCGGCCTGGATGGACATGTCTCGCAGCAAGGCTTTCTCATTGTCGCCAAAAGCGCAATTAATTTTTAAAGTGGGAATGCCCCAGGCGTCGTTTTGTTCTTTATTAATTTCAATAAAGTTGTCGCGGTTGGGCAGGCATTCGCCGAAGCCATAAAATGAGAAATGCCACGCGCCAGGCTTGCGGAGGGCGTTTTTGAAATCGGCGCCGAAGCCTGCGGAGTTAATTCCGCGTGACCAGCCTTCGCGATACGCGCCGCCCTGGTAACCATAGCCGCGAAGAAACTGTTCCTTGGTTTTTATATTTCTGAAACGCGGAACATAAATTCCGTTGGGGCGATTCCCGAATTCGTCTTTGTCTTCGTGACCGGGAATGACGCCGTCGGCGCCGCCGCCCATGACGTGATCCATCAGATTGCGTCCAAGTTCGCCGCTGGTATTGGCGAGACCGTTGGGAAATTCTGGAGTGGCGGAGTTCAGTAAAATACGCGCGGATTCAAGAGCGGAGGCGTTAAGAAAAAGAATACGGCTGCGAAATTCGAGAGATTTCTTGGTCTGGCCGTCGATCGCGCGCACGCCGGTTACTTTGCGAGTAGCCGGATCGAAGATCAGGCTGTGCACCACGCTGTAAGGACGCAGAGTCATGCGACCGGTTTTTTCGGCGGCGGGTAGCGTGGCATTCAAGCTGCTGAAATAGGAGCGGGTAATGCAACCGCGATGGCAAACTCCGCAGTAATGGCACGCAGCACGGCCGCGATGGACGCGCGTCAATACCGCGGCGCGGCCGATGGTCATCATGCGGCCATCGTTGAAACTTTTTGGCAAGGCGTCTTTGACCACGAGTTCGGCGCAAGACATTTCCATCGGCGGCAGGAATTTGCTGTCGGGAAGCTGGGGCAGTCCTTCGGCTTGTCCGCTGATGCCAACGAAATCTTCGACGTAGTCGTACCAGGGCTCAATGTCTTTGTAGCGGATGGGCCAGTCGGCGGAAATTCCTTCGCGCTGGTTGGCTTCGAAATCCAGATCGCTGAGACGATAGCTTTGGCGGCCCCACATGATGGACTTGCCGCCAACCTGGCGTCCACGGATCCAAGAGAAGGGCTTGTCAGGATCGGTGGTGTAGGGATTGTCTAGATCGTTGACGAAAAATTTGCTGGAGTATTCATCACACGCGTAATAACACTCGCGCTGAACTTTTTGTGTTCTGATGCGCTCGTCGCGATAATCCCAGCCGCGATATTTTAATTCCCACGACGGAACATGTTCGACATAATCCTGTTCAGGAACGATGGGGCGGCCGGCTTCGAGCAATAGAACGTTGAGACCCTTTTCGGTGAGTTCTTTCGCGGCCCATCCACCGGTGATGCCCGAGCCGATTACGATTGCGTCATATATTTTTGTGCCAGGCATCAATTCTCCCTAAGCCTTGCTCGCATCGGTAACCGGGGTACATCCGTGATAGACGCCGGGAATGATTTGCTTGCGCAGCTCCTTAGTGAAGCCGACCTCGGAGGTGTAGTAACCGTACAGGGTCATGCGTTTTACGACTTCGAAAAAATCGCCGGTAAGCTGCGCGTTGTGGGGCCGGCGAACGAAAGGATGTGTCGCGCGCTCTTCGCGCTCCATGGCATAGCGTTGGTCGAGCTCACGGAGAAGGATTTCCTGTTGAGCGGGAGTAACGTCGATGAAATTCTTGCCGAAGATTGCGTTGCTGCGCTTGTCTACGTCGTCGAGGCCGGAGAGAAAGCTTTTACGTTCATCGTCGTGAGCCCAGTCGGTCAAAATCAAATCGATAAATTCATTTACGCCGACGGCTTTGGCCCCGGGTGTGTCAGTTTCCGGGATGATCAAATCGATCATGGCGACCACGGTGGCGTTCTGATGAGGGTTCAGAGTGCGCAGAGTGTAACTGGACTTGGGGTGCGCGTCCTGAAACATCGCCAGGAGATTCGAATCAAAAACCGGCAGAGCGGCGCCGGCTCCGAGCAATCTGAAAAGTTCACGCCGTTGCATGAGGCCCCCCGTGGTTAATGAATTGTGCGGACTGATTTCGTTGCACGCTGCCATATTTCATGGCCATTTCGCGAGCGGCGCGAAGGGCGGCAACGGTCTCGCCTGCGGATATGAATTCCATGGCTACATATCCATTAAAGCCCAGTTGGCCGAGCTTGCGGTAGATATTTGGATAGTTGATCTCGCCGGTGCCGGGATCATGGCGACCGGGCACGTCGGCGATGTGCACGACGCCGATCAGGTCGAGATTCTTTTCCAGCTTCGCTAGCAGATTGCCTTCGGCGATCTGGCCGTGAAAGAAATCGTATAGAAACTGAACGTTAGGAGCGTGGACAGAGCGAACAATTTCAAAACCTTCGGAAACGGACGTCAGAAAATATTTCGGATTTTCTTCCGGGTCGATATTTTCCAGAAGAAGGCCGACGTTTTTTGCGGCGGCGACATCGGCGGCACGTTTCAGTCCTTCGATGCAATTCTGATGCATTTGCTGAGGGCTTTGGCCTGGGACTTTATCTCCGGACAGGATGATGAGCTTGTTGCATTCCAGCTCTTCGAGGACCGGAAGTTTCGCGCGCACTTCGTCGAGGAAAGCGTCGCGCTGAGATGCGTCACACAAACTGTGCGAAATGCCGCTGGTGGCATCGACGGTAAGATGGAGCTCGCGTTTTTTGGCGCGAAATTTCGCGTAGTCTTCTTTAGTAAAGTTTTTGTACTCTTGGACTAATTCCACGGCGTGGTAGCCGGCCTCGGCAACTTTTTCAATACGCTGATCGAAGGGCAGCTTCGGATACACAGTCCACAACATTACCGAAAGTTTGAATGGCGGCGTGGTATTGGCAGTTGCCTGGAGTGCGTCTGAATCCGCGAGACAGGTTGCGGCGGACAGCGCGGTAGCGGTAGAAGCGGCGGCGGCTCCTGCTGCGCACGCGCCGAAAAATTGCCGGCGGTGCACGCTAGGTTCCCAGCAATTCATTGCGCACGTTTTTCAACACGTAAGCGGCCCGCTCGACGCCGACTTCGCCAGTAAGAATGGGATCTTCATTTTCGATACTGAGGATGCCCTGATAGCCGACGTCCATGTAAGCCTTGATGATGGATTTCCAGAGCTCGGCTCCATGACCGTAGCCGACGGCGCGAAAAGTTTCGGACGCCAGCGGCAAATCTTTGGTTTCGAATGCAAAATTCAGGACACCATATTTGTTTACATTGTCTGGGTAGAAAGCGGTGTCTTTCATGTGTGCGTGATAAATCGCGCCCTGCTTGCCGAGGAAGTGGATAACTTCGATGGGATCGCATCCTTGCCAGAAAAGATGGCTGAGATCGCAATTGGCGCCGATTTCCTCGCCGACGGCTTCGCGGAGCTTCAGAAGAGTGCGTGGATTGTAGACCACGAAATTCGGATGCATTTCAAAAGCTAGTTTGCGGATGCCGTGTTCGCGGGCAAATTTCGCGGCTTCTTTCCAATAGGGAACAACTTTTTCTTTCCATTGCCAGTCCTGCATTTCGGCGTATTCGGGTGGCCAGCGGTAGGTAATCCAGTTCGGCTGTGTGTCTGACGGGGAAGCGCCCGGACAACCGGAAAAGCCGACGATGACTTTGACGTCGAGACGTTCGGCGAGCAGGACCGTCTTGCGAAAAGTTTCCGCGTCGCGGTCGGCGTGCTTAGGGTCCGGATGAATTGGATTGCCGTGGCAACTTAGAGTGGCGACGTGAATGCCGCGATCCTCGAATTTTTTCTGCCAGGCTTTGGCTTTGGAGGCGTCCGCCAAAAGTTCATCGATGGGACAATGATGTGATCCGGGATAGCCGCCGGTGCCGATTTCCATGGCTTCGAGGCCGAGGGCGTTGACCTTATCGAGCATGGTGTCCAGGGAAAGCTTGTCGTACACCGCATCAAAGACGCCAATGGGAATCTTGCGCAGGGAAGATGTTTCAGAGGCAGACCTGGCGGCAGTTTTCGCGGCGCTTCCGACGGCACTCCTGACGTTCTTTTCATTGATGAAGCCGGCGGCACCGGCAACCGCGGGCGCTGCGGCGGCCAGGAGACCGCCGCCAGTGGCAGCGAGGAAATGTCTACGATGCATGCCGGAAGTGACGCGAGAACTCTCCATATTCGGTGGTCTCCGAATCAAAAATTTTGATGCAATGGATGGGAACAACGCGAAATTATACCCTCTGGAAGCCGCGGGCAGGCAATGAAATCGTGACAATACCTTTTAGACAGCGAGGCGGTACTCGGTTTGAACCAAACCGCTTGGGTAGTGCTTCGTCACTACGTGAAGGAGCCGGATATCGCGCGGCAGGGTGCCAAACAGAGAAATTCCCTGCCCAATGAGCACAGGCACTCGAGTGATAATGATGCGCTCAATGAGACCTGCCCGCAGAAATTGTTGAATGGTGATTCCTCCATCGACATAGAGGTGGTGCGCACCACTCTCAGCGAGTTTTGAAACGATCTCACCAGGAGGTCCGGCCATTTGTTCCACAATGCCCCCGCGAACCGTAGAGAAGTCCACCGGCCGGCTACTGAGGACCGCCACCCTTTTCTGACCGTATGGCCAAGCGGCAAACGCCACAACCGTCTCGAAAGTTTTGCGCCCTATCACAAGCGCATCGACGGTTGCCATGAACTCATCGTAGCCGTGCGGTTCGCCGCCACCCGGCGGCAGAAAGTCGAGGTCACCGTTCGGCCGCGCTATGTATCCATCCACGCTGGTACCGATAAAAACGGATACTGACATCGTAGACTCCTCACTGTGATTGCCTTTGCCTATGCCTCAGTGCAACTTCACTTTGGCCCACACCCATTCAGCGGCCAGCGACGCTCTTGGTTTTGTCCACAACGACACTTCCATTCGTCATGACCCACTTCACGTTGTTAAGCACCACGTTGATGTCCGCAAGCGGATTGCCCTCTACCGCCACCAAATCCGCCAGGTATCCGGGCGCGACCGCGCCCAACTCCTTTTCTTTTCCCAGGAGCGCGGCCGCATTCGTTATGGCTGTTTGCAATGCTTGCTCCGGGGTCATCCCCGCTTTCACGAACCATCCTAGCTCGCGCGTATTTTCGCCGAACATCGTATAAATCGCATCCGACCCCATGGCGATTTTCACTCCGGCTTTGAACGCGCGCCTGGTGGTTTCCAGATTGCGCGGAATGAAGGCCTGCAAGCGCTCCTTGTAGCCGGGCGCATAACCGATTTTGTCTCCGTTGTCGAGGTAGTAGCGATTGTGATCGATGGTCGGCACATAATACGTTCCGCGTTTCACCATCTCCTGAATCGTGGCATCGTCCATGTCCGTGGCATGCTCCAGCGAGTCCGTTCCCGCGCGCACCGCATCGCGCGCTCCAGCTGGCCCGTAGGAATGAATTGCAATCTTTTTGCCGAATTGATGCGCGGTGTCCACCGCCGCCTTTATCTCCTCATAGTTGTAGGTCTGGAATCCCGTCACATCGTCATCGGTCCCCGTCGATGCGTACATCTTGATCCAGTCGGTGCCGGCAGCAATCTGCTGGCGCACCGCCCGCAATACTTCCGGCACGCCATCCGCAATTCCTCCTGCGGGAAGACTTAGCCCCGGCTTGTACGGCGTACTGGTAATGTACAGGCCATAGCCGACCACAAACATGCGCGGCCCAATCATCTCGCCATGATTAATCAAATCGCGCATGGCAATATCCATGTACTGATCTGCTCCCAGGTCGCGCACGGTGGTTACACCGGACTCCAGCGTGCGCATCGCGCCCTTGCGCGCAAGAAATACCTCCACCGCCGGCGGATTCGCGGTGAGCTGTTTCAACATCGGCTCACCGGGTTTTTCGTCGGTATACATGGTCATGTGGGTGTGCACGTCGATCAAGCCTGGCAGCCCGGTGTAGTTCGAGAGGTCCATCACTTCCGCGCCCGCGGGAATATCCGACGCGTTCGTTGTCACGGCCCGAATCTTCCCGGCTTCCACAATGACGATCGCGCCGGTCCACACTTTTCCATGCCCATCCCACAACTTCCCGAACTTCAACGCCCGCACAGGTGGTGCCGCGACTTTCGCTTGCCCGAATGCTCCCGGCACAAAAATCACAATCCACGCAATCAACACTACGCGCACAATTTTCATAGCACCCCTAAGTTTCGATCTTCGTTCCGTGTGGAACGCGCAATTATATATATGGCTCGCTCGAGCGCTTTAGATTTCTTCGTCCAAACCCAGACGACAACCCAAGCCTCACCTCAGCCGGTATTTATGGCTTAATGAATAACCGATGCAATTAACTTAGCCGATCCAGAAAATGCTCTGGACTTTCAGCGAATTTCCGTACATAACGGCTGCAGCGGTAACCCCAAAATCCCACCAAGGAGGTCAGATTATGCGAATGAATCTCTCTCGGATTTTCACACTATTGATGCTGCTGCTCGCAGCTCTCGCCCTGAGCGTTACGCCTGCAGCAGCCGACCAGCACTCTGGGACTTGGAAGATGAACGCTGCAAAATCGAAATATAGCCCTGGGCCACCGGCGAAGAGTGTGAACCTAAAAATTGAGTCAGACGAGAAAGGCGTCAAGATCGATGCTGAAGGAACTGATGGCGACGGAAGCCCGACTCACGTCGAGTACGATGCCAAATTTGATGGCAAGGATTATCCGGTAACGGGCTTGGCATATGGAGACACCGTGTCGGTGAAGCGCATCGACGCCAACACTATCCAGGCCACTATAAAGAAGGGCGGCCAAGCGGTCATGACCATCACATCAAAGGTCTCCGCGGACGGCAAAACTCGGACCTCAACATTCAAAGGTAAGGATGCTCAGGGACGCGCGGTAAACAACTCTGTCGTATACGACAAACAGTAAACGAGTATCTGGCACAACACACGCGCATTGCCAAAAACGCGAGCTTACTTCGTCCAAGCCTGTAAATTCGGATTTGATTTGCGGAAGTCAGGCTCGAGGACGAGTATTCGCGTCTGGCACCGAAAATCCCTTTGCGGCCTGCTCCACCGAAGGAAATATGTCGATCACGCGGTCGACCTTTGTCAGTTTGAGGCTGTAATCAACCATCGGTTGCACGGACGCAATGCGCAGTGCGCCGTTTACACCCTTTAACTTTGAAAAACATTTGACGATGGCTCCGATCGCCGCACTGTCCGCATGGGTCACGCCGGACATGTCAAAAATGACGCGGGTTTGTCGCTCTTCGATGAGTTTGTCAACTTCCTGGCCCAGCTTGGCGCATTCCGGCCCGGAGTGAAGGCTACCTTTGATTTCCAGGACGATCGTGCCTGGTTGGATAGTTCGTCTGATAATTTGCAGGATCACGAGGCCACACCCTCGTCGCCTTCGTACGGAAACTGGCGGATGAGCCGCACGCAATCGCCAAGCGCGGAAAAAATGGAAGTCCCCCAACCACACGGTACAAACGCGGCCGATTTCTGGTTCACGGCCTTGTCAGCCTCGGCATAAAAACGCAGCCGTTGCCCGGGGGGCGGCACGGCAAATTCCTTAATCGTGATATTGAAGGGCACGCCGCCGCCGCATTGCTGCTTAATAATCGAAAAGTGATACACCTGCATTAACTGTTCCGCGGGATCTGTCTGGATATACACCCAATCGCTCATCTGCCGTCCATACTCTTTAAGTGGCGGGAGTTTATATCGCGCACTTGCGCCCGTCAACGAATTAGCGAAGAGGCAATGTTCAAGCTTCGAGATCGTTGGTGCGGGCAAATTGTAGGACAAATTGGAGGGATTCCCATCTTTCCGGTAAATGCATTCTGGGACTTCGTCGCTCTACCGCTGAAGACGAGTTGACATTTCAATTCCCGCCATCGGTACTGTATACATGCGAAAAGCGATTGTAGCGATCGGCGGCGGGGAGATAAGAACGAGGGGGACCGCTCCTATTGATCGGGAAATCATCCGGCTTTCGGGCAAAAAAAATCCAAAATTGCTCTTTATTCCTACCGCGAGTTCGGATTCCGAACGGTATTGGAAACACGTCAAAGAGTATTTTAGCAAATTCCTGAAATGTAAAACTGATGTGCTGTTTCTAATCAAAGCACGGCCCTCCAAAAAACAGATCAGGAAGAAGATTCTGTCGGCAGACATAATCTACGTTGGCGGCGGAAATACCTTACTGATGATGCGTGTTTGGAGGGGCTTGGGCGTCGACAAACTTCTGAAATTGGCCTACAAGAACGGGACCGTCCTCTCTGGAATTAGCGCTGGCGCTATCTGCTGGTTTGAGTCCGGGCATTCTGATTCGATGTCTTTTTACAACCCGCGAAAATGGAGGTACATAAACGTAAGGGGCATAGGGCTCGTACACGGAATACATTGCCCGCACTACAACAGCATGACCCGAGGAGTGCCACGGAGAAAGCACTTCCGTGAGCTAATTCGTAAGACCGGAGGCATGGGAATCGCGATTGAGAACAACTGCGCGATCGAGTTTATAGACGGACGGTTCTACAAAGTGATCAGCTCTCGAAGCTACTCACGGGCTTACCGAGTCTACAAGCGTGACGGTAAAGTGATTGCCGAACAAATACGGCAGGAGAGGCGACTCACGCCCATCGCATTAAACAAATCAAAAATTTAATGCCCTGAGGGGAACGACGCGAAATTTTACCCTTCTGGAAGCCGTGAGCAGCCAACGAACGTGGGGCGAATGCACGTGTTCGGATACGGCGCTAAATGGAATTACCTGCTGCGCTGCTCATTTACTTCCTAAACCTAAAGCAAGCAACCGGAACTTTCATCGCTACCCTAGGACAAAGAAATTAGCAACGGGCTGTCCAAGGTCATAAACTCGACACGCGCTCTTTCGGCGGCAGCAATGGCGACGCAGGCGGTGCCAATGAGTGCGCCGGCGTGTGCGCCTCAATTTCCCGAGCCCGGTCGGTTTGGAGTTTCTTGCCTGGAGTGAAAATAAAATAAATCAGGATGGTAGCCAAGGCGATGATGAATGCGCCGGCAATTAAGCCGACGGCCTGAGCAGAGGATCGGTGAACGATTCCTGCAGCAAATAGACTCCGCTGCCGAGGAAGATAATGGCGAGGAAACTTCCCAAGCCTCCAAAAGTGCGCGCGATGCCGGACCGAGCTACGAAAATATCTCTGGCATGCGAGGGCGAGCGATATTTGGGCGGCGTGGCATCGGAAGGCATATGTTATTCCTTCCGAGCATTCTGCAGGAGAAGATCCGGCGCGAGTGCATGAAGAGCATCTTGTTCGCGATCCCCGTTGAAATCGAGATAGCGAAAGATGGGAGGTTTGTAATGCTTTTTCATGACCGCGCCGCAACCACAGTAAACATGGTCCACGTCAGCATCCCTGCCTCTGGCATTGCACCAATCCCGCTTGCTTCTCGGAATTATCCATTGGAACCGGTCCCCTGATCGCACAAGCATGAGGTCCGGCCTTTCTTGCGAGGGGCACTCCCCGTTTCATGGTAACTATAAAGGTAATTATATAGGTAGATATATAACGAGGGACTCTCATATTACATATGAGTAATTAAATAGCAAAGTAAAATATTATGTAAATCTGCCCCTGAAATGGGACACGGGCGGGGTTGTGGAAAAGGGGTTAAAAACTTAGGACAGTGCGGCCGGGATGGTCAAGTTGCGGGCGTGATGGCGGGCTGCTAAAATTAGCAATTTGCCGGGTCTTTACCATTCCCACCTGTAGGGCAGCGTGAGATGGCGCTTTATAAAAACCGTCAAATCGGGAGATCGATGTTCCGCTAAGTATCGCGGCATAAGTGATTTGCGCGCGAGCAACATGTTGGTACCCGCGGTCCTGAGGCCTGCGGAAGGAGAGCAGTGTGGCTAAGTACGATGTGGCGATCATCGGTAGCGGGCCGGGGGGCTATGTAGCAGCCATTCGCGCCGGTGAACTTGGGCTAAAGACCATCGTGGTCGAAAAAGACCCCTATCTTGGCGGCACTTGCCTGCATGTCGGTTGTATTCCCACCAAGGTGCTCCTGCATCATGCGGATGTTTACGACCATTTTAAGAATGCCGCTGAATTGGGTTTTGAGGTGAGCGGGCTGAAGATTAATTGGGCCAACGTACTGGCGCGCAAAGACAAAATCGTCAAGAAGCACGCCAAGGGCATTGAATTTCTTTTCAAGAAGAATAAGGTGGAATGGGCGCAGGGCTGGGGACGCTACGAGGGGCCGGGCCGCATCAGTGTTGAGAAGGATGGCAAGAAAACGGAGATCGAAGCGTCAAATATTTTGATGGTCAGCGGATCAGAAGCGCGCGCGTTGCCGGGAATTGAGCCGGATCACAAGACCATTCTGACCAATCGGTCGATACTGGAACTTCCGTCCATACCAAAAACTCTGATTGTTGTGGGCGCAGGCGCGGTGGGCGTGGAGTTCGCTTCCATCTACAACTCGTTTGGCACGGAGGTAACCATCCTGGAAGCTTTGCCGCGGGTGGTGCCGGTGGAGGATGAAGAGATTTCCGCGGAGTTGGATAAAGCTTTCCGGAAGAAAAATATTCAAATACACACCAGCAGCAAAGTGGAATCGGTGAAGAAGGATGCCAAAGGCGTGACGGTGGCGTTTACCGACAAAGATGGAAAGAAACAAACGTTACAGGCGGAAAAACTTTTGCTGGCGGTCGGACGCAAGCCGATGACGGAAAACTGTGGGCTAGAAAAGTCGAAGGCCAAGATGGATCGAGGGTTCGTGCTGGTCGGTCCTTACATGGAGACGGAAGAAAAAGGTTTATACGCCATCGGAGACATCGTCGCGGGCCTGCCGCAACTCGCGCACGCGGCGATGATGGAAGGGATCGTGGCGGTCACGCATATTGCCGGAAAACCAACACACGCGATTTTGAAGACGCGCATTCCTAACGCCACGTATTGCGAACCGCAGATTGGTTCGATTGGATTGACAGAAAAACAAGCGCGCGATGAGGGATATGCGGTAAAGACCGGCAAATTTCCGTTTGTGGGGAACAGCAAGGCTACCATTCTTGGGAATCACGGCGGATTTATCAAGGTGGTGTCGGACGAGAAATTTGGTGAAGTGCTGGGCATTCACATTATCGGGCCACTGGCGACGGAAATTCTGTCGGAGGCTGCGGCGGTGTTGCATCTGGAAGGCACCATCGACGATATGATGAACATGATGCACGCGCATCCCACGGTGTGGGAAGGCATGGGCGATGCATTCGCTTCGGTGCGTGGATTACAGATCAATGTTTAAGGTAATTGTTTAAGCTGCTTAAGCGGATTTGAGATGGTAAAGAACGCGTAATGAAAAGCTGCTACATCGTCGATGTGGGATTGATTGGATACGCGGAAGCGTGGGAGCTACAAAAGCGCCTGGTGGCGGCGCGTAAAACGGGCGCGATGGAGGATGTTCTGCTGCTGTGCGAGCATCCCCATGTAATTACTTTGGGCCGTAACGGAAAACGCGAACATCTGCTGGCGTCCGAGCAGGTGTTGCGGCAAAAAGGCGTGGAGTTTCATGCTTCTGACCGCGGCGGGGATATTACTTATCACGGGCCGGGACAACTGGTCGGGTATCCGATCTTAAATTTGAGCGCGATTCGCAAAGACGTGGTGTGGTACGTGCGTATGCTGGAAGAAGTAATGATTCGCGCGACGGCGGAATTTGGAATAAGCGCCGAGCGCGTAACGGGCAAAACCGGCATCTGGGTGCAAGGCACGAGTGATTCGAATGCGCCGGGTCTGACGGAAGAAAAACTTGGAGCCATCGGGGTGCATATCAGCAGGTGGGTGACGTCTCACGGCTTTGCGTACAACGTATCGACGGACTTGCGGCATTTTGATTTGATCGTGCCTTGTGGGATTACCGGGCGCAAAGCCACTTCGCTCGAGAAGATTCTGGGACGCGCGGTGACACGTAAGGAAGTGGTGCAGCCGGTGGTACGAAATTTCGGGGAAGTGTTTGGGCTGGAGATGCGCGAAATGTCTCACGATGATTTGGTTGCACAATTGCAGACGCAGGAGGTTAGTGGCGAAGCGGGTGTGTCACGTGCGCAGGCAGTGGAAGTCGCATCGTAATATTTGATTAGTGTGACCGGCAGGGAGCGCGGATGAAGAAAGAACTGACGCGGCAGCAATATCTGGACTTGTATTACTACATGCGCTTGAACCGGGCCGTGGAAGACACCATGACGAAGCTGTTCCGCCAAAACAAAATTGTCGGCGGGTTGTACTCGAGCGAGGGCCAGGAGGGCATTTCGGTAGGCACCGCGTACGCTCTAGAAAGGAAGGATTGGATGGCGCCCATGATTCGCAATATCGGGGCGCTGCTGGTGAAAGGTGTTCCGCCGCGGGATATTTTCACGCAGCACATGGCCAAGTACACTTCGCCGACGCGCGGAAAGGATGGTACCAGCCATTTTGGCGATCTGGAGAACCTGCACATCGTTTCACCAATTTCCATGCTTGGGGATCTAATTCCGGTGATGACCGGCGTGGCCATGGCGGGCCGCTACCTAGGCCAGAAGATCGTGGCCATGACGTGGATTGGTGACGGGGGAAGCTCGACGGGAGTTTTTCACGAAGGGCTGAATTTCGCGGCGTCACAGAAGGCGCCCTTCGTCTTGATTCTGGAAAATAATCAGTGGGCGTATTCCACGCCGGTCAAACGCCAAGTGCCGATAAAGGATCTGGCGGATCGCGCCAAGTCTTACGGAATTACGAGTTACATTGTGGACGGCAACGACGTAGTCGCGGTGTATACCACCGCCAAGGAAGCGGTAGATCGCGCGCGAGCGGGCGAGGGCCCAATTCTGATCGAGGCGAAATCGATGCGCATGCGCGGGCACGCCCAGCATGATCCCGCGGAATATGTGCCGAAAGAAATGTTTGACTACTGGAAGGCGCGCGATCCCATTGTTTTGTACGAAAAGTTTTTGACCGGCGAAAAATTGCTGGAGGCCAAGAGCAAAAAGGAAATCGACGAGCGCATCGAGACGCTGCTGAGCGAGGAACGCGACTTCGCGGAGAATTCGCCACTGCCGCCGGCGGAGTTTGCCAATGAGGGTGTGTACTGTAGTGGGGACGAATGCCACAAAATCGCGCCTAAATGGGAAAGATCGAAAGCCGAGGTCACGCCGCCCAAGTCGAGCATTGCAGCAGTTTGGTCGGTAGAGGGATTCGGGGAAGGTAAGGGATCGGCGGGCAAGAACGCACCAATCCATTTTGGGGATACCACGCCAGCTTCGCCGGAATTGGGCGAAAACGAAAGCAAACTGGCGCCAAAAAGTCCGGCTAAAACAGTGGTCAAGAAAGTCGCCGGTGCGAACGGGAAAAGCAAAGCGTCCGCATCTGCCGCGAAGAATGGCACTTCACGCAAAGACGCTGCGCACACAGGAGCGTCTCACGCCGGGGCGCCTCGCGTGGCAAAGAAACCAGCGCCACCTGCTACGGGGAAAAGGAGATAGCCATGGCCGGTTCCCACACAGAGGTAGCGGACAAGCCGAAAGTAAACGGAGCGGCGGAGACGCCAGGCGCGGCAGGTTCTGCGCCGGTCACCTTTCTGGAAGCCATCAAGCAGGCCATGTTTGAAGAGATGGAGCGCGACCCGGCCGTGGTGCTGCTCGGCGAAGATGTGGGCGTGTATGGCGGAGCGTTCAAAACCAGCGAGGGGCTCCTGCAGCGCTTTGGCTGGGAGCGCGTAATTGACACGCCGATCAGTGAGAGCGCCATTATAGGCGCGGCTTGTGGGATGAGTTATCTCGGGCTGCGACCGATCGCCGAGATGCAGTTTATAGATTTCATCGCATGCTGCTTCAACCAGCTGACGAATTTCGTGGCCAAGGGGCACTATCTCTGGAACGCGCCTGCGCCCATTGTGGTTCGCGGTCCGTCGGGCGGCGGAGTGCACGGCGGGCCATTCCATTCCGCGAATCCGGAAATGTATTTCGTGCATACGCCGGGATTAAAGGTTATCTATCCGTCGACGCCCTACGATGCCAAAGGCCTGTTGAAAGCGGCCATACGCGACAATAATCCGGTGCTGTTTTTTGAGCACAAATATTTGTATCGCCGCATCAAGGAAGAATTGCCGGCTGGGGATTACACCGTGCCTATTGGCAAAGCCATCGTGCGGCGCGCCGGCAAGCACCTGACCATTATTTCTTACGCAGCCATGATGCATACTTCATTGGAAGCAGCGGACGCCTTGGCTAAGGAAGGCATCGAAGCAGAAGTGATCGACTTGCGCACGCTGTTACCGCTGGATGAAGAAACCATCCTGCAATCGGTGAAGAAGACCAACCGTTGCCTGGTGGTTCATGAAGATACCAAGACCGGAGGGATTGCCGGGGAAATTGCGGCCATACTTTGTGAAAAAGCTTTCGGCGATCTGGACGGGCCGTTGCTGCGGGTGACCGCGCTCGATACTCCGGTTCCCTATTCCCCGCCGCTGGAAGAATATTTTCTGCCGAACGCCAAGAAAGTTTTTGATACCGCCAAAGAGCTGGCGCGGTATTAGCACCGGGACATGAGAGTTGATGGGCGCGGTAGCGCGCGTCAAGGCACCGCTGGTTTTTCGAGGAGATCGATATGGCCGTAGACATCGTAATGCCGCAGATGGGCGAAAGTATATTTGAAGGAACGATCACCAAATGGCTCAAGAAGCCCGGCGATAAGGTGGAGCGCGACGAGCCGCTGTTCGAAATTTCCACCGACAAAGTGGACGCGGAAATTCCGTCGCCTTCGGCCGGCGTGCTGAAAGAAATCAAGGTTGCGGAAGGCAAGACTGTACCTATTCAGACGGTGGTAGGAGTGATTGATGCTGCGGGCGAGGCGGGCGCCGCGAAGCCCGCGCAACCGGCGGCGAGTCCGAAGAGCGAAGCACAGTCGGCCAAGGTGGCACTGGCGCCTCCATCGCGCGACGCGGCGCCCCCGACTCCTGCGAATGGCAAAGGCGCGCCAGTTGCGCAACCGCAGGCACGCGCGCAGGCTGCCGCTACATCGGGATCGGCAGGGGCAACGGGTGCGGGTGCGCCCGCGACCGGAGGAGTGCCCACGACCGGCGCGAGAGATGGCGGCGGCCGCATTCACAGTTCGCCGCTGGTTCGCCGCATGGCCAAGGAACACGGGATCGACCTGAGCGGCGTTACCGGAACCGGTGCAGGTGGCCGCATCAGCAAGCAGGACATCGAAGCGCTGATTGCGAGCGGCGGGCAGCAACGCGGAGTAACAGAAGATCAAACAGACCAGAGCGGCGAAGTGGAAGAGGAGTTGGAGGAGGCGTTCAACTCTACTTCACCTGCGCCAACACGACAGGCTCCTCCGATGCCGCCACCACCACGGCAAGCTCCCGCACAGGTTCCTTCGCAAGGCGGAGCGCAAGCAAGCGGTCAACACGGTGGGCAGGTGCACGTGACCTTCGAAGCAGCGGTGCCCCGCGAGAAGATTTATTTTGGCGATTATGAAGTGCAACCCATGAGCGTGATGCGGCAGCGCATTGGCGAGCACATGGTGGCTTCCAAGCGTGTCTCAGCGCATGTGTATTCCGTGGATGAGATCGACATGACCAAAGTCGCGGTGCTGCGCGCGAAATCGAAAGACGAATTCGAAAAGCGCAATAGCACCAAGCTCACCTTCATGCCGTTTTTTGTGAAGGCCGCGGTGGCGGGCTTGCGTGCCTATCCCATCCTGAACTCTTCCCTGGACGGCACGAACGTGGTGATGCACAAGGAAATCAATATCGGCATCGCGGTGGCGCTCGATTGGGGCCTGCTGGTGCCGGTGGTGAAGCATGCCGATGAAAAAAATATCCTGGGCGTTCAACGCACCATGAACGACCTGGCGGAGCGCGCGCGTTCCAAGAAACTGAAACCCGAAGAAGTGCAGGAGAGCACATTTTCGATCACCAATCCTGGAGTGTTCGGCGGGCTGTTTGGTTTGCCGGTAATCAGCCAACCCAACGTGGGCATTCTGGGGCTAGGCGCGATTGAAAAGCGGCCGGTAGTGATCAACGATTCCATCGCGATACGCTCGATGTGTTACGTCACGCTGTCCTACGATCATCGCGTGGTCGACGGGGCCATCGCGCATCAATTCTTGCATAAGGTCAAAGAGACGCTCGAGAACTGGGCGGAACCGCTGTTGTAGCCCGCGTTTCCTAACTCGCAGCGGCACATTCTGTTCACGCGGGCTCTTCACTCAGGTTCCTCATGCCGGCTCTTCATCTGTCTATTACCGCACCGTGAGTGTGACCGGAATGGAGTGCTGTACCGTCCCCCGGTCGCTGTGACCGTCAGGTTGTAAGTTCCCGATGGAGTCCCATAGTTGTGGTTTATTGCTGCGCTAGCGCACCCATAACACGCTGCGCCCATCAGTACGAATAGCAGGATCGCGGTGCCTCGTGATCCCGG
>DATNKL010000170.1:0-12624 GCA_035603415.1 Candidatus Acidiferrales bacterium
AAGCGCGCCCGCAACAGGCTCCGCCACCTCAAAACAAGCCCGCTCCGCCGCCTCCGCGCCAGGAAGCCAAACCCGCACCCAAACCGCAGGCCGCGCCCGCGCAGCGTCCGGCTCCGCCGCCAGAACAGCAAAAGAAAAATCCGCCGCCAGGAGAGAAAAAGAAAGAACCGCCAAACGATAAGCCGTAGGCTTCAATTTTTAGTGGATCGAGATTTAATTTTAGAAGCCAAACAAAAACCTCAGACGCCATTCGCGTCTGGGGTTTTCGTTTCTGATCAAGCTCGGTTACGCATCCTCAAGATGCGACCAGTTACCTGATCGACGACATACCTAAGCCTCCAGCAAAGTTATTCGATCAACCTTTACACGCCCTTCAACAAATGCCCCATCTTCGATCTCTTCGTCTTCAAATACCCCCGCGAAGTCTTCGAAATCCGCGGCTGGCAAGGCACCCGCTCCACCACTTGAATCCCCGCATTCTCCAGTTGCCGCACCTTCTCCGGATTATTCGAAAGCAATCGAATCCGCCGCGCTCCGAGCTGCTTCAAAATCGCCGCGCAAAATTCGTATTCGCGAGAGTCCGCCGCAAACCCCAGCTTCTCATTGGCCTGCACCGTATCCATGCCTCCGTCCTGCAACTCATACGCGCGCAGCTTATTCATGAGCCCGATGCCACGCCCTTCCTGCGGCAGATAAATCAATACGCCCGCCGGCGCGCGCCCAATCTCGCGCAGCGATAATTCTAACTGCGCCCGGCAATCGCAGCGCATCGAAGCCAGCACATCCCCCGTCAAGCATTGCGAATGCACCCGCACCAGCGGCGCAACTTTACCTTTCAAATTCCCGCGCACCAGCGCCACCGCTTCATCTAATGCCCCAGCGCCCTTAAATCCATAAATCGTGAAGTCCCCGTAACGCGTAGGCAATTTCGCCTGCGCCACGATCCGCAGCTCCACGTCCTCGCTATTTTCCAAATTTGTACTCTTCATTATTTTTTTATCCATGGTGAAGTCGCAACTACAGGAGATAACCAACGCGCATAGCACTTATTCCCGAACGGGTGCTGCCGCACCGTCCGATTTGACTGGAGTTTCCACTCTCGCGCTGACACCGTTTTCCGAACGGACCGTCCAGCGACCGGCCTCCGGCGTCTATCTTCCGGCCTCCAGTCTCCAGCCTCCAGCTTGGATGCCCGCGCACAAATTCCCGCTACACACTTTACATCCCACATAACATTAGCTTAGCGTAAGCAAAGCCGCCTCAACGCACTATGGACGCCACCATCTCAGCCCGCGACCTGCTGTTCACCTTATTGCTAAAGGTCGGCGTGGCCTCCTCCATCGCCGCTCTCCTCGCGCGCTGGAACACCTTCCGCCGCGTCCTCTTTACCGAAGAACGCGACCCCGACCAAAAATTAAAACTCATGCTCTTCATGGTGCCCCCGCTCATCCTCGGCGTAACTTTGCGCCTTGTCGGCTACCCATACCGTTTCGCTGATCTCTCGCTAGAGGGTGCTTTCTTGATGGGGCTACTGGGTGGCCGAGTTGTCGGTCCGCTCGGCGGCGCCATCATCACCATCCCGGCCCTCATAGGCCACGAATGGCTCGGCATGCCCGCGGCCGCCACCGCAGGCTTGATCGGCGGTCTCATTCGTCAAGCGATCCCCAACAAAGAAGACATCTGGAATTTTGGTCCCTTCACTTTTCTAAACATCCCGCGTGCCATCGTGCGCCTTGTGCGCCGCGCGCAACCTTCCTGGGAAATGGCGCCACTTCTCGCATGCGTCGGCCTCGAACTTGGCCGCGTCGCTCTCGTTGAGGCGACCAAGCCCAAATGGCTTTTCGCCATCGATCCAGAGTGGAACTGGTGGCTCGCTCTAACCGTCATCGCCACGCTCATGTCTGTGGCCGCCCCGCTGAAAATCTGGAACAACACTCGCATTGAAATGAATCTCGAGCGCCACCAGCAGTTGCTCCTCAAGGCCCGCATGGACGCACTCTCCAGCCAAATCAATCCGCATTTCCTCTTCAACACTCTCAACACCGTCTCCGCCTTGATCCGCTTCGATCCCGACACTGCTCGCGGCGTCGTCCTGAAACTCAGCAATATTTTGCGCCGCCTGCTCCGCAAGCACGAAACCTTTGTTCCACTTCACGAAGAACTCGAATTCATTGACGACTATCTGGACATCGAAGTAGCCCGTTTCGGCCGCGACAATCTCGAAATCATCAAGGAACTCGACGAAGACACTCTCGAAGCCTTCGTTCCCAGCATGCTTCTGCAACCCATCGTCGAAAATTGCCTCAAGCACGGCCTGGCTCCCAAAATTGAAGGCGGCAAAATCCAGTTGCGCACCTCCAATCGCGATGGCCGCCTCCACATTGAAATCGAAGACAACGGCGTGGGCATCTCCGAAGAAAAAATGCCGCACGTCTACGTCGAGGGCATCGGCCTCAGTAACGTCCGCGAACGGCTCAAAGTTCTATATGGCGCCGACTTCAACCTCGAAATCGAAAGCCGTCCCGGTGATGGCACCACCATCCGCATCGACATCCCCGAACTAGTCTCCACCCTGCAAGCCGTCGGCTAGCCCGTTCGCGTTCGCCCCGAGAACGCCAATCTCTCGTGCAGCACGCTTAGCCGGTCTCTTCTCGCTGGGTCAAGGCGATTCGCTGCGTTTTCCATAGCGCGCTCGGCCACCTATGAAAGCGGACATTTCTACTTTGCTCAAACCGGACACTCTCATTTTGCAGCGACATCTCGAAGTTTCCGCTTGACATCCTCCCGTCACTACTGTAATTTCTGTCTATACAGAAATGACTGAACATACACAAAGCCCGCCGCTCTCCCCCACTGCTCAAAAATTCGTCCTCCACTGGGGCGAAATGGGCACTCGCTGGGGCATTAACCGCACCGTGGCTCAAATCCACGCTCTGCTCTTTATCTCGCCGCGCCCTTTACCCGCCGACGAAATTGCCGTCATCCTCGCCGTCGCGCGCTCCAACGTGAGCACTAGCCTCCGCGAACTCCAGGGCTGGCGCATCGTCCGCGTCGTCCACGTCCTCGGCGACCGCCGCGACCACTTCGATTGCACCAAAGACGTCTTCGAAATCTTTCGCATCGTCTCCGAAGAACGCAAGCGCCGCGAAATCGATCCCACCCTGAAGCTGTTAGCCGAATGCGTCCAGGAAATTAAAGCCCATCCCACCAAAGACACCTACACCCTCGCACGCCTGGAAAGCATGCTCGATTTTCTCAGCGCCATGACCGGCCTGTTCGAAGAAGTAGTCCGCATGCCCGACGCCGCCCTCCGAGGCGTCGTCAAACTGCGCGGCAAAGTCATCACCCTGCTCGGCTCCGGCCGCAAAAAAGCCGGCTAAACGGTTCTGCTGAACAACGCCCGCACCGCACCCTTCCAGGGATGCGATGCGAACTTTGATTTTTCGAAGTGCGAAATCGCAACATCGCGGTGCACACCATGATCTCGCTCACCTCAGAATTCACCGATAGCAAAGGACGCCACGCCCTAGGTTGGTTGTTCTTCGACGCCGATTGCGCCTTCTGCGTAAAAATCGTTCGCGCCATTGCCCCCGCACTCCAAAAGCGCGGATTCGCACTAGCGCCATTGCAGGATCCCCGCGTCGGCGCACTACTTGGCTTATCTCCAAGTGAATTGCTGCTGGAGATGCGCCTTCTGCTTAGCAATGGTCAGCAAACCGGCGGTGCAGACGCTGCCTTAGCCCTAGCTCACGAAATCTGGTGGGCCCGCCCCGTCGGGTGGCTCTCCAGGGTTCCAGGAATGATGCAAGTGTTGCGTTCGGCATATCGGTGGATCGCCGCGCATCGCAAATGCTCGGCAGCCATCTCGTGCGCCACAACGAAAACACTTCATTCAGCTGAGCATTAAATGCGCTAGTCGGCCAAGTTCAACTTAAAGCATTTCACCGCGCGTGGAGGCAAAATGTCCGAGCCATCCAGTTCCATCGCAAATCTCTGGCGATGGGACGGCACCGTCAGCCGGCAAACGTACGCCTTGGTTGGCTTCATCGGTTTTGCCCTCAAGCACAACATCGATCGCTACATCGCTCGAGATTACTTATATCGGGCTAACGAACGCTTTAATTATTGGGGAAACGGACTCTTCAATTATTGGGCTCCGCTTAATAAAGCCGCGCGTCTGACGCATCTGTCTTATGCAGAGAAACAATTTCTATTCACGCTCGTGGTTGTTTCCTTGCCGTTTATTTGGGTCGGCGTTAATTTGACCGTTCGACGTTTGCGCGACGCAGCACTACCTCTTTGGCTCGTATGTCTGTTTTTCGTTCCGTTTGTAAATGTTCTGTTCTTCCTCACTTTGTGCCTGCTTCCATCCAAACATCAGGACGCATCAGAAGAAGCCCTGCCGTGGCCGCACGTGCGACCGCTGGACAGGTTCATTCCCAGAGGCAAGTTCGCCAGCATCCTGCTGTCCATCGGTGTAACCACCATCATCGGTCTTGCGTGCCTTTCCCTTAGCACTCGCGTAATCGGTTCCTATGGATGGAGCCTGTTTATCGCACTGCCGTTCTGTATGGGCTTCTTCGCCGTACTGCTTCACAGTTATCACGAGCCAAGATCATTTCAGTCCTGCATGCAGGTTTCTATAATGCCCATCATCATTTTGGCCGTGGTGCTTCTCGGCGTCGCGATTGAGGGCATCATCTGCTTGATAATGGCTGCGCCACTCGCGATGATTCTCGCGATGCTGGGCGGCTCGATAGGTTTCGTCATTCAGGCACATCACTGGGGCGCGCGTAACAGACCCGCGATGTTGACCGCTATCCTCTTTGTCTTGCCATCCGCCTTCTTCGGTGAACACGCCGCCGCTCTTAAGCCGCCCGACTTTGTGGTGCGCTCCGCTGTCGAAATCAACGCGCCGCCGGAAGCAGTCTGGCGCCAGGTAATCGCCTTCGCCGAAATCCCGCCGCCACAAGAATTATTATTTCGCGCCGGCATTGCCTATCCGATCCGCGCGGAAATTTCGGGCTCCGGAGTTGGCGCGACCCGCCAGTGCATTTTCTCTACCGGTCCATTTGAAGAACCCATCACCGTTTGGGATGAGCCCCGTCTTTTAAAATTCAAGGTCAGCAAAAATCCCGCCCCTTTAAACGAGCTAAGCCCTTACAAAAATATCCATGCGCCCCATTTGCACGGTTATTTTATTTCCCACGGCGGGCAATTTTTATTGACGGCTTTACCGGGCGGGCGAACACGTCTCGAAGGTACAACCTGGTATCACCACACCATGTGGCCTGCCACGTATTGGGGCTGGTGGTCCGGCTACGTTATTCATCGCATCCATATGCGCGTCCTGAATCACATCCGCGAGCGAACCGAATCCCAAACTCTTCAAGCCGTGGCCACCGCGGCCGATTCCAAGACTCGTTGATAATAGCGCTCGTATTGTGGGATCACATCATTCGCGCAGAATTTCTGCTTGGCATTCAATCGCGCCGTATGCCCCATCTCGCGTCCGCGATCCGAGCGCGACAAAATCTCAATCGCATACGCGCCGGCGCGTTTCACGTCACCAGGCTCCACCAAATACCCATCCACTCCATGTTCCACAACTTCCGGCAGCCCGCCGACATTCGTAGCGATCACCGGCACCTCGCATGCCATGGCCTCCAGGGCTGCCAATCCAAAGGACTCCAGTTGCGATGGCAGCAAAAACAAATCCGCGGCCGCCAGCCTTTCGTAAACCTGATCCTGCTTGCCTAAAAACATCACATCTTTCTGAAGTTTTTTCTTGCGCACCAAATATTCCGCCGCGCCGCGATCCGGCCCATCCCCGATCAGCACCAGCTTCGCCGGCATCTTCTCCCGCACCATCGCAAATATTTCCACCGCGTCCGTCACGCGCTTCACCGGGCGGAAGTTCGAAAGGTGCATCAAAATCGGCTCCCCATTCGGCGCCCACTTGGCTCTCAACTTTGGATCCGCATTCCGCGTATACAAATCACAATTCACAAAATTTGGAATCACTTCAATGGGCCGCTTAATCTCGAAATCCCGAATCGTCTGCTGCTGCAGATAAGTCGAAATCGCGGTCACCCCATCGCTCTGCTCAATTGAAAATCGCGTGATGGGAAGATAACTCCGGTTGCTTCCCACCAACGTGATATCCGTCCCATGCAGAGTAGTAATAAATGGCAGCCTTCGCGGTGCCGCCATCGACCGCGCCAGCATTGCGCTCACTGAATGCGGTATCGCGTAATGCACGTGCAGCAAATCCAGCGCCTCGGACTCAAACACTTCAAGCATCTTCGTCGCCAGTGCCAGCGTATATGGGGGATGGTCAAACAGCGGATACGACGCCACTTCCACTTCATGAAAATGTGTATGCGGATCGTTGGGGTTCATGCGGATCGGCGGCGCATAACTAATAAAGTGAATATCGTGCCCGCGCGCAGCCAGTTCCGCACCCAATTCGGTTGCCACCACTCCCGACCCGCCATACGTCGGATAACAAGTAATCCCAATGCGCATCTCGAGTGCACTCCTCAACCGCGTCGCCCAACGCCGCACGCGCAGACAACCACCATGCGTCGCCACAGTAGCCTGTTAGACGCACCACCCCCCATTATCGTGACATAAAGAAGCGTTGCAGTTTTGTTAGCCCGCAATACCAGCGCCGTTTTTGAGCCTGCACGGGTTGTTCGTCTGGAGGGGAATTTACGTTCGTTGAAAGGTCACACAATTCCGTGGCGGCAAAACCACAAAAACGCGAAGGTGCCCCATCCTTGCGCATTTTGCCAGCGTGGGTCTGGTATTAAGGTGTTGTATTAGTTTTTTGTATTAAGGTTTTGTATTCAGTATTCCTAACTCAGAGTGCGCTTGTCCCCGAAATCCAAATCGGCCTACTCGTCCCCGCCATGCGCCGATTCTTCTCCATCCTTATACACATACTTAATCACGCGCTTGAACACCAACAAATTGGGGCTCCCCTGTCGCGTCAACTTAATACAATCCCGGTCGTACCATTCCACTGTTCCGCGCAGCACTTCGCCGTCTTCCAGCACCACCGCCATCGGCGTATGCGACTGCATTTGTTTGACCCAATAAAAATTCTCCGCGTGGGTCATTTCGGGAGGCGCCGGCTTCTTACTCGGCGCAGGCCCGTTATTCGAAGGACGCAAAGTATTCGACTCCTTCACATCCGGAAAGCCCGGACGAAACATCCGGCGATTCACCATAACGGCTCCTTATGCGAAACCTGGGGTTGCGTAAGTGCTTATAACCCTATGATGCGTAGCGTGTCCTAGGGGTTACAGTACCCCGCGCGAATCCCATTATGCCCCCGCGACGCACAAACTCCCTTGATAACTCAACACCGCCAAAAACCAAAAAAACGCGAAGGGTGCCCCATCCTTGCGTCTTTTGCGAGGGTGGGTCTTTCTTTTTCTTGGGTTCTTTGTTACGCGGCTCACCCGGGTGCAGGTGCCGCACCGTTTCTGATTTTCAAAGGGTGCGTCTTACTTTTGTCAGTCGCCGATTCTTGCCGCTATCTTACTTCTGGTCTAAACCATTCACGCATTCACCGCCAGCGAAGCCGCCAGCGCATCCAGCCCCAACTGCCGATTCAAATTCCGCCGCGCCCCCGCATGCAACTCATCAAATCCCGCAATAGCCCTCATCACCCAGGCAACATCCACGATCTTGCTCAACGCCTCTAATTCCTTGGCCAGCGGCTTATTCCGCAACATTGGATTCTTAATCTTCGCGCTCAACTCCAGAAGGTCCGTAAGCAGCCCATAAAAAATTCCCAATTGCCGCTCAAACGTGGTCTCCCGATCTTTCGCCATCGTCGCGGTATCCGCAAACAGTTGCGCAAATCCTTGTCCCCGTGCCGCTCGGGTCAAAATTCTCAGCGCATCTGCGCGTCGCCGCGCGGTCATCTCCACGTCCATTTCCATTGCCAGTCCCGGGCTGCCCTCCGCAAATTGCGCCGCCAGCGTAATCTCCGCTCCCTTGCGATCTGCCTTCTCTTTCAAAATGCGTTCCACATCGGCCTGCGGCAGTGGCGCGAAATGAAACTGCATGCACCGAGACACAATCGTCGGCAGCAACGAATACGGCGACGGCGCGATCAAAATCAGCGTCGCCGACGGAGGCGGCTCCTCCAATATCTTCAAAAACACGTTAGCCACGTCCCACCGCATCGTATCTGCGCCATCCAGGATAAAAACCCGCCGCCGCCCCATCGGCTGAAAATAAGCCGCCCGCTGCACCGCGCGAATCTGTCCTACGCGCAGCATCGGGCGCACCACCGGAGTCTTCAAGCGCACCGGATCCGGCACCACCGTCCACACATCCGGATGCGTTTGCAAAATCAGCGGCGTGCGCTCCACCATAGCCGCGTCCGCGCTTTCCCCGCGTTCCGCCAACCCTTGTTGCACCAGGCTCGCGGGATCGGCCAGCAACGCCACCCGTTTGCACGTATCGCATTCCCCGCAAAAATCATCTTTCATCCGCTCGCACGTCGCCGCCTGTGCAAACATTCGCGCCAGCGTGTATTTACCGACGCCGCTCGCCCCGGTAAACAACAGCGCATGCGGCACTCGCTCCGCCCGCAAAGCCCCGCGCAGCGCATTAACAATCCGTTCATTGCCGACAAATTCGTTAAAGCCCATAACTACGATTTCTCCCCATGCGTCTCGACAAGCGCTGCTTCCACCGCCGTCAAAATTTCCGCCGCAATCACTTCCGGAGCCCTCATCCCCTGCGCCGTCGAATCAAAACATTCCACGCTTTTCCAGTTCGCGCGCCTCGCAAGTTCATCGTACATGGCCGCCGCATCTTCCAGATGCCGCAAATTTCCTTCCAGCAAATCGTGTGTCGACGACGTATAACCCCGCGCGCTTTTCAGCGCCACCAACTTCTGCGCTTCCGCGGGCGGCACGCGCAAATAAATCACCGCGCTCTCCCGCGGTAATCCATAAATCTGATACTCCAGATGTTCGATCCACTTTACAAATTCCCCACGCTCTTCCGCGGGCAGTCGCGCACTCTGATGCGCCATGTTCGACCCAATATAGCGGTCCGCCAGCACAATTTTCCGCGCAGCCAGTGCCTCGACAATCTGCTGTTTGGCCTCGAAGCGGTTCCCCGCATAAAGCAGCGCCGTGAAATGTGGATCAACCTCCTCCAACGGCCCAAACTCCCCATCCAAAAATTCCCCCACCATTTTTCCAAACCACGACTCGTAAATCGGAAATCCCGTCACAAAAGTTTCATGCCCACGCGCACCCAACGCGTCCCTCAGCAACTCAACTTGAGTGCGCTTTCCGCTGCCATCGATCCCCTCGATAGCGATCAGTTTTCCGCTGGTAGTCATAGTTCGATATGGTGGAGAAATCGTTTGAATATTGGAAGACTTTCGCGTACCAGCCGCATTGGCAGTCAGTGTAACCGCGCCAGCGCTGCCTCGCAAATCCACACGCATGCTACGATTTATGCGCCGCCATGCCTCCAACCATCCGCGAAAATATTCTGCGTATTCAGGAGCACATCGCCAACGCGCAACAAAAATCCGCGCATCCCGCGGAAGTCACTTTAATCGCGGTCTCCAAAACCCATCCCCCCGAATCCATCCGCGAAGCCTACCAAGCCGGGCTCCGCCATTTCGGCGAAAATCGCGTCCAGGAATGGGAAGCGAAGCGCCCGCAACTCGAAGACCTGCCCGCCACGTGGCATCTGATCGGACATCTGCAGAGCAACAAATCAGCTCGCGCCGCGAAAGCTTTTCATTCCGTCGACTCCGTAGACGATTTCGCGCTCGCTCAGCGCCTCGATCACGCCCGCGCAGAATTAAATGCCAAAGAGAAACTCCGCGTCCTCATCGAAGTCCGCGTCGAGAACGAAGCCACCAAAACCGGTGCCGAATTCCACACCGTCCCGCAATTACTTGAAAATCTCGCCACACTAAAAAACCTGGAAGTCGCCGGCCTGATGTGCATCCCGCCGTTCCTGGACGACGCAGAAAAAGTCCGCCCATATTTCACGCGTCTGCGCAAACTCAAAGACGATCTCGCCGCCTCCAGCGGCCTCCCGCTCCCCGTTCTATCCATGGGCATGTCCCACGACTTCGAAGTCGCCATCCAGGAAGGCGCCACAGAAGTTCGCATTGGCACCGCCATCTTCGGCACCCGCCCAAATCCGTAGCACTACCCGGCTACCCATTTTGGCAGTTGACTTATGAACCTGGGTCTTGGCTTTCATTGCCGAAACTCCCAGCCGTCCCCCATCCCAAATCAAGATCACGCAGAGGGTGCCCCACCCTCGATTTTCAAAGGTGGGTCCTGCAGTCTAAGGATGTGCTGCGACTGGAAAGTTGAGTTATGAACATGGGTCTTGGGTTGTTCCTGTCATTTGTTCCGTCGCCCTCCTAAGTCTTCACAGAAAAACTCCCGCGTTAATTCGCCTTAACCGCATTCCTATCCAAAAACAAAAACTTCTCCCGCTGCTTGTCCGGCATCGCCTGTGGATTTGGCCTCAAATGCATCACCTGATAGCCGCTCTTCCGGATATACATCGGCCAAACCCCAAGACCCGGGCCATTCGGATCTCCACTTTTGGCGAAATTTGTCCAGTACGAACCCATCTGCTCTGACAATTTGTAATCCTCAGGCCGCCACGGAATCTTCTTCCAATCGAGCGCCCCAAAAACATATTCAATCTCCGCAGAGTGATACGCCAGCCCTGCTTCGGCCCCATGTTTTTCGGAGGGCGGAGGAACCTGATCAAACTCATAACGATAAACAGCCGCCTCCCCAGTCTGCAGGTGCATCTCCATCCATTTCCATGTTTCAAGAGCAATAAAGTCTGCCGTACTCAACAACGCAGCTGAAGTCTTCACTTCCTCATCCGACCCGCCCGGAAATAATTTCAAGGCTTCCGCCGCTGTTTCCCCAAAAAGCTGCCGAATTTTCGCGGCGTAATTCTCCTTGCTGACCTGCTCCGTCCCAAAAAAACGCTGGTAGCTCCCCTCATCGCGGTTCCATCCCGCCATCAACGGAATATGCGCTTGTTCCCCCTTGGCATAAATCGCGAAAGCGGTCGCGGGCATGAAATATCCATCGATATTAGGCCGGAAGCGCAAATTGTCGTTCTCACCTCTGGAGGCTTCCAGGAGTTTTTGCGCACTCACGCCACGTAATTGGCCAAGCGATTTAAGTCCCAGCGATTCGGCAAAGGCCACGTCGCGCCTTTCGCTCTCCGCCAGTGGTTTCGCACTCACTGTCTTCCCAAAAAATGCCCCGCTCTCCCCAATCGCAGCGTGAATCAATTCTTTCGACAACGGCGACGCCATCAGCGCGCTCACCGCAAACGATCCCGCCGATTCTCCAAAAATGGTTACGTTGTTCGGGTCGCCCCCAAACGCCGCGATATTTTCGTGCACCCATTTCAGCGCCGCCGCCTGGTCCAGCAACCCATAATTTCCCGATGCATGATGCGCCGACTCCGCCGTCAATCCCGGATGCGAAAAAAAACCAAAAATTCCCAGCCGGTAATTCATGCTCACGATCACCACGCTCTTGTGCGCCAGGTGTTCGCCATCCTGCCGTGGCTCCGACGTCGCCCCCGCCTGAAAGCCGCCGCCATAAATCCACACCATCACTGGCAGTTTCGTCTTTGCCGAAATCCCCGGCGTCCACACATTCAGATATAAGCAATCCTCGCTAGGCCCCAAATCTCGGAACACCATGTCCTCATAAATCCGTGCTTGCATACACCGCGCCCCAAATTCAGTCGCTTTCCTCACGCCCTTCCAAGGAGCGACCGGCTGAGGCTCTTTCCACCGCAAATTCCCGACGGCTGGCGCCGCAAACGGTATGCCCTTAAAAATCACCACCTTTCCATCCGCGCTCTTATTGCCCGCCACCACCCCCGCTTCCGTGCGTACCTGCACCTGCGCGTCGAGCGAGCCAACCCCAAACAACACCACGGCAATCGCTGCGATAACTCGTATCGCCAGCATATTCATCATTGTTTTCCCGTCGGCTCCCAGTCTAAGTTCCGTCCGTCTGAAGTCTCGCAATTGTAAACTGCCAATCCGGACGCGCTCATCAAATCCAAACGTTGCGGAGAACCGTATAACACGGTGGGCCGTCTAATCTGAAGAATTTACATCTACGGCCTTGACGGGCTGGTTGGCATACCACAGAATTTTCTGGTTTGCCGCTCACAATATGCGCGAAACAAAGCAATTGCACGCTGCATCCAAAAAATCGTCACTCTACCGTTGCGTCTTCATTCCCTCATTCATTCAAGAATCAAATCAGCCACATCAAATTTTCAGTGGCAACGAAACCTTTATCGGCGTAACGTATCCCACAGTTTGGCTGTCACATCGGCGCCTTCCCAGCCACGCGCCAGTGCACAAAAATTTAAGCCGAAGTCTACCCGCTCGCACTCGGCTAACAGATCTTCATGGCAGTTCTTCTGCCTGAGGGATGCAGTTAAATTTCAAATCGATGGGGGTTCTTCAGCATATGACTAAGTCGAATAAGTTTCTCATCACCGGCGCGGCTGTCGCGGGCTTGCTCGCAGGCACCAGCGCCAGCATCAAGGCGTCCAATCTGT
>DATNKL010000153.1:0-20002 GCA_035603415.1 Candidatus Acidiferrales bacterium
GCCTATATGCAATTCGCCAGAAACACCGATGGGGACTGGGCTCAAATTGTGATCCAGAATATAAATCTGGGTATTCGCGATGGGGCGGCCAATGGGAACAAACGAGCGGTGGTCATCTCGCCGGCACGCCCAATAGGTAACGTCGACGGCAGCCTCAGTCGGTCCGTACAGGTTATGCAATTCCGCATCGCTCGCCGCAAAAAACATGCGTTGCAGATCCGCGCCAAGTTCCTCGCCGCTGCAAAACACCTGGCGAATGGTGGAATGCTTTGGCAATTTCGCGCTTTCCAGAAACAGTCGCAGCATGGAAGGCACGAAGTGCAATGTTGTAATCTTTTCCTGCGCGATCAGCTGCGCAAGATATTCCGGATCGCGATGACCACCGGGACGCCCCATCACTAAACTGGCGCCCGTTACCAGCGGCCAAAAAAATTCCCACACAGAAACGTCAAAGCTGTACGGAGTTTTCTGCACCACGCGATCGGCTGCGGTGAGCCGGTAAGCGTCCTGCATCCACTGCAAACGGTTCACGATGGCTTCGTGGATGTTAACCACGCCCTTCGGTTTGCCGGTCGAACCTGAGGTGTAAATTACGTACGCCGCATCGTTTCGCGTGGATTGCACGCCAAGGTTCGTATCTGGCTCTGCAGCAATGATGTCCCAATCGCTGTCCAGGGAAATGGCTGGGACTTCATGCGCCGGCAATCGCTGCAACAAGGCCTGCTGCGTCAAAATCACCGGTGGTTGCGCGTCTTCCAGCATCAATGCGAGTCGATTACTCGGATAGTCGGGATCAAGCGGCATATAACAGCCGCCCGCCTTAAGTATTCCCATCAGCGCCACAACCATTTCGATGGAGCGTTCCGCGCAAACGCCTACGCGCACGTCGGGACCAACGCTCAGTTTTTTCAAATGATGCGCAAGCTGGTTCGTTCGTCTGTTCAGTTCGCGATACGTCAGGTGCTGGCCCTCGGCCGTCAACGCCAGCGCATCAGGCGTCCTGTCCACCTGCAATTCAAACCAATTCTGCAGCGTTTCCACGTCATCGTATCTCACCGCGGTATCGTTCCAGCGCACGGTGACCTCGTGGCGTTCCACTTCCGAGAGGATCGGCAGCCGGTCTATCGCTTGCGTCGGCGCCGCCGCGATACTTTCGAGCAGCGTCTGCAGATGCCCCAGCCATCGCCTGATTGTCGAAGCATCGAAAAGATCGGTGTTGTAGTCACACTCCAGATACAACGAGTGCGGTCCTTCCACGAAATTGAAAAACAAGTCAAAGTGCAGCGCGCGCTTTGGATTCCGTTCGCATTCGAATTTCAAGCCTTCAAATTCCACGGCGCCGGGATCGCGATCGATGTTGAAGATCACTTCTACGAGCGGCGGCCGCCCCGGGCTGCGGGGAACTCTAATTTCCTGAAGGATGCTTCCGATGGTGCTCTGATTATGATCGAACGCGTCTAAAACGCTTTTCTTCACGGCTGCGAGATTTTGCTGAAAGCTGCCGCTGGGTTCTAGCCGCGAGCGCACCGGCAGCAAATTGACGCAGTGCCCTACGAGACAGCTCTGACCAGTGATGGCTTGACCCGCGACTCCGAGGCCGATCACCAGATCGGTTTGACCGGTTAGCCGGTATAGAAGAGTTTTCAACCCGGCCATCAGCAGAACAACCAGGGTCGTGCGCTGCTGCCCCGCGGTTTTCTTCAGCGCTAGATGCAACGGCTCAGGCAGATCCCGTTTCAGCGTGGAAGCTTGCGCTGTTCGTACCGCTGGGCGAAGCCGGTCCGCAGGCAACTCCAACGGTGTTGGAATCTCCGCAAATTGTTGCGACCAGTATGCGGAAGACTCTCGCGCTTCTTCACTGTCCCCTTGGTTGGTGATCGCGTATTGACGGAAAGATTCTGGAGCTTCCAGAGCTGGTGCGGCTCCGTGTTTCAACCCCGAATAAATTTTTGCCAACTCACTGACGATCAGGCCGCCTGACCACCCATCACACACAATGTGATGCGCGGTCCAGACCACCACGTGGTGGTCACTCGAAAGGCGCACAATGCGAACTCGCAGCAGCGGTCCCTGGGCGAGATCGAAGGAACTTGACACTTCAGTTTCAATTAATTTTTCCAATTCCTGCGCGGGCTTTTGTTTCGCCGAAAAATCCAATAGCGGCACATCCAGCTTTACGGTTGGGTCTACCCGCTGCCATTGGCCATCTGAGCTGAGGCTGGCGAGCAAGATCGGATGTCGGTGAACGATCTGCTGAATCGCGGCGCGGAATAATTCCGCGTCAAAGCGTCCGTGAAACTCCAGCCTGAGAGATTCGTTATAGCCGAGTGCAGCCTCGCCGCCCATCTGCGCAGCTAACCAGATTTCTTTTTGCGCTTCGGTTAATAGAAACTGATCGACTCCACCAGGGCCTACGGCCACCGCTACCGTTTGGCGCTCTTTGGTCGAAGTGCCCGCGGTCTGAGTCTTGCCCACAGAAGTTTTTCTGGAACCAGAACTTGGCGGTGGCAGGAAACCGGCGTCAACCATGGCCTGCAAACTTTCTCGAAATGCGGTCAACAGCTTGGCAAGGTCGGCCTCGCTGTGCGCCGTGGTCAATACGAACGCGCGATTGTCCCACATATGAATTCCGCGTTCCCGCAGCATGTAATGCAGCAATGCTGCGTATTTCTGTTCTGACGGGAAAGTGAGCTGCATCAGCGAACTGAATTGCGAAAGGTGATAGGGCGCCTGGAATTCGTCAATGATGGCGCGCAATTGATCGGCAAGGCGCGCCGTTCGCGCGGTCAAATTTTTCTGCAGGTCCGGGCCCTTTTCTTTCAAATGCAGCAGCACCGCTTTCGCCGCCGCCAATGCCAGCGGATGCCGCACGAACGTGCCCGCAAAAAATGTTACGCCCACTTCCGGAAATGAAGTGTCGCCGTAGCTCCACTGGCCGCCGTCGAGCGCGTCCATGTATTTGGGATCGCCGGTCACCGCGCCAATCGAAATGCCGCCGCCAATCACTTTTCCGTAGGTGGCCAGATCGGCGCGCACCCCAAAATACGCTTGTGCTCCGCCCGGTTCCACGCGGAAGCCGGTAACCACCTCATCAAAGATAAGCGCCGAGCCAGTTTCCTGAGTTACTTTGCGCAGCTCATGCAAAAATTCGCGCGGCTGCAAGTCCAGTCGCCGGCTTTGCACCGGCTCAACCAGCACGGCGGCAATCTCCGATCCACGCGCGCGCAAAATCTCGAGCGATTGCGGATTGCCGTAGTCCAGCACAATGACCTGCGAAACCGCGCTGGCCGGCACTCCCGGAGCGCTGGCAGCGGCGCGCGTTTCACCATTCACCGTTAACGGCCGGAAAAGCACTTCATCAAAAATTCCGTGATACGCACCCGCGAACACCGCAATCTTGTCGCGTCCCGTCACCGTTCTCGCCACGCGAGTGGCAGCCAAAACCGCTTCAGACCCGGTATTGGTAAATGCCACGCGTTGCATCCCGGTAAATTCGCGAACCAGTTCCGCGACTTCTCCCGCGATGGGCTGAATCGGACCAATTTCAAATCCAAGATCGAGTTGCCTCTTCACCGCTTCGACGACGAACGATGGGCGGTGCCCAAAAATGCTGGCGCCAAACCCCATGACGAAATCCACATATTCGTTGCCGTCCACGTCCCAGACTTTTGATCCGTCTGAATGCGTAGTGAAAATCGGATAAACCATGTCCTTCCATAATTGTTTGAATCCGCCGACGGAGCGTGGGTCCGCAAGGATCGGACGATTTTTTATCGCCAGCTTCTTCGAGCCCGCGGTTTGCTTCGTATAGCGCGCAATGAGTTCTTTCAGCGCGGCGGTTTGCTCCGCGGTCATGGCCATGTCCGCTGCGCGATCGATGGGTTTAAAGGGGCCATGCGATTTGACTTCGGACTTCACCACCATCGGAACGGAAGATGTTGTCGCAGCCGCGGTTGTAACCGGTGATGACGCCGCTGCCGGCTGCTGCGATGGCGCGCGGCCCATTAGTTGTAAAACTTGCTGGGTCAATGCTTGTTGTTGCTGCAAAATTTGTTCAAGAATCGAGTTTGGTATGTTGCCGGTTCCAAAATTTACCGCCGCAAGGGTTTGCTCCGTCGTGCCGGTCACCGACACTGGCGCTGGCGCCGCTGGAGCCGCAAAAGCTTCAGCTGGTAGTGTGGCATCCAGGTGTTCTGCAATTTGTTGCAGCGAACCCAATTCCTCCATCAATTGGCGGAAGGTTATGGACACGCCGAATTTCCGGTGAAAAACTTGCGCAGCTTGCGTCAACAAGAGCGAATCCAGCCCCAATTCCAGCAGGCTAGTAGCCGAGTCCACTTGAGAAAGATCGTAGCCGCTAAGTTCTTCGAGCAATGTGCGCGAAGCCGTGAGCAAACGATCTTTCCGAGGAAGCGAGGGTTCTGCTGGGGTAGCAGGCTGCGCCGAAGCGACCGTTGGCTGCGATGCTTGAATCTCGGCGTTTGGTATGGTCTCGACAGCTGTCGTCACCGGTGTCGTCGAAAACTGTGCGACCGAAACGGCGCCACGTGCCGCAGTCGGCGCCGATTCCGGCCAGTAACGCTTGCGTTCGAACGGATATGTTGGCAGCACCGTTCGCAGCCTGCGCTCATTGGCATAAAATTGCTGCCAATCCACGCTAATCCCGTTCATCCACAACCGCCCTAAGGTGTCCAGCAGCCCGTGCGGCTCCTGGTCGCCAGTCATGGCCAGCGAAGCCAGCACCGTCTGCTCGTTTGCTTTTGCCGGATGCTGCCGCGCCAAGGTGCTTAATGTTTGTCCGGGCCCAACCTCGAGCAACACGTACTTCGAATCTTTCATCAACTCCGCAACGCCATCGGCAAATCGCACCGTCTGCCGCACATGACCCGCCCAATATTCCGGGCTCTGGGCCTCCGCGGCAGTGATCCACTTGGCAGTGACATTCGACACGTAAGGAATTTGCGGCTCGCCGAATTTTATTTTGCTCAGCAATTCGGTAAACGGCGCCAGCACCGGCTGCATCATCGGCGAATGAAATGCGTGCGACGTTTGCAATCTTCGCGCGGCAATTTTTTTCGCGCCGAGTTCTTCTTCCAGCCTTTCCATGGCCTCGTTCGAACCGGAAACCACGCACAGGTTCGCAGAATTGATGGCCGCAATTGCTAACTCTGGATTCAGCAGCGGTAGCACTTCTTTTTCAGGCAGGCGAATCGCCAGCATCGCGCCAGCCGGCTGCGCTTGAACCAATGCCGCGCGCCGCGCAAGGAGCGTGAGCGCATCTTCCAGCGTAAATACTCCTGCAAGGCAGCCCGCTACATACTCGCCGACGCTGTGGCCAATCATTGCGGCCGGCTTGATGCCCCACGACATCCACAATTTCGCCAGCGCGTACTCAATTACAAATAAAGCAGGCTGCGTAAATCGCGTCTGCACCAGAAGCTCGTCAGACTTTTTCTTGGCGCGCGCTGCAGGAAACATTACTTCACGGATATCGGTTTTCAATTCTGTCTTGAGCAACTCAGCGCAACGATCCACTTCCGCCCGGAACGTTGGCTCCGTGCGATACAGTTCCGCCCCCATCCCGGCGTATTGCGCGCCTTGCCCCGGAAACATGAACACCACCGGAGGACCGACCAGCTTTTGGTGATGGGTGAAAACCCGCTTGGGATCCTTGGCCTCCAGCGCAGAGGCGCCATCCGCAGCATCGGAGCAAGCCACGACGCGGCGATGAGCAAATTGGCTTCGCCCGGTTTGCAGCGTAAAAGCTGCGTCTGCAAGTTCGCTGAGTTGCTTCGAGCCTTCGTTACGAGCAGCAATCGTTTTCAAATGTTCGGATAAGTTTTGTGTAGCGCGCTCCAACGCATCCGGCGTTTTGGCCGACAATACCAGCAATTGCCACGGCCGCGACGGACCGGACGGCTCGGTTTGCGGAGCCTCTTCCAGCACCAGGTGCGCGTTAGTCCCCCCAGATCCAAAGGAACTAATGCCCGCACGGCGAGGTACGTCGCCCTTGCTACGCCATTCCTGCAGCGCGGCATTCACGTAGAATGGCGTTTTCTCAATCTCCAATTTCGGATTTGGTTTCGTGAAGTGCAGGCTCGCGGGAATAATTTTGTTATGCAGCGCCAGCGCGGTTTTAATTAGTCCCGCCACGCCTGCCGCCACATCCAGGTGCCCGATATTCGACTTAACCGAGCCGATGGCGCAGAACTGTTTGGCCTGCGTGCCCATTCGAAAAGCCTTTGTTAATCCCGCGACTTCGATGGGATCGCCGAGAGGCGTCGCGGTTCCATGGGCCTCCACATAGGTGATCGTTTCCGGATCAACGCCCGCCAGCGCCTGAGCCATGGCCACCGCTTCCGACTGGCCTTCCACTCCCGGCGCGCCAAAACTCACCCGCTGCGAACCATCATTATTCAGCCCGACGCCCTTGATGACCGCGTAAATCTGGTCGCCGTCCTTAACGGCATCTTCCAGGCGCTTCAATACCACCACACCTACACCATTGCTGAACGCTGTTCCTTCAGCCTTCGCGTCGAACGTCCGCGTATGACCGTCCGGCGACCCAATATTGCCTTCGTCGTAGTAATAGCCGCGCTGTTGCGGAACTCTTACAGATACTCCGCCGGCTAACGCCACATCGCATTGAAACATCAGCAGCGATTGGCAAGCCTGGCCGACGGCCACCAGCGAAGTCGAACAAGCCGTAGCGACATTCAGCGCGGGCCCTTTAAGTCCCAATTTGTAGGCCACGCGCGTCGTCAAATAATCTTTGTCGTTCCCGTACATCACCAGGTCGGACCCAACCAATTCCATCAACTCCGGGCGAGGCTCCAGCGCGTGGTGCACGTACGTATTTGTGCTGGCGCCCGCAAACACGCCCACCGATCCTTGCATCTTGTCGGGCGCATAGCCGGCGCGTTCTAGCGCGGCCCAACATGCTTCCAAAAATACGCGCTGCTGCGGATCCATGACTTCCGCTTCTTTGGGATTTACACCGAAAAAGGCTGCGTCGAAACAGTCCGCATCCTTCAGAACCCCGCGTGCGGCGACATATTGCCCGCGGCGCTTTAACTCTGCCGAGTCCAAACCAGACGCCGCTAATTCCTCATCATTGAAGAAGGAAATGCCCTCGCGGCCTGCGACCAGATTGGCCCAGAATTCCTCGACGCTTTCGGATCCGGGAAAGCGTCCGGCCATTCCCACGATGGCGATGCCTTCTAATTGGCGTTCGTCGTTCATTCACGTTCCTGTGCAGGGTCTAAACAGTAATCTCGCATAAGCCCGCCCCTCGGTCACTTAGTGCAACTTTCGGGCCAATCGAACCGCCCTTACTCGATGATTCCAAAAGACTTAAGCTAAATCCTGGGTAAATCTTCCATTGATTCCAAGGACAGTGGATAATATCTTCCATAAAACGCTCTTTGCACTGTAATACCTCCGCCTTATTTACTTCTTTGTTGGAACGCGCAGCCGCGAGAGCGCTTTCTTTTGCCGTTCAGCTCGATCGCGCCACTGCTCGCCCTTTTCGCCGGTTTGACCCGCCGGCTGGCTGAGATGCCGCGCCAAAGACCGCACCGTCGGGTGCTCGAACAGCGCCACAATTGGAAATTCCGAGTTCAATTTTTCCCGCAGCAGGCTGTGCATTTGCACCAACAGCAGCGAGTGCCCGCCAAATTCAAAAAAATTTGTCTCCACGTTCACTTGCTCCAAGCCAAACATTTTCTGCCACACCGACGCGATGTTCTTTTCCATCTCCGTTTGTGGCGGCACGAAGTTCTGCGGTTGGATCTCTGCTGCGGAAGGCCTGACTTCCGCGGTTGCCGCAGGCCGCGGCGACAACAATGCCTGCAGCTCCCCGACCCGCTTGTCAAAAAACACGGGAGACAGTTCCAGCAGGATTTCCAGATCGCGTCTCCACCGTTCTATCGTCGCAGCGGCAACACTCTTGCGATCGTAAATCAACGTCAAGCGCAGCCGCTCTCCCGGTTCAGCGACCAACAGCACCGGATAGTTCGTATGGATAGGGGCAACAAAATCGTCAATCTGAACTTTTTCTCCCAGTCGACGCGCCGAATCGTCAACTAGGTAATTCTGAAAAACGATCAAGCTGTCAAACAGCCGATAGCGCCAGGGCGCTTCGCTGCAGCGTTGTATTTCCATCAGCGGAGTGAACTGAAACGCATTTAACTCCAGAACGCGGTTGTGCAGTTTGCGGAAAAATTCGGCGCCAGTTTCGTTTTCGTTCACGTCCACACGTACCGGTAGGTTATTTGTAAACGGTCCTACAATCGATTCCGCGCCGGGCAGATCCGTGGGGCGGCCGGAAAACGCGGCGCCCGCCACCACATCGGTCTCGCCGCTCTGCCGGCTCAAAAGAAGCGACCAAACTCCTTGCACCAGGGTGTTAAGAGTCACCGGCAGCCGCCGCGCCGCAGTTTGCAAAGCGCTGGTTGCCTCCGGAGAAAGTTGAATCATCTTTTCCTGGTAGCGTTCGCCTCCGGTGTCGACCACCGGTTCGCTTAGGAGCGCAGTGGGCTTGCGGAATCCCGCGAGTTGCTGCTGCCAGAACTTCGCGGATACTACAGTCGACTGCCGTCCAAGCCATTCCAGATAGTCGCGATACGGTCGGGGCGCTTCCAGTTGCGGCGCCACATTCTGCGTATAGGCTTCGTAAAGCCTGCTGGCGTCGCGAAAAACCAGCGGCCACGACCAGCCATCCATCAGCATGCTTGGCACACTCCACAAAAACCGCCATGTGCTGTCGTCGAGCCGTACGAGTGTGAAGCGCATCACTGGCGCTTGCGTTAAGTCCAGCGCTTCGCCGCGATCCTCCTTCAGCAACGCGTCCCAGCGCTCCCGCTGTTGTTCGCGCCGTGTACCTCGCCAATCTTCCTTCGTCCAGGACGGGCGTACATCGCGATGAACGGCCTGCAGCGGTTCACGCAATCCTGCACTCACCACCGTGGAGCGCAGAATAGTGTGGCGGCGAATGGTCTCATTCCATGCGCGTTCGAATGCATCCGAATTTAAATCTCCTCGCAAAATGGAATGCCACTGATCGAAAGCAGCCTGCGTAGAGCCCTGATTGGCGGAAAAGAACAGTGTCTGCATTGGAGACAACGGGTAGATATCTTCGATCCCTGGCTGCTTGGTCAACAAGCGATCCAGCGACGCTTGGTCGAGTCGTGCCAGCGGAAAATCCGAGGGAGTACGGCCGCCGGCGTCCGGCGACTGACAATGAGCGATCACTTCCCTGAGCGCATTTAAAAACCCGTCCGCAAACTCCTGAATTTTCTTTTCGTCGCGAAGACCAGGGCTGTAAGTAAAGTCGAATTCCATGCGGTCATTCATGACCAGACTATTTATTTCTAGCGCATGGCGCCGTTTCTGCTTGGGGTTGTGCCACGACCCGTTGCTTTCCGTCGCAAAGCGCAGCAGTTTCGATCCGGCAACCGCGCTATCGAATTGCCCCAGGTAGTTGAACACCATCGCTGGTTCTGGGCGCGATTGAAGTGCGGCCTCACCGCTCAAATAACGGAGAATTCCGTAACCAACGCCGCGCTGAGGAATGCGGCGCAATTGTTCCTTCACGGACTTCAGCGCCTCTCCGGGCTGCCAATTTTCGCCCGAGTCATTCAACTCCAAACGCACCGGGAAAATCGACGTGAACCATCCAACCGTTCTGCTGACGTCCACATCTTCAAATAAATTTTCGCGGCCGTGTCCTTCCAGATTGGTGTACAACGTACGGCTTCCGGTCCATTTCGCCCACGCGCGACCCAACGCCGTCAGCAGCACATCATTAATCTGTGTGTTGTACGCCGCCGGAACAGTTTGCAGCAAAGCACGCGTGGCGTCCTCGTCCAACGCCACCGTCACCTTTTTCGCATGGCCTTCGGTGTTCGCCGATGAGGCCGCCGCGTCCATTGCCAAAGGTTTTAATGCTTCCGTAACCGCGCTGGGTTCTGTGACCGCGGTCCAGAACGGCAATTCCTGTTTCAACGAAGCTGACTCAGCAAGCGTCTGCAAACGCTCAGCCCAGGTCTTGTAAGACGCAGTCTTCGCCGGCAAGGCGACCTTTTGTTTCGATTTAAGCTGCTGATACGCGGTCTCCAAATCTTCCAGCAGCGGACGCCACGAAATTCCGTCTACAGCCAGATGGTGCACCACAAAAAGCAGCCGGCTCGGTCGAGCGTCACCCAGTTTGAAATACACCAAACGCCAAACTGGCCCGTGTTGAAGATTGAGGCGGGCTTGCTGCGTCGCCGAAGTCGCTTCGATAGCCGCGCGTTGTTCGGCCTCGGATAGCTTGGAAATGTCCATCCATTCCAGCGGCGGCCGCTCCAAAGAACCGGAGTAAAATATTTTCCAACTGCCATTTTCCTGCGCCGCTCGCAATCGCAGCGCATCATGATGCCGGCTCAATTCAGCAAGCGCTTGCTCGAGAACTCCGCGATCGGAGTTTTCCGCGATCGTAAAAAGAAAGGCCTGGTTGTAATGGTGCAAATTCTCCAGGTTTTGTTCGAAGAACCACTTCGCGATCGGCGTGAGGGGTACTTCGCCAGCGACGTCTGTCGCTGAAGCGCCTTCGCTTTCTGCCACACCAGCAACGCCAGCAAGAGAAGCGATGGTTTGATTTGAAAACAGCAATTTAGGCGTAAGCTTCAACCCTTCGCGTCGCGCCGCTGAAATTATCTGAATACTCAGAATCGAATCGCCGCCCAGCTCAAAAAAATTGTCTTCGATGCCCACTTTTTCCACGCGCAGCGCTTTGGACCACACCGCCGACAATGTTTTTTCCGCTGCTGTTCGCGGCGCGACATATCGCCTGGTCAATTCGGGGCGCTGGCTTTCTGGAACCGGCAAAGCTTTACGATCCACTTTGCCGCTCGCCGTTAATGGCAGCGCATCAAGGAACACGAAGGCCGCCGGCACCATGTAGTCCGGCACCTTTCGTTTCAGATGCTCGCGAAGAATGCTGACCTCCGGCGTTGGCTGCGAAGTAACGACATAAGCCGCAAGCCGCTTCACGCCCGGTTCGTCTTCACGCGCCATCACCACCGCGGAGCGCACCGCCGGATGCTGCAACAGCACCGACTCAATCTCGCCAAGCTCGATGCGAAAGCCGCGAATTTTTACCTGATGATCGATGCGACCCAGATACTCAATGTCGTGCCCCGGTAAAAACCGCGCCAGATCGCCCGTTTTATACAGCCTCGCGCCTTCGCGTCCGGTAACATGATCCGGAACAAAACGCTGCTCGGTAAGCTCAGGACGCTGCAAATAACCGCGAGCGAGACCCTCGCCGCCCACGTGCATCTCCCCGGGCACACCGATCGGCACCAACTGCCCGTTCTCATCCAAAATATAAATTTGTAAATCGGGAATCGGAACGCCAATCACGCTGCCGGAATTCAGATCGTCTTTTGAAAGCGGGCGATAGGTTACGTGCACCGTCGTTTCCGTGATGCCGTACATATTTACGAGACGGGGCTTTTCATCGCCGTGCCGTTCGAACCACGGGCGCAAGCTCTGCATCTCCAGCGCTTCGCCGCCAAAAATTACGTAACGTAATGCTAATTCTCTCTGGCCTACCGATTCTTCCGCCTGGATCAGTTGGCGAAACGCCGATGGCGTCTGATTCAGCACCGTCACCTTTTCGCGTGCCAGCAGTTCGTAAAAAGCTTCCGGCGATCGGCTCACCAGGAAAGGAACCACCACAACTCGCCCGCCATAAAGCAGCGCGCCCCAAATTTCCCACACGCTGAAATCAAATGCGCAGGAATGAAATAAGGTCCACGAATCCTGCTCGTTGAACGCGAACCAATTTTCCGTGGCAGGAAACAGTCGCGCCACATTGCGATGCGTGATTAACGACCCTTTCGGTTTTCCTGTCGTGCCCGAAGTGTAGATAACGTATGCCAGATGGTCTGGATTAGACGTCGGCGGCAAGTTTGCTTCATCCGCACGATCAGATGATGACGTCTCCAGCACGTCCTCTATGCAAAGCACTTTTGCTTTGGTCGCAGGCAATTTCGAAGTTAGTTCCCGCTGCGTCAGCAGTACCGGGGTCTGCGCATCTTCCAGCATGAATGCCAGCCGGTCGGGCGGATACGCGAGGTCAATCGGTAAGTACGCTCCCCCGGATTTTAGAATTGCCAGTATCGCGATGACGATTTCATTGGTGCGATCCAAACAGAGTCCAACCAATGTTTCTGACTTCACGCCATACTCGATCAGCCGGCGCGCTATGCGGTTCGCTCGCGCATTCACCTCCGCATAAGTGAGCGACACGCCATCGCAAGTTAGGGCCACGGCCTCAGGCCGCCGCGAAACTTGCTGCTCGAATAATTGATGCAGCGTGGCTCCGCCATCCATAGGTAAGTCGCTAACCGCACGCGCTTGTGCAGGCGGGTTGTATTCCTCGACAAGCTCCTTGCGTTCCACTTCGGTTAGTAAACGTATTGTGCCAACGGATGCGTCGGGATTCTGCGCCATATCCTCCAGCAATTGCCGCAAATGCCCCAGCATGCGACGAACGGTTGCTTCCGCAAGCCGGCGGCGGTCAAACTCAATCTTGAACGCCAACTCCTTCCCGTCGTAAGCCGCCAACGTAATCGGAAAATTCGTAAGCTCATGTAACTCAACTTGCCTCTTTGCCCACTCGCCGCCCAGCGCGCGCATGATGGTGTCGAGCCGATAATTTTCAAATACAAAGAGCGTCTCGAATAAGGGCTGCGATGGCGGAACCTGACTGGCGGCTTTCACGCGCGCCAGCGCCGTATGTTCGTAAGGCCGCATTTCCAGCCACAACTTACGAATATCTTTGAAAACCGAAATGACCGCGTCGTCATCTTTAATTTGGACCCGCACTGGAACGGTATTTATGAATAGCCCTACGGTTTCATCGGCGTTTGGGACCGACGACTTACGCGCGGCACGCGTGGCCGCGAAAACGATGTCTTCTTCTCGTGAATACTTGTGCAGCAAGATCGCCCAGGCGCCCATAACCACAGCGTTAAGGGTCAGGTCATGAGTGGTGGCCAATTTTCGCAACGCCGATGTGACTTTCCCGTCTATCTGCTCCCAGGCCTCTCCTTGTTGATACGCCTCGGCAGCCGGCGCTGATTGCCGGTCAACCACCAGGGGCGTCGCGGCCGTGAAACCAGTCAACTGTTTTTTCCAGAACACTTCTGCCGCGTCAAAATTCTCTTCCTGCAGCCATTCGATATATCGCCGGTAAGGAAATGGTTCAGGGCGCTCGGAAATCGCGCCTGTTTTTAACTCCGCGTAAGCTTCAAACACTTCGCGCAACAGCACCGGGTAAGAGCGGCCATCCAATAACGCGTGATGAAAAGTCCAAACCAGCGAAAAAGATTCGTCGTCCCATTGAAACAACTTCAGGCGAAGCATCGGCGCTTCGCTCAGATCAAAACCGCGCACACGATCGACCTGCAAAAATTCGTTAAGCCGTTCGCGCTGATCCTTCTTTGACAGTCCACGATTCTCATGAACTACGAAAGGCACCACTACTTCAGGCAATACTTCCTGCTGTGTCTCGTTACCCTCCCAAACAAATTTCGTGCGCAAAACATCGTGACGTCCTACTAACCACTGCCACGCCTTCTCCAATCGGCGGGCGTCGATTTTTTCCGGAAGGTGAACGACGATCTGCTCAATATCCACGCCGGAATGTGGTTCCTTCAAATAATGGAACAACATGCCCTGCTGCATCGGGGAAAGAGCGAACGTGCCGGAGAGGGAAGTCGGATTCATGAATTGCTAACGCTTCTGAATTACCAAACTAACTACATCAAAGCTTGCCGCTAGGATCGCTGAGCTGGTGGTTCATATTTACGGAATCATGCCCGGCCGAAAGTCTGTAATCGCGTGGCGCAATAACTCGCGCTATCAAGCCGATCGCTGCGCTCGTTTCCGCCACTCGCGGTCCCGCCAGGACCGCTTCGCACCCGCCCCGGTGAGATACATGCGGCTGGCCAGAGACACTAAAGGATTCCGTCTGCGCATGGACACAAAGTTGACCAGTTCATGCCAATTTGACTGGTTCACCACATTGGCCGAAACCGAAATGCAGGCCGTCAACATCTTCGTGGTGTGCCACCAATGGCTCGGTATGAACAACAATTCTCCCGGCTCCAACACGAAAGTCGTTGGCTGTGCCTTCGCGAAGAGCGGAAATTTCTCTAAATCTGGCTTGTCGATACTGTTTATCAGCGAATTGTTCTGTTTTTCCGGCGACGGATATAAAAATTGTTCCTGGCTCGGCGGATAAATGATGAATTTCTTTTGCCCGTACACCTGCATCAGGAACGCGTGAGTTCCGGCTCCGTCATAATGCAAAACCGGAAATGCTCCGCCCTTTCCGCCGATGTACAGCTCCAAAGCCGCGCCGCGGTTCAATACTTCGCTCACATACTTGACCATGTAATGATCGGGCAGCCAGTTTGGTTGGAAATATTCCGGAAGCGGTTGGATGTCCTCTTTCAGCGATGGAAATAATTCGTACAGCACCTGGTTGCGGAAATACGGCGCTGGATCCGCTTCTGTCGAAGCGAGAACACGATCGATGAAGAGGTCCATGGTGTATTCAACTGGACCATTCCCCTGGCTCTTGTAAGCAGCTTTCCCCTTGGAATTCTCGTCCAGCGTAAATTTCATACTCCCAAATTCTTTTTTGAAGAATTCCGGGGTCCAACGGCGCAACGCTTTCCAGTTGCGAAGCGCGTCGGTAACGATCACCGGCTTATTTGCGTACAGATATTCTTTCGCAAATTGCTCGTAGCTCAACTTTTCGCGACGGTCGATAGAATTTGTCATCGCTTTCCTTCTCGCTTTCCTTTACTACCACGACCCTCGTTGCGCTCTAGACTCCGCAAAACGCTGGCGCCACTCAGCGATTTTATTGATCGGCATGCACGGGTTCTATCGCCCGTGAGCCACTGCTCGAAAAGATTTGGGTGGAGAGTGTATCCACCAGATTAAGATACTCATGCTTTCTGCGATCCCAGCTATGCAGGTCCACATACCGGTATCCGGCGGCGACTAACTTTTCGCGAAGAGGTGGATTTTCGATAACGTCGCACATCGCTTCGGCCAACGCTTTCACATCCCCAGAGGTAAAAAAACGAACCACCGAATTATCGAAATAAAAATTGTCTATCTTCGTCCGTGACACCACTACCGGAATACCCTGGGACATGAATTCCATTATTTTTGTGCTGTACGCTTCGTTGCCGAAGGAATCCGCGCGCTTGGGAACCACGCCCAGGTCCGCATTGGAGATCAGGTCGGCGATGGTCTCCAGTGGTGCGCTGTCGAAGATTTTTACTTTGCCATTCAAGCCCAACTCTTCGGTCAACGCGACTAACTCGGCCTTTTCGTCTCCGCCGCCGTAAATATGAAATTCACAGTTGGCCACGCGTTTTTGCACCAGGGCAAAAGCTTCGATGGCGATGTCCAGTCCCTGGTGCCATTGAAAACTACCCGGAAAAATCACGATGAACTTGTCGTCCGTGCGGGTACGCTTACGGCGATAAAAAAGGCCCGGATCGACGTGATTCAAGAAAACCGAACACTTCTCTTTTGGCACCGAACGAGACAGCAACTTCTCATACCACAAATGGTTCGAGACGATTACGTAGTCCACAAACGCTGCCGAGGCTTTCTCGATAAATTTCAGCAATGCGATATAAAGATTGCCGGGCTTGGCGTCGAATTTATTGGCAAACAATTCCGGCACGATGTCATGAATGTCCAGAATTATCCGCGCTCCCGTCATCTTCGGATACCATGCCGCAAAGACCAGGAAATCCGGAAGATTGTGTACGTGCACCACGTCGTACTTGATGTTATGGTGGCGCTTGGTCATGAAAATGGACGACACCACCAGAAATCGCAACAGGCGCCATGCATAAGTCCACTTCCCGCGCTCATTGCGCACACGGTTTTGTACCCGAAATACCGTGACCCCGTTGATTTCTTCGCTCACCAATGGTGCGTTGCCTCCGGTCAAGGCAATCACTTCCACTTGATCTCCGCGTTTGGCCAGCGCCTCAGCGTAACGGCGCACCCGGTTGTCCGTCTCGTAGGTGTTGTGCACCAGCATGCACACTTTCTTGCGTGAATTGCGTGCTTTTAACGGCATCGTGGAGCAATAGAATCGCGCCACTTCGCAAGGGGTAGTGCTCCAATAGGCGTCCGCGTATTTTTCCCTCGCGTACGTCAGAAATTCCTCGTAAAACGCAGCAGGGAACTCATCTTTTTCTGCTTGCCCTTCAAAGCACATGTAATCCGGATGCGTGTTGAGCAACGCCATGCCCCCGCACGCCGCAACCCAATCAAGTTTTTTCTTCCAGATCTCGATGTTGCGTTCGCGCAGTACGACGAAAAGCGTGAAATCTTGGGGCAATGAATAAGGAAGCTCTACAAAGCCGCTATTGTTAGGGCCCGGTACCCAGAAGGGGAAAACCGTGCCAACCGCATCTGGCTCGGGCTCGAACGGATCGGTATCGAACGTCGACGCATCGTATTCCACGCCCAACTGGTGTAGCCAAGCCAATTTATGCTGCATCAAAGGCGAACGGAATCCGCAGGCGCTCCACTCTCGCAAAAAATTCCTGATCTGCGCCGCCTTGCCCGCGAATTCCTCTTTCGACGCATAAAGCTTCCCGTCATGCTGCAAGCCATGAACGCCAACTTCAAACCCCTGGCTGATTATGTTCTCGCGCAAATCGGCGCTTAAAACGTATTCGCCCTCCGGAACGAAATTGAATGAAGACCGAAACCCCTTGCGCGTTTCCAACGCCGCCAATTGTGCGACTCGAGACAGCCCTTTGGCGCCTTCCACATCGTGAGTGAGAACGAACGCGAACTGTTTGCCGCCGGGCCATCCAGGCCAACTGGGAGGGTGCGCTCCGGCTTTCGGGTCGATCGGCCAGGTCCCTGCGTATGTGGCGCGCCGGGATCTCGCCCGTTGCCGGCGTAGACCCAGACGAACCGACCAGGGCATAAACGGTTTCAAAAAGTAATAAATTTCATTCAACATAGCGGATCATGCCGTCCAAAATATTGTTACACGTTTTCTAGGAGATGGAATTCGCGGATGATCTTCGTAGGCGTTTCTATACATGACAACTCAGACACCAGAGAGCAACATTGGTCCAGAACTATGCCAACCAAGCCAGATCGGTGATAGTTCACTTTTTCTCGCGTGCTGAAGACACTGTCGGGGAACTAACGCGAAACCGCGAGAGTGCCTCGCCCAAGTTTTGTACGAAGGTTTCTGAGTTGTACACATCGTTGTCGATGCGCGAAGATCCTGGAGGCGGAATAGGCTCAATCTCGTCCAACTGGAATTCCCGCGCGATATCTTCTACAATTTTCGGGGTGACTACCCGCTCTTGCTCCACGTAAGTGTTAATTAAGGCGTGTTCGCACAGCAGATTCACCACGCGTGGAATCCCCAGGGAATACATATGCACCGTATCCATGGATTCGGGACTGAAAATCTGCTCGCCGGTCGTGCCCGCGATTCGCAAACGTTCGGCGATGTACGCGTGGGTCTGTTCCTTGGTGAGCGGCGCCGTCTTGCAACGCAAGGTGATGCGTTGTTTCAGCTGGCGCAGTTGCGGCAGCTTTAACTTTTCTTCGAGTTCGGGTTGCCCGGAGAGCACGATTTGCAAGAGTTTTTCCGTGGAGGTCTCGAGGTTCGTGAGCATGCGGATCTCTTCCAGCACCGGGTAACTCAGGTTCTGGGCCTCGTCCACGATCAGAACCGCCGTCTCGCCGGCACGGTAACGCTCCAGCAACCACTGGTTTAGCTTCATCAGTTGTTGGCTCTTGGTGCGCGACTCGCAGACAATCTCGAATTCAGCCAGAATAAAATCGAACAGGTGGCTGGTATTCATTCGCGAATTAAAAAGAAATGCTGTCCGAGTTCGCCGCTGTCGCAGCCAATCCAGAAGCCGGTTCACGAGGGTAGTTTTCCCCGTGCCCACTTCTCCGGTCAGAGTGATGAAGCCTTTGCGCGTCTGAATGCCGTACATGAGGCCCGTCAAAGCCTCTTCAATTTGCTTCGTCAAATAAAGATAACGAGGATCGGGATTGACGTTGAACGGGTTCTCTCTTAAGCCAAAGTAACTCTTATACATGTCGATTCTCGCTAATTCCCACCACTGCCTCTTGCGTCATCAACCAGAACCTCATAGAAATCCTAACGTAGAACGAAGGGCCGCGTGTGCCACTGATAGCCAACGGCGATCTGATGTTGCGTGGAAGTGCCAGTCGAGCACAGGTTGATTCCACAAGCGGCCTGGTTGGTATTCACGAGATACACCGTGTAACCAAAAGAAAGAAGTGAGTTGCGCCCTATTGGCCGATCCAATCCAGCCCCCAGATAGTAGGAGTTGTATAACGGAGCGGTGAATCCAGTCGTCGCAAACGCATGATCCCTGCCGTATCCAAAATTTGCGCGGGCAGCCCACTGCCGGGTGATGCGCCGCGTGGCATTCGCATTTATGTTATCTCCAGTAGCGCCCGTTAGAAGGCCACTGCCGCCATTTGTGCCGTGGTTATATCCGACACTTACGCCTCCCCACTCAAACGCGTACGTAAGCGATGCTCCGAGGGATAAGCTGGTTTGGCTCGTGGTAGTGCCGATCGGCACCCGGAACGTAGTGATCTCCGGTCCGGCGAAAAGTCCCAAACCAAGGCGCCCGGTGATCTTTCGCCCATAAGCCAAATTAAAAACATGATCGCCGATCGCTTGCGATAGTCCCGTGAAGTGGTACGCCGTGAAACGATACAAGACGCCTACCGAATCACTTTTCGTTACGGCGTAGTTGTAACCGATGCTGCCGATCACTTCGTCGTTATCAACATTTCCCGGATCCGTGAAACGCAACAGGCCATAAGACCCTATCAACGTAATCGATGCACGCGGGGTTATTGCAAAATTCGCTTGCGCCGCAAAGGAATTGCTATAGCGTGGCCCAGTACTGAGCAAAATGGTCTGATTGGGCAGGTATACCCCGCCTAGTAGCGGCGCTACCGGCGACGACAACGAACCTGCGACGCCAGGCGAGCCGATACCCGATAACCCACCGAAGCCGAATTGGCTCGTCGGCAAATACGCAAATTGATCAAAGAACTGTACCTGCCAGCGCCGGTAGTCAAAGGCCTGCACCAGAGCCACTTGCTGGTAATTTCCATTGCCCTCATTGTCGGTGGAAAAGTACCCGCCACCAGAATAATTGACAGCCAGATGCGAGTGTGCCCAAGCCTCCGACAAACTTAAGTTGCCTGCCAGGTAGGTGGTGTCGAACCAATTCCCTCCGTTCCCGCCGTTTTGCACCGTGGTGGCCACCTGCACGCCCGGCACCCAATAGCTATGCCGAAACTCCACCGCACCTAATCCCGGAGTTTGTATTCCCGTAAGTGGCGCAGTGTCCGGCGTCAGCGCATTTGGATCCGTGCTCGTGTCCGGTGCGTTAGGATCAATCAGCGGTGCATGGGCCGCCGGCTTCGGCTTGCCATTTTCTTCTTGCTGGTCCTGCGCGTACGTTCCGGCCGCGCCAAACGCGCTACAAACAGCGCCGACAACAACGGCGCCCCTCAAAACCGATGTAATCCAAGGTTTCATCTCATTCCTTTACGGCACTACGATTACGTCGCCGCCTTCGAGGATGATGTTCTGCTCTATGTTCTTACCGGAAACCGCTTCTTTGTAATTAAACGCGTGCTTCACCTGTCTGCCGTCTTCCATCCGCAGAATGTATATCTTCTTTTCTCGCGCAAACTGCGTAAATCCGCCCGCACTCGACAGCGCTTGCAATACCGTCATATTGGGCAGTAACGGGAACGCCCCTGGGCGGGCAACTTCCCCTGAAACAAAAATCCTGCGACTGTTGATTTCCGTCACACCAACAGTTACTTGCGGGCTGGTAATATATTTCTTTAGACCTTCCGCTATCTTCGCGGC
>DATNKL010000069.1:0-13208 GCA_035603415.1 Candidatus Acidiferrales bacterium
GAAATTATCATCGTAGACGATGGTTCGACGGACGCCACGCTTCAGAAACTGGCGGAATTCGGAGCGCGAGTCACGGTAATATCCCAGAAAAATGCCGGGCCGGCAGCAGCCCGGAATCGTGGGATCAAAGAATCCACCGGAGAGATTGTTACGTTTTTGGATTCGGACGATATTTGGCTGCCATCATTCATCGAACGGCATGTAAACCTGTTGCAGAATGCCGGTGAAACCGTGCCATGCAGCTTGGCAAATAGTTGGTTGCAGTTTAGCGACGGGAAACGCCTGACCTCCTTTGATGTGGCCCTGCTGAGGGCGCACGATGAAGAAACCATTTGGGTAAACGTCGCCGACGTGCTGGCTACCCGGTTCATAATGTTTACTCAGATGGTCGCGGTTCGCCGTTCGGCCTTAGAGCACGCTGGCGGTTTTGACGAAAATTTGTGGAGTCTTGAAGATTACGACCTAGCCCTCAGGTTATCGTTCGAAGGTCCCTGGGGATTGATACGCGAGCCATTGGCGGTGTGGCATCAGGGCAGCGCCGACAGCTTATCCAAAAAAGCATATAAAGACCAAATTAGATTGAAGCAAAATATGATCACCTTAAGAGGACGCGCCCTAACGCGGCTAAGAGAATCCGGCCAGTTTCCCTCTACGCAAAAAATACTTGATCGCGAACTGAAGTATGCGCGTTGGGATTTGCGCGCTGTTCAAATGGAACAGAACGGTACGTGGTTTGCCCGGAGGATTGCGCAGCTGCTACATCTTGCGGAGAGGGCCCGAATGATTGGGTATCGGCGGTCGCCGTGGTTCCCACGGGTAGAAGTCAAGCCAGTGGAAGCTCAATCTACAATGTCAAAGCAAAATTCCACGGATGGCCTGGCCGTTCCAGACCGTTATGTGAGCCCATAGCTTCTGACGTGAAAGCTATTAACCTTAACTTGATAGATTTAAAAAATTCCAGACGCGAACTGTACCAGTTTGATTTTAAATTGAGGATAAATCTTGGAACCGGAAAATCCAGCTAATCTAGTCTTCGGCGGTGGTGCCTCCGGCACGGTATTGCATCCCCTTATGCTGGTGGTGATGATTCTGGCCGCCCTCGCCATACTTCTGGCGCCCAGAAAATATATTCCTATCCCCTTTTTGCTGGTGGTGTTCCTCGGTGCCATCGGACAACAGATTTACATCGCGGGCTTCCACTTTTATGTGGCTCGCATCCTGATTATGACCGGTATCCTGCGTGTGATTAGCGCCAAACTGATTTCAAAAGAGCCCATCTTTGTCGGCGGTTTCGATCTCGTCGACAAGCTTTTTGTCGCTTGGGTTTTTTGCCGGTGCGCGACGAATGTTCTGCTCAACAGTGGGGCTACCGGGGCCATAGTTTATCAGGTCAGCTTTATGATCGATGCCATCGGGGCATTTTTGCTGATGCGCTATGCGATCAAAGATGAAGAAGATATTCTCCGGGTGGTAAAGCTTTTTGCCGTCCTGACCTGCATCTTCGCTGTAACCATGCTGGATGAAAAATTCCACAACCAAAACATTTTTGGCTATTTAGGAGTGGTGTCCATCGTACCAGCGGTCCGTGAAGGCTCGGTCCGTGCCATGGGCGCTTTTGCACATCCCATCTTAGCCGGCGTTTTTGGCGTAGCCGTGATGCCTCTCTTTTGGTGGTTGTGGCAGAGCGGAAAATCCAAACTCGCCGGTTTCCTCGGTTTTTGCGGTTCGATGGGAATGATGTTGATGAGCGCCTCCAGCACCCCGTTGTTATCATTCTTGGCGGCAGTGCTGGCGTGGTTTGCGTGGCCTTTTCGCAACAGAATGCGAGTCGTGCGCTGGGGCATAGTTATCATGCTCATAGCGCTTCACTTGGTAATGAAAGCCCCGGTGTGGTTTTTGATCGCCCGTGTGGACCTCATCGCTGGGAACTCCGGCTATCATCGCGCGATGCTTATCGACCAGTGTGTCAGACACTTCAGCGACTGGTGGCTCATTGGAACGGACGCAGCCGGCACCTGGGGTTGGGATTTGTGGGATACCAGTAACCAGTTCGTTCAGGAAGCTGAAAGCGGTGGTTTGATAACCTTCGTCCTCTTCATTCTGATAATCTCCCGCAGTTTCCGTAAGATTGCCACGGCGCGGAAAATTGTTGCGGACGATCCCAAGCAGGAGCGCTATATGTGGGCGCTGTCTGTCACGCTTTTCACGAACTGCGTGTGTTTCTTTGGCGTCAGCTATTTTGATCACACCAAGATTATGTGGTTCACTTTTCTTGCCATCGTAACGGCTGCTACTGCTCCGATTCTCGCCACGCAGAAAGAGACATCACCCGCGATCGCGCAATACCCAATTCCTCTTAAGCCGGCTTTTCCGGCTCCGAGGCTCGCGAGAGTTGGCGATCCGAGTCCCGCGGACACGCGATTACCGGTCGGCAGTCGCTTACGCTCCCGATGACTTGGTGAGTCTAGTTCCGCGATTACCCGCCGTCTAAATTTTATGGACTTGTCGATCATCATCGTAAATTGGAATTCGCTCGCTTACCTGCGAACTTGTCTGACGAGTATCTATCGACAGGTTCGCGGAATTTCATTTGAGGTCATCGTGGTGGACAACGCCTCGCCTGAGGGAGGTATTGATAGCCTCAGGCCGGAATTCCCGGATATGGTGCTCATCAAGAGCGATGTGAACCTGGGGTTCGCCGGAGCGAACAATGTCGGCTTCAAGCAATCGACCGGGAAGTACGTCTTGTTCTTGAATCCCGATACCGAAATTGTTGATGATGCGATCCAGGTCATGCTCGAGCAGTCCAGGTTACGCCCTGACGCTGGTATAGTTGGCTGCAAATTATTAAATACGGACCGCTCGGTGCAATTGCAATCGATCCAGAAGTTCCCGACGATTTTAAAGAGCGTTCTGGATGCCGAATATCTGCTGCTGCGATGGCCACACTGTCCGCTCTGGGACATTCAGCCTCTGTTTGAAGAAAACGTAAGGGTGATCAAAGTCGAAGTCATCCCTGGCGCATGTATGTTGCTTAAACGCGAGGTCTTCGAAAAAGTCGGCATGCTAAGCGAAGATTACTTTATGTACGCGGAAGATTTGGATCTGAACTACAAGCTGAAACGCGCTAATTACAATAATTATTACGTTGGACAGTCGGCGATTATTCATCATGGAGGACGAAGCAGCGCGCACCAGAAGGTCAGTCAATGGGCGACCATTATGAAACACCAGGCCATGCTGGAGTATTACCGGAAGACTCGTGGCCTGGTTTATAAATCAATGTACCGCGCCGCGATTGGTTGCACCGCCGCCGTGCGGCTGATGATTCTCACTTTGATGTTTCCACTCGGGAATATTGTGTGGGAAAGGAAGTCGCTTAAGGCTTCCACGGCAAAATGGAAAGCGGTCTTAAACTGGGCTCTCGGGCGGCGAGACGTCGCGCTAGGAAACCGATAACAGTGCTGAAGGCTCCTGCCCCGGCGCGAGTCTGACGTGATTTTGCGAATCCTACCTTTGGTGTTCTGCCACCAGGCGTGTGTGAAAGTTTCTGATTTATCTCAAAGCGGTATTCAGTGACAAATACTGCAACATCAGGGGAACCGAACCAGATGTCCGTCATCGAAAAAAAGATCGCCGATTTGGTTTTAAAGCGGGTTCGACAGATGCGATCGATAGAGGAGGAAGCCCGGACTCCTGGTTCGACGGTGAAAGCCGCGAAAAAGGTCACGGTGCGCGAGGCACGGTTCTCGGATTGCCAGCAAGTCGGGGCTCTAAATAGCAAGTTGGGATTAGGTCCGGATTCTCCTGAGAATTGGAAGCGTTTGTGGCTGGACAATCCCGCCATTGGTGATGGCGAGAAGGCCGTCATCGGATGGGTGCTCGTAGCGTCCGAAGAAATTGTGGGCTTTTTGGGCAGCATTCCGATGCTCTACGAATTTGAAGGGCTAACCCTCAGGGCGGCTGCCACATGCCGTTTGGCGGTCGAGCCCGACTATCGGGCGTTCACGCATCTCTTGGTTACATCCTTTTTCCGGCAGAAGGTGGATCTTTTCCTGGACACCACCGCAACTGTTTCTGCCGGGAAAATAATGATGGCATTCAAGGCCGTGGAGCTCCCGCAGAAGGACTACGGTAATGTCTTATTTTGGATTCTTGACCCAGGTTATTTCACCAAATCAGTGTTCAAGAGATTGGGAATAAATTCGCCTCTGAACGGAATAGGAAGCGCTTTGGCGTCGATTGCCGTGCGCGCTGATATGGGGATTCGCCGGCGCCCGCGCAGCGCAAAATCGGAGCGTTACACTATTGCTGAAACTAGCGTCAACCAATTAGGTGACGAATTCCAACAGTTTTGGTCCGAGAAATCTCATGCACTGTCTCGGCTGCGCGCCAAGCGCACTTCATCCATAATGCGCTGGCACTTTGATCCACCGGGCAGCAGGAAAGTCACCAAGGTGCTGGGCTGTTACGTTGGCAGCCGCTTGGTCGGATACGCGGTTGTCCGACACGACGATCAAGCAAACGATGGACTTAGGCGTTCTATCATTGCGGACCTTATGATTGATGATCCTGCTCCCCAAGTCATGGACCACTTGCTGGCGGCAATTCTTAAATCTGCTAAGGAGGCCGGGAGTCACGTTCTTGAAGTGATGGGCTTCCCTAAGGAAATCAGGCAAAAGTTCCTGCAGTGGAAGCCTTATTCACGGAATTATCCCTCTTGTCCGTACTTGTACAAGGCGCGTGATCCGGTGCTTCATCAAAAGCTCGCGAACGAGAATGCTTGGTATGCATGCCCTTTTGATGGGGACGCAACATTGTGGCCGTAATACCTTCAAACATGGAAGGTGAGTGGAGAGGTAACGGTAGCGCTGAATAATTATTCGCCGTACGAATCGGGCGGGAAATACCAACTGAACTAATGGAAAATCCGAATCACATTTCGTTAACGCGCATCGTGAAATGCGGAATCAGCCTGACGGTGTACGCAGTCTCCGCCGTTGGCGCGTTTGTGAATCGCCTGACTGGCCGCGGTGCTCGCAGTTCGTGTGTTGTTGTGTACTATCATTCCGTCGACGCTGCGCAACGGATCCGCTTCGCCCAGCAAATGGATCAATTGCTCAGCTACTCAAAGCCAATTGCCACCACTGAAACCGCTAAGTTAAAGCCGGGCACACGCCACGCAGCAGTGACGTTTGACGATGGATTTAAAAATTTTTACGAATGTGCGTTGCCGGAACTGATAAAACGTGGAATTCCTGCGACAGTGTTTGTGGTTTCAGATGTCATCGGGAAAACCTTTGGACCGGCGGGTTATCCAGGAGACGTAATGTCCCTGGAACAGATTCGTGCATTGCCAGAAAACCTGGTGACCATCGGATCTCATACCATGACGCACCCATTCCTTCCGTCGATAAACCTGGAGGAAGCCAAGAAAGAAATTGCCTTGTCGCGGGCCAAGCTCGAACAACAACTCCATCGCAGTATCGAGCTGTTCAGTTTTCCATACGGTGGCTTTAACCAAAAACTGGTCGAAATATGCCGTGAGGCGGGATACAGACGAGTTTTTTCGACGCTTCCCTACGTTGCTTTTAAAGAAAGAAATGAGTTCCTTACCGGTCGTGTGCGCGTAGATCCAACCGACTGGCCGCTGGAATTCCGGCTCAAATTAGCCGGCGCTTATCGCTGGTTGCCTTGGGCATTCGAACTAAAAAGAAAGATACTCGCCAACACTTTCACGCAAAGCATGCTCGGACGCAAACGAGAACGTGCGGCACGAGCATTGCCGCAAGCATAAACGTATGAGGGTATTATCGGTCGTACTACACACCCTGAAAGTGGATAGTGCGTTATATAACGATAAATTTTTCTTTGATGACAAATCCACTTTCCGAAACATTTTTTAACTTTTCAATCATCCTATGAATCCGTCGACCATCAAATACGTAATCATTACGCCCGCGCGTGATGAAGAAGCGCACCTGCAGAAAACTATCGAAAGCATGGTGGCGCAAACCATTCGTCCGGTCGAATGGTTGGTTGTCAACGACGGCTCCACAGACAGGACCGGCGACATCATCGACGAATATTCCGCGCGTTATCCCTGGATCCGCGCGGTCCACCGCAAGAACCGGGGCTTTCGAAAAGCTGGCGGAGGTGTCGTCGATGCGTTCAACGATGGATATGGGCAGCTGACCTGCACTGACTGGGATTACATCGTTAAATTGGATGGAGATTTGTCCTTCGAGCCCGATTATTTCGAAAGGTGTTTCAATCACTTCGCGAATGAACCTCGACTAGGTGTCGGCGGCGGTGTCATGTGTTATATCGCGGATGGGAAAAAATCATTCGAAGCGAATCCTGCCTTTCACGTTCGTGGCGCCACAAAGATTTATAGACGGGCGTGCTGGGATGCTATCGGGGGATTTTGGCCTGCTCCCGGCTGGGACACAATGGACGAAGTGAAAGCCAGCATGCTGGGATGGACGACTAGGAGCTTCCCAGAGTTGCACCTGTTGCATCACCGCTACACCGGCGCCGCTGATGGCACGTGGGCCAATTTAGTCAAGAACGGACGAGCCAATTACGTATGCGGGTATCATCCCGCTTTCATGTTATTGAAATGCCTGCGCCGCCTGAGATTCAAGCCTTACTTGATAGGCTCAGTCGCATTGCTTTACGGTTTCCTTACAGGATATACACAACGGATACCGCAGGTTGATGAGCCTGAAACAATCAAATATCTTCGAAAGCAACAACTGGCGCGACTTACTGGCAGAGAGAGCATTTGGAGGTAATCGTTGCGCCGGAAACGCTGAAGAAATCCTAGCCATAGGACGCTCGCCTCTCTACCCGCCCACTTGAGTAAAGCCGCCAGCCTTTCGCACGCGTTGACCTCGCATCGACCGTTAGTTAGGGTACTAATTCATGCGACAGGTTTTATCCGAAATCGTAAAACCGCGTACTCAACCAAGATTATCTAACTCTTTTTCCGTGCCTGAGTCCAAAGGAGCTTCCATCGAAATCTATGAAGTGAGTCCGCTGGCCGACCCTCGTTGGCCACAGATGCTCAAGAGTCATTCCAAAACAGGCGTTTTTCACTCTATGGAATGGCTCAGGGCTTTACAAAAAACATATGGGTACGAACCGCTGGCCTACACCAGCGCTCCGCCGGGCGCCCCGCTGAACAATGCTGTGGTGTTTTGTCGCGTGAATAGCTGGCTGACCGGCCAGCGATTGGTCTCGCTCCCTTTTTCCGATCATTGCGAACCACTGGTCGACAGCATTGATCAACTGAATGAGCTGCTGACCCCCGCTCTTCAGGAGTTACGCGACAAAAAAATCAAGTACATCGATATCCGGCCGCTAAGCTTGTCATTTAGCGGAGAAACAAAAGGTGCGGAGTCTTATTTTTTACATTTGCTCGATTTACGGCCCACGCTGGATGAACTATACAAAAAACTTCATGGCGATTCGATTCGACGAAAAATACAACGAGCCGAGCGTGAGAAGTTGACGCTGGAAACGGGCTCATCCGAGAAAATGCTTGCGGAATTTTACCAGCTTCACGTAATCACCAGGCAGCGTCAGCAACTGCCGCCACATCCTTTCAAGTGGTTTCGTAATGTACTCGCGTGCCTCGGTGCAGACGCGCAGATCCGCATCGCCAGGAAAGATGGATCCGCGATCGCTTCCATCTTCACTCTTGGCCATAAACAGAAAATGGTTTACAAGTACGGCTGCTCTGACGCTCATTGGCACAATCTGGGGGGCATGCAGTTTCTTTTCTGGGATTTGATCCGCCATTCGAAAGAACATGGATTCGTGGAACTCGATTTTGGCCGGTCGGAATGCAGCAACACCGGGCTGGTAACGTTCAAAGACCGCTGGGGAACGAAACGGGAATTGATAACTTATCTTCGATATCCCCCGCGACCGCCCGGCACAGAACGAGACTCTTCGGCAATCACGAAGCTTGGCAAAAAAGTGTTTTCTCATTGCCCGCAGGTTGCCTTGCGCATAGCGGGAAGCCTTCTGTACCCGCATGTCGGTTAGCAATCATCTCTTATCTCAGGGCTCCAGCAAAAAGAAATGACTGGGCACACGGACACTCTAAGGGGCCTTCGGAATTGCAACGCTCGCCCGGTTCTGTCACTACTTAAGATCAATCTCATTAGAAATGTTTCAGGCTAATTGTCGAATGCCCTATTGGTACGCAATGATGGACAAATACTTTTTGCAAGATTCGGCGTCCGCCTGGCGAACACCGTCAGCGGAGGCGCGGTGATACCGCCACAATTCAGCGTGATTATCACCTGTCATGATCAGGCAGTTTTCATTCAGGATGCCGTGAATTCGGCTTTCGCGCAGGACTACAAAGCGCGCGAAGTAATTGTCGTAGATGACGCTTCGTCGGACGGTTCGGTCGACATTCTGAAAGCCTTCGGGAATTCGTTGCGTCTGATTTCCGCACCGAAGAATATCGGTGCAAATGCAGCGCGGAATCTTGGCGCCTCAATAGCCGGCGGAGATTATCTCGTTTTTCTAGACGGAGACGATTTATTGTTGCCGTGGGCATTGCGCACCTACAAGGCGGTAATATCAGCCACCCAAGCGCCGATTCTGCTGGGCCGTCTCCTTTTCTTTGAGGGTGCACAACGCCCAGAGTCCGAAGAAATTCCCACCGAAATCACTTTCGTTGAATATGAGAACCTCATTGAAAAAGATCGAACGTACCGCGCCAGTGCCAGCGCCACGGTGGTAAAAAGGACCACATTTCACCAGGTAGGCGGCTGGACTGAGGGACTATTTCATCTGGATGACTTGGATATCATGATGAAGTTGGGAGTTTCGGGTCGTTGCGTTCAAATCTTGTCGCCGGCATCGACCTGTTATCGCGTTCATGAGGGAAATACGGTGCGCCAGGTGTCTTCGTTTGTTCCAGCCATGCTGACGCTGATTAAGAAAGAGAAGGCCGGCGAATATCCAGGTGGTGCACGTTTTCGATATAAACGATATGCATTTCTTGGCGGGCCGATTTCTTTCTGGATCAAAAGATGTCTGCGCGCACGTCTCTATGCAAACGCTAACTCCCTGGTTATAAAGGGCTGGGTTATGGCCTTCGCTGCGGCCATGCGACGTTTCTCTGTGAAACTGAGTAGCGGGGTGCCACCTAGGACTCTCCCAATGTCAGGGTCTGATTGATCGTTTCACAGATGTGTAATGTTTTCATGGATCGAGAAACAATCGTGATCTTTCGTATGACATGCGACACATCGGAGTCACCGGCAGCATGAGCAAAGATGGGTTGATCTCGGGACTCAAGAACCGCGTGCTGCAAAATATTGCCCGAAGCGCTCCGGGCGCCACCGGACTTCGCGTCAGGCTGCATCGCTGGCGTGGCGTTCACATCGAGGAAGGTGTGTGGATAGGTTACGACGCCATCATAGAAACATCGCATCCTGATTACGTAACCATAAAAGCTGGAGCGTCGATCGGCATCCGCGCGGTGATTATCGCGCATTTCCGCGAACTGCGCGGCGTGGTCATTGAAGAAGACGCCTCGATCGGGCCGGGCGCCATTATTATGCCCAATGTTACAATCGGAAAAGGATCGGTCGTCACCGCCGGTAGCGTGGTGACAAAATCCGTTCCCCCGATGACGGTGGTCCAGGGTAATCCCGCGGAACCTATCGCTCGCGTCGGTGTTCCGTTAAAGATGAATATTTCATTGCGAGAATTCTCCAAAAAACTTCGGCCTCTCGGAAAAACCTAATCGTGCCATCCCAACCTAAAATAAGAGTCGCCGTTGCGCCGACGACAGAGTACGAAGTTCGCCGGCGTCTTTTTGATATGTTGAGTTCCCAGCTTGAGGTTTCGTTCGAACCGCACACGCCGTGCGACTATGAAGGTCTTCAAGGACTGATTGCATTAACCGGGGCTGCTGCTGACGCCGCGCGTGAGGCGTCCCTACACAATGTCAGCTGCTGCGAAGTTATTCTCTCGCAGCCAGTGGCTTCCGAGGCACCATCGGCGATTACCTTTACCTCTTCAGCAGTCGTGCACCGCGCGTTTCGCGGTAAGACGCTGACTGACCCCAGCGAAATAAATTTCTCCCAGGTCTCAGATGCATTCGAATCGCTGGCCAAGGTAGGAGAACAAACCGTCTGGGCGGTCAAACAGCAAGGCCATCAGGAACACCATTGCGTTGGCGTAGATATACCAGTATTTACGGAGCGGGATTTTTTCCACAACCACTTTCGTGAGCAACGCTGGTTCGCCATGCTTCCGCTATTGCATTTTTTGCGCCGGCTCCTGGGCCCGAATGGCTGGCCAGCCGCGGAACCGCGCGCCAGTTTCATCATAGACGACCCGAATCTTCATCATCGAAGTTACGGCTATATCGATTTCGAAAAATTGGCGAAACATGCCGCCGCTCACAACTACCACGCGACCATCGCCACCGTCCCGTTGGATGCCTGGTATTTCGATCGCAAAGTGGTTGATCTCTTTCAGACCCACAAAAACCACATTTCGCTGATGATGCACGGCGTCAATCATGTGGCTGACGAGTTGGCCAGATCTTACCAGGAGCAGGACGCCTTAAGTCTTCTCGCAACTGGTCTCCGCCGAATCGCGGACCTTGAATCGCGCTCTGGCGTCTCGGTTGCCCGTGTTATGGCCGCTCCTCACGGAGCCTTCGCGGAATTTATCGCGGATTTGATGTTACGCCTGGGCTATGAATCCGCCTGCGTTTCGATTGGCTCGTTACTGCGTTGGAATCCAGAAAAACTTTGGCCCGCCAATTTAGGATTTTCCATGGCGCAACCTCTCGGAAGTTTGAATTTTCCTGTTTTTCACAGAATCGGTATTTCGGAAGCAGATATCCGGCTCAAGACTTTTTTGGGCCATCCGGTCATTGTGGCCACCCACCATCAGGATTGTATTTCCAATTTTGCTCGACTCGAATCCATGGCGAATATAATCAATGAGACCACCGACGTTCGATGGATGGGAATCGAGCAGATATCGACGACGAATTTTGAGTTCAGGATGCAAAATGGAAGGTTACGCATCTGGCCATATTCTCGCCATTTCATCGTTCCGCTTTCCCCGGAAATCAGCGAGGTGGAGGTGTGCCATTCGCCGTATAGCGGCGGCTTCACGATAGACCTGCGCAACTACCGTCCAGATGGTACAGAGGCCGCCGTGCACAACATCCCCGCACGGCACAGGATTTCGAAAAATACAATAGAGATTTTCTTTCCTCCCAGCAATGCTCTCGATTACCACCAGGTTGAAAGCAAGGGCGTCGGATTATGGCCGGTCGTGCGTCGTTTGCTTACCGAAGCGCGTGATCGCACTCAACCGATCTTGTCGCTGGCATCGGCCCGGTAAAAAAACGCGATATCAAATGAATTACCCCGTCTTCTTCAAGACAACTAGTTACGATTATTTGCAGCCAAGGCATCTCACACTCGTTACGCTAACAGAAAGCCACAGGAGCGAACCATGAAGGGTGTTGTACTTGCAGGCGGAAAAGGCTCGCGGCTCTATCCACTCACGCGCGTTACCAACAAGCATTTGTTGCCGGTGTATGACCGGCCGATGATTTTTTATCCCATCCAGACGCTGGTCGACGCCGGCATTCGAGACATCATCGTTGTTACCGGGGGGCAAAACTCCGGCGATTTTCTGCGCCTGCTTTCGAACGGCAAAGATTTCAACCTGCATCGCATTCATTACACCTATCAGGAAGGGGAGGGCGGCATTGCCGACGCACTGCGGCTTGCCGAGCCTTTCGTGGAGGGAGAAAAAATATGCGTGGTGCTGGGCGATAACATCATTGAGAACAACATCATCGCGGCAAAAGAAGCGTTCGAAAAACAGCCCGGCGGTGCGCATATTTTGCTGAAAGAAGTTGAAGATCCCGAGCGATTTGGCTGCCCCGAAATCGTGAATGGCAAAATCCTGGGCATTGAAGAAAAGCCCAAAGCTCCAAAATCCAATTATGCAGTCACTGGGATCTATTTTTACGACGCCACTGTTTTCGAAAAAATTGGAAAGACCAAAGTCAGCTGGCGCAACGAGCTTGAGATTACCGATGTAAATAATATGTATCTGGCTGAAAAAAGCCTGACGCACAGCGTTCTTGACGGTTGGTGGACCGACGCGGGCACATTCGAATCGTTGCTGCATGCTACAAAACTCGTGGCGGACACCGGAGCGAATAAGACTCCCGGACGAGGTCCCGCCGCCAGGCACACCAGGGCGGCGGAATAGACGCTGCTGCAAAAAATTGTCGCAATATTTTTGACCTAAGCCACAGGAGGAATTCGCTTGAAGGTCTTGATTACCGGCGGTGCGGGATTTATCGGTTCAAACTTCGTTCGCCATCTGTTGAATAGCAGGCGTGAAGTCAGCGTCATCAATTTCGACAGCCTTACCTACGCTGGCAACCCTGAGAGCCTGGCCGATGTGGCCGAAAATCCGCGATATCAGTTCGTACGCGGGGATATCACCGACAAGCAAGCGGTGGATGCCGCATTTAAGAATGGCCTCGACGCGCTCGTGAATTTCGCGGCGGAAACGCACGTGGATCGCAGCATCGAAGACGCCTCTCCGTTTTTGCGTACTAATATTTTAGGCACACAATGTTTACTGGACGCCGCAAGAAGCTTTAAGCTTCCGAAATTCGTGCAAATCAGTACTGATGAAGTTTACGGCAGCGCCCCGGCAGGCATCAGTTTCACGGAAGAGACCGTGCTGGACCCGCGAAGCCCCTATGCCGCCAGCAAAGCTTCGGCTGATCATTTCGTTTCCGCGTATGCCAACACCTACGGAGTTCCCGCGGTTGTTCTTCGCTGCACCAATAATTACGGCCCTTATCAATTCCCCGAAAAGCTAATCCCGTTAATGGTCGCTAATGCGCGCGAAGACAAAGCTTTGCCGATTTATGGCGACGGCATGCAGGAACGGGATTGGCTGTTCGTCGAAGATTACTGTCGCGCGATTGCATTGGCATTAGACAAAGCCGAGCCGGGCACCATTTATAACGTCTCGGCAGGAGCGCCACAGCCCAATCTCAAAATTGTCCGCGCCATCCTCAAGCATCTCGGGAAGCCCGAATCGTTAATGCAGTACGTAAAAGACCGGCCGGGACACGACCGCCGCTACGCTCTCGATAGCTCAAAAATCCAGAAAGAACT
>DATNKL010000001.1:0-23605 GCA_035603415.1 Candidatus Acidiferrales bacterium
CTCCTTTGGCCGTTGAAGGCGACAACTTACATCTCGCGCTGGACGCCAGCGGCCCAGTCGATCATTCCGTCTACGATGGCAAGCTTGACTGGCAAAACGTCACTTTCACGGCGCAACGTTATCTTCCAATTCCCATCGGTGTTTCCGCCAAGTTCACAATTTCGCGAGATGGTTTCACCTTGCAGCAAGGCGATGTAAGGGCCGGCCGGTCTCACGTGGATGCGCAAGCGGAACTCATCAACTTTACCGATCCGCGATGGAACCTACGCTACCGCGGCTGGCTTGAACTCCTCGATCTTCGTGAAATTTTGCGGCAACCGCTGGTCCCCACCGGCCGCGCCGATGTGCATGGCGAAGGAACATTCGCGGCCGGGCAATTCCACGGCACAGGCATTTATGCGGGCCGCGATATCGCCCTTCCCTACGACGATTTCCACGCCAAAGGCCTCACCAGTCACGGCACCTTCACCATTAATAATGATGGCCTCGTCGTTCCGGACTTCTATGCCGGTGCGCTCGGCGGCACCGTGAAAGGCCGCGTTACTTTGCAATTCGCGGGATTACAGTTTCATGCCGAAACTCACGTGCAGGATATCCGTTTAGCCAGTTTGCTGCCCTCTATCCAACATCGGGGATTTCCCATTGATGAATTGCACTGGGATGCCGACTTGACAGCGGACACCAAGGAAGACTGGACGGGCGCATTCGAACACTTCGGAATTGTCGCCAAGATGCATTGGGCGCCGCCGGAAAACGTGGCTGCAGGCCACGAAGCGGTTGAGGGAGATTGGCAATTCGTCTACAAATACGACAGCAGTCTCTTCACCGTCGTGTCTGGAGCGTTTCAAACTCCCACAACAAACGGCAGCGTTTCCGGACTGCTCGCGCCACGTGGTTCCGGAATGGATTTGAAGTTTGAGACCACCTCGCTCGAAAGATATAAGGACTTCATCAATGCTCTGCGCGATGTTTCGCCGTATTCCCCAGACGCCAAACAACCCCTGTCAGGCAAGGTGAGCTGGGACGGCAAAATCTCCGGCTCGTCCGGCAAACCTACCTTCTCCGGACATGTGCGCGGCGAGAACGTGCAATACAGTTCCATGATTCTGGATTCGCTCGATGGCGATCTCGTGTATTCACCCAGCCAGTTGTTACTGTCTCGGGGACATGCGCGACGCGGCTCCACCAGCAGTTCGCTCGAGATCAACCTCGAACTCATCGAGTGGAGTTTTCTCCCCCACAATTCCTGGTCTGCGGACGCCAGCCTGGAAAAAACTTCTCTGGAAGGTTTGCAGCAGCTTGTCGGCTGGTCATATCCAGTGCGCGGAAACTTAACCGGCGAATTCCACGGCCGTGGCACCCGGAATGATCCGACCATTACGGGACTCTTTGACTTGGCGGACGGAAATGTTTACGGTTCGTCTTTCAATCGGCTACGCGGACAGCTCACCGCCAGCACCCACGAAGTTCGCATTGCCAATGCCGAGCTGCGGTTTTTCCCAACGGGAAAAGAAAAGGGACGCGGAGCCGGCATCGTCACTGGAACTGCCGCTTACCGTTTTGCGGACAAAACGATTTCCGCCGATTTAGTCGGCGCGGCTCTCCCGCTGGAAAGCTTTAACAAGTTGCAATCCTCCATTGCCCTGGGCGGCCAGGTGAATTTCCGGTTGAAGGCCGAGGGCTCCATCCAGGCGCCCGTTGCCAATGGCACATTCCACGTCACCGATCTGCGCGTGGGCCAGGAAGTAATCGGAAGTTTTGACACCGACCTGGCCTCCGACGGAAAAACGGCGCGTTTAACTATAAGTTCCGCGATGAGCACCGGAGAAATTTCTGGAGGTTACACCCTCGGGCTTGCGAACCCGTTTCCCGTCGAAGGAAAAGTCTCCATCAAGAATATCGATCTCGACCCATTCCTCCTGGCTGCGCTGCACTTAAAACAATTCAGCGGGCATGGTCAAGCGGACGGCGATATCTCCATGAAAGGCGCGTTGAAGGAGCCGCGCGGAATCGTGGTGGAAGCAAATTTCTCGCGGCTCATTCTCAACTACGCCAACGTGCAGCTTGAGAATAGCGGCCCGGTGCGTTTCCGCTCCTCGCGTGAAGCCCTCGAGATTGAACCCGTAGTCATGCACGGTACGGACACCAACGTGAAGATCGACGGCTCCATACACTTTACGGCCCGGCGAAACGTGGCGCTGCATCTCGATGGCGCGGTTGATTTGCGCCTCCTTAATGGTTCACTGCCAAATATGGATGTGCATGGCGGCGCGCAAATTAACGCCGCCGTGGAAGGCACCCTCGATCACCCGCGCATCACCGGGCGAGTACACATCGATAATGCCTCCTTGCGCGCCGCCGATTTTCCCACCGGCCTTAGCGCCATGAAAGGCGACTTGATTTTTGATACCACTCGCCTTTTTTTCAGCGACGTAACCGCCGAAGTGGGAGGCGGCACGCTGCAACTCTCCGGCAGCGTAAATTACGGCGAAGGCGGCATGCGCTACGACCTCAACACCAGTACTGACCGCGTGCGTATTCGCTATCCGGAAGGGATGAGCTGGCTGTTGGGTGGAAATTTGCGTCTGGCTGGCACCACCAATTCGGGCACCGTCTCTGGAAAAGTAACCGTGCAGCGCGTGATGCTGACGCAGGGTCTCGAAAGTGCCGGCGTCCTGGTCTCTTCCAAGGAAGGTATCTCCGGTCCTACAACCGAGTCTTCCTTCTTACGCAATTTGCAGTTCGACATTGAAGCCGCATCCTCGCCCGACGCGCGCATGGAATGGCCCGGCGCGGAATTAGAAGCCGACGCTAGTTTGCGAGTGCGCGGCACTTGGGAGCATCCCATTTTATTGGGGCACATACATCTGCTGTCCGGTGATTTGTACTTTGCGGGAAATCGCTATCGCGTAGCGCGCGGCGACATTAATTTCGCCAATCCTTTTAGGCTGGACCCCGTGGTGAACGTGGAAGCCTCCACCACCGTTCAACAATATGAAGTCACGCTCAATTTCAACGGTCCATCCAGTAAACTCGCGCTGGCCTACCGTTCCGATCCTCCGTTGCCCTCCAATGACATCGTGGCGCTATTGGCGATGGGACAACGCAGCGCGGAAGGCACCGCGCGCAGCGGGGGCACGTCGCAAAATGCGACCTCCGGCGCGACGGCGCTTTTGTCAGAGGCCGTGTCCAGCCAGGTCGGTGGCCGGCTGCAACGTTTATTCGGAATTACCAGGTTGCGCGTAGATCCCGGCTTGCTTCCCGTGGCCTCCAGCTCCGACCAAAACGCCGGCGCGCGCGTTACTGTAGAACAGCAAATCGCGCGCAATCTGACCATTCTGTATGTTTCGAATGTGGGTTCAACTCAGGAGCAAGTCATTCAGGTCGAGTACACCGTCAACCGCAATATTTCCGTGGTGGGCTTGCGCGATTATAACGGAACCTTCGGCATCGACATAAAAATCAGAAAACGCTTTAAGTAGCTCAATCCCCCAGGTCACATAACTGTACAAAGGCCACGACCGCCGGAAACATTTCAAGGCCGCTGAGAAATTTCCTTCATCTCGTCCTGGAGCGTAACCTCCGGTGTGGCCTTCGTACGATTGCCCGCAACACCTGGCGTATCGACATCGCCATTTTGTGATTTCAGCGTAAGCAGCGATTCCCGAGTCGCACTGCTTGTCGCCGACACTTGCACCGCCTGGATTTCTTTGTCGATCTTCGGCGTTTCCGCCGCAAACTTCTGTCCCAGCGGCGACGAGTAAAAGTCCAGCAAACCTTTTATTTCGTCATCGGTGAAGTGCTTGTCATAGATCACCGCAATTTGCTGCAAGGCCCGTTGCTGATCAAAATTCTTTTGAAAGCTACCCGAAGCCACAGTAATCAACTCCTGCCGTTTCGAATCGTCAGAAACGTTCTTTACGCTGGCGCTCAACTTTTCGCGATATTGCGCAGCGGATTCACTCGCCACGGATTGCAACTGTTCCTTGGCTCCCACATATTGCAACAGCGAGCGCACATCGGCTTCTTTTTCCGGGTCCATGGATTTTGACGTTGCAGAAGTATTGGCTCCCGATGCCGACGCTTGCACTGGATTCTGCGACCCGCCCTGCGTAGCGACCATAAATGCTGCGATATAAATTACGATAAGTGCTAAAGCTGCTTTCATACTGCCCTCCGTGGCTTCGATCCTGTTGCTCGCCACAGATGCCATTGTAGGTAGCGCGCGCGTTCTTTCCCGATCGTCGAAGGCCAGTTGCGACGCGGCATTTACTGTCCCGACGTTCAGGTCGCAAAACCATCCATTCGTGCCAGTGCGAAAAAACGCGTGAATCGACGCCACCGCAAAGCGTTCTGTCAATAGAACTGCTTTGGTGTACGAAGCGCGGAGTCTGATAGCATGCCCGTCCATGTACGAGTCACTGCCGAAGAGCGAACTGCCGAGCAATATCCCGCAGGCCGAGATTCTCGATCGCGAAGCCGGCCTGCGTCGCGGCTTGACCTCCTGGCAAGTGGCCATGATCGGGCTGGGCTCCACGATCGGCACCGGCCTTTTTCTCGGCAGCGCACTCTCCGTAAAACTCGCGGGTCCCGCGGTAATCGTGAGTTTTCTTTTAGGCGCGATTGTCACCGTCACAGTGATGTGGGCGCTCGCGGAAATGGCCGCCGAACATCCCGCCGCCGGTTCTTTTGGACTCTACGCGGAGATGTATGTGCACCCCTGGGCTGGCTTTGCGATTCGTTACACCTACTGGCTGTGCCTGGTTTTTGTGGTTGGCAGCGAAGTCGTTGCGGCATCCATCTATTGCAAGTATTGGTGGCCGTCCGTGCCCGCGTGGATGTGGATCGCGGGATTTTCCCTCGCGCTGCTGTACGCCAACACCATCAGCATCAAAAGTTTTGGCGCCTTCGAATACTGGTTCGCGATGATCAAGGTCGTTACCATCGTCGCGTTCCTCATATTGGGCGCGGCGCTTTTATTTGGCGTGGGATTTCCGCGTATTGGCGGCGCGAACTACACCGCGCATGGCGGATTCTTTCCGAATGGCTGGAGTGGCGTCGGACTGGGCATGACCATGGCCATCTTCAGCTTTCTGGGACTGGAGATCGTCGGCGCGACTGCCGGAGAAGCCGCCAATCCATCGGTTGCGGTGCCGCGCGCATTGCGGCGAACACTTTCCTTTCTGGTGCTCTTCTATCTCGGCGGACTCGCGATTGTGGTCGGAATTGTTCCCTGGAAGGAACTGGGCCTGGGCGAAAGCCCTTTCGTCCGCGTTTTTCGATCGGTGGGAATTTCCGGCGCGGGCAACGCGATGAATTTCGTGGTGCTGACCGCCGCGCTCTCCAGCGCCATGTGCAATCTATATTTCACAGCCCGCTTGCTTTTTTCACTCGCGCGCGGAGGCTACGCTCCAACGCCACTCGGAAAACTGAGCAAGCGTGGAATGCCCGTCGCAGCGGTGATGGCTTCGGGCGTCGGCCTGCTCATCGCGTTTTTTCTTTCGCATTTTTTTGAGGCCACCGCTTTTGTGTTCATGATCGGCGTGGCCTTTTTTGGCGGCCCATTTGTTTGGATCATGATCTTGGTCACGCACCTGGCTTTTCGCCGCGCCAATGAGCGCGCCGGAAAATCAATTCTGCGTTTTGCGCCACCTGGACCATGGAGCTCGCTCTTTGGCCTCGTTGCGCTTATCGCGGTATTGATTTCCACTTGGTGGGTGCCCGATTTTCGCGTCACCATGAAGGCAGGACCAGCGTGGCTGGTGATTATGACCATCTGCTATTTTATCTGGGCCCGGGTGGCGCGCAGAAAAAATCGATTTCCCGCGCAACAGCCCGCAACAAAATTTACCGAATCTTAGCCACGCTTTCAATCACGTTTAATGTTTTCGGTTGAGTTTAAAGCGGCTGTCCATCTAGGGCTTTTTCTGCGCTGCCCCGGAAGCTACGCCAGAACCTTCTTTAAGCACATGAATCAAATCCACGGTCAAATTATCGAAATGCTCCACTAATCCACTGGGCCAGCGTACTTCCACTCCGTCGATCTTTGCGGAAAGACCAAGCCCAAAGTGTACCCGCAGATCGTTTTGCGAAATATAACTGGAACCACTGCGCACCTCGTCCACCAATGTTCTTCGGCCAACGTTGACGCTGATTTTTGCGCCAATCCCATCACGATTCGACCGCGTTCCCTCAGTTTTAAAGGTCACCCAGTGATTGCTGTAATGCGCCGCATTCACCAGCAGGCTCGGCTTGGCATACACATTGTTGATGAGCACCGACATTCGCCCGTCATTCCAGAAATCACCCACCGCCAGCCCCCGTCCGGAAGAAATCGTGCTGAATCCCGGCCCGGTGCTCGCGGTAATGTCGGTAAACGTTCCGTTCCCATTATTGTGATAAAGCAGCCGCGGCTCCATATATCCGCTACTCAAATGAAATTTATCCACTTCCGGATACACGTGTCCGTTGGCGAGCACCAGATCAGGCCAGCCATCATTATCAAAATCAAAAAACATCGTGCCCCATCCTAAATACTGGGTGTGCAGTCCCAATCCCGCGGCGTAAGTAACATCGGAAAAAATTCCTCCACCATCGTTGCGGTACAAAGTCGGCGTGTCGTCGGAAAAGTTCGTCTTGAAAATATCCAGCCGCCCATCCCCGTTGTAGTCCGCGATGGTAGTTCCCATCCCCGCCTGCTCTCGCCCATCTTCGTTGAACGCAACTCCCGCCATCACCGCGACATCGGTGAACGTTCCGTCGCGATTGTTGTGATAAAGAATGCTCGGCGCGCTGTCGCACGCCACATAAATATCCGGCCAACCGTCATCGTCGTAGTCGAACGTCGAAACGCTGAACGCGTAATGTCCACCCGTTTGATCTATGTGCGCTTTGGCGGTGACATCCACAAACGTTCCGTCCCCACGATTCTCGTACAAAATATTCTTCGCTCCACGCAATCCGCGCGGCCCGCACATTACCGGCACGCCCTTCCACACGCAGGAACTCACTTCACCGGGTTTGGGAGCGGTAGCAATATCAAAGTCCACATAATTCGCCACCATTAAATCCAGCCGTCCGTCTCGGTTGTAGTCCACGAAGGCACAACCGGTGCCCCACGCTTTTCCCGATCCGGCTACACCAGCCTTCTCGGCCACTTCCTTGAAAACACCATGGTCGTTGTGGTACAGCCGGTTCTTTCCGTAATAGGTGACGTACAAATCTTCCCACCCATCGTTGTCGTAATCTCCCACGCAAACGCCTTGGCCCCATCCTGTGGCCGTAAGCCCGGCTTTGGCGGTAACATCCGTGAAAGTCCCGTCATGGTTATTGTGGTAGAGATGATTGGTCGGAGCCCGCTTCGCAGGAAATCCTTCCAGCGTCGTTCCATTCACGATAAAAATATCGGGCCATCCGTCGTTGTCGTAATCGAAAATCGCGACGCCTGTTCCAGTCGTCTCGATAATGTATTTCTTGGTGTCCACTCCTCCAAACACATTCACCGCCGTGAGTCCGGCTTTTTCCGCGATATCGCTGAAATTCGCGAGCCCCGCATTGACCGCGCTCTTCGCCGCCGAGGCCTGCGGCGATGCCGGCGCAGGCGACTGTGAATGCGCAATAACGGTAAATAAAATAACCACGCCCAGCAGCCCGAGAATCCCAGTGCCTATCCGTACGCGAAAACTCACGAAAACACCCAATCTGATAAAAGCATTTTGAAACCGATATTTCGGATCATCAGGTTAGCTTTACGATGGACGCCTTACAGAAGAACATATCTCTATCCATGCCTGGCGCAGGCCCTGAACGGCCCACCTGTCACAAAGTACCAGTTACCTTTAAAAAATTTATCCCCACCGGCAATCCAAATTTCCTCCAGCCCGCATCATAATGGACGTCCCCATGGTTTTCCGCAGATATCCGCCTTCAGTTCTCAGGATAAGCCTGATCGCTCTCTCATGCGGTTTTTCAGTTGCTGTGCAAGCCCACTCTCAACAGCTCCCGGCGCTTCCGCCATCTGACGATCGTCAGCCTGACTCATCCAAAATTGCAGGACCCTCCGGCGAGAAGCTGCCGAGCACGCCCGATCCTGCTCAGCAAGTGCCAGGACTCATCATCGGCACGGTCGTCGATCAGACCGGAGCCGCTGTCGCCGGAGCAGAAGTCAAACTCACCCGCGAGCCTTCGTCCCAAAACCAAGTCGTCTCGACAGCGGAAGATGGCCAATTTTCTCTCCTCAACATAGAGCCCGGCCCCTTCCGGCTCACCATTATTTCCCCAGGCTTCGCCGCGCAAACTTTTCCTGGAACCCTACATTCCGGTGAAACCTACGCGGTCCCCAGAATCGTATTAATTGTTGCCACCGCTTCCACGGAGATGCGCGTAACCCCCGCAACCGTGGATGTCGCGCAAGACGAGATCAAGGTCGAAGAGCAGCAGCGCGTCTTCGGGGTCATTCCGAATTTCTACGTCAGCTACGTTACCAACGCAGCCCCGCTAACTCCCCGGCAAAAGTTTCAGTTGGCCTGGAAAACGTCCATCGATCCGGTTAGTTTTGCAGTGAACGGTGTTGTTGCGGGAATTGAGCAATCTCAGAACGATTTCGGCGGCTACGGGCAAGGCGCGAAGGGCTACGCAGAGCGCTACGGCGCCGCTTACGGTAACTTTGTCATTAGCACCTACATCGGCAGCGCGATCCTGCCTTCCATCCTGAAGCAGGACCCCCGCTATTTCTACAAAGGCACCGGCAGCAAGCGCTCGCGGGTTCTAAACGCTCTCGCCCAGTCCGTGATTTGCAAAGGCGATAATGGCCACTGGCAGGCGAATTATTCCGGCCTCATCGGAGGCCTCGCCGCCAGCGGAATCTCCAACATCTATTACGCACCCAAAGATCGCGATGGCGTGGGATTCACTTTTGAAAACGCGCTGATCGGTATCGGCACAACGGCCGTCACCAACCTCCTGCAAGAATTCGTCATCCGCAAATTGACACAGAGCCGCCCAGGCCGCCAGTCCTCTAAGCCGCCCGACGATACCGTCAGCAAAATGTCTCTCGCACCAATCCACGCTGGCGACTAACCGGACGTCTATCCAAGGTAATGATTCGAGCGCCATATTGCTGGGGCGCGGAAACCGCGCTATGCGGTGGCGGGCTTCCCAATGCCGGTTCTGCAGCGGGAACAGGCGGCTTTGCCTGGGCTTTCACCACCGCATTTCGCGTATCTATCAACAAATGAACCAGCACATTGCGGGGAATACTCTTCACTAGAGGATTCACTATAAACGCCAGCAGCGCAGGCACCGTGCGGCTCAGCGACACGGATTCATTCTGGACATACACTCCTCCATCTTTCTCTTCAATCCGCCAATAGGTGTAGAGCCGCCACATATACCCATGATCATTCCCCACCGGCTTTTCGTGTTCATTGGGGGAGTCCGGATTTTCAACTTCCGCGATGCGTGTGGACTTCGACACCGTCTGAAAGCGTCCCGATCCAAATTGTGTATCGCGCACGTCAAAATTCGCATTCATGATAACTGTGACGATAGAGTGATTGAAAAACTGAAAATAAGTCTTCGATTCATCTCCGTTGCGCTCAATCAACTTCGATTTACGAATCTGGGGTTTGTAGATGTCCTCGTGACAATCGTAGTCCCGCAACACCGCTGTCACTTCGTTGAACGTCGCCTTGGGTATAAAAATCACACCCGCCCAATGATGAATCAGCCCGCTCGGAGCCTTAATCGGACGATCCCCTTCCCGGGCGCTCATCGCCTCGATATAAACTTGCTCATTTTTAAGTTGTTCGTAAAGCTCCGCCCGCCGCGCGTCCGGTAAGCGGTCGATTATCAGGAAATGGTCGAAGCGTATATCCTCGTCCATTCGCGCTTCCATGGCGCGAACGTAGCGGTCGAACGCAGCCGCCGTTTCCGGCTTCAGCTCCGTCGCGCGCGCCATCCCGCCCAGATCGGCCAGGATGCACAGCGCCACGAGTATCATTCGCATCGTGGAGATCATTGCCTTCAATTGCCAAAAGCTTTTCGGAACAATTGAATCGTCTCTGAAAATGCCAGGTCTGTCGCTTCCGGATCGTAGCGCGGACCTTCATCGCGCGTGAAAGCGTGTTCGGCCGGATAAAGCAGCGTCTGGTGACGCACGCCGGAATCTCGCAGCACCCTATCGACCGTTTCGCGGCCCGCCTCAGGCACATGCGGGTCCTTCGTCCCAAAAATCATGAGCAGCTCTCCGCGAATTTCTGTTGCGCGCGCCAGCGAGCCCGCGTCTGCATCTTTCCCGAGCTTGCCATCATGAATACCCGTACCGTAGTAACAAACCGTGGCGCGCACGTCGGGCTGAAAAGCAGCGCGGAAAGCCAGGTGCCCGCCAATGCAGAAACCTGTCGCACCGATTTTTCCATGCGCGACTTTAGGATGTTTAGAAAGCCAATCCAGACCAGCGCGGCAATCGGCATCGAAGTCCGCCACGGGAGTTTTCGCTGCGTCTTGCTGGCCGCGGGTGCGTCCAGCGTCATCGAAGGGAATCACCATTCCTGCTGGTTCAGTGCGCCGGTAAATTTCTGGAGCAGCCACCACAAACCCATATCCAGCCAGCCGCACACACGTGCGTAGCAGCGGCGGCGCAAGCTGAAAAATGTCGGAGTAGCACCATACGCCCGGATATTCGCCTTCCGCGTTCGGCGCAGCCACAAAAGTTCGCATCCGCGGGCCAGCCACAGGGATGTCCGCGTATTCAGTCTTGACGATCATTTGTTGGTAAGCCTCGCATTCCGGCCCATAGCCTACAACCAATCAAACTCGTCGGCGTCAGCTTAAAATCTGCTGGCCAGAGTACTCACCCTCCTTCATTAGATTCATCAACATGTAAATCGGCACACCCTCAATTACGCGCTGTGTGCTCAGCGGTACCAGGGATATAATCCTTTTCCCATTCCAAGTTCAAAGAGGAATCACATCATGACATCGAGCAAGTGTCTTCGCGCCATTACTCTGCCCAGTCTGCTATTTGCTAGCCTTTTATTTGTTCCCTCCGCCGCGGCCCAGGCTTCCCCATCGTCTAATTCAGGGACCTTGCCCAGCGAGATGCCCGCGCAACTCGAACCCGTCACCGACTCCTTCGACTACACCCGCCGTGAAGTGATGATTCCCATGCGTGATGGCACAAAGCTGCACACCGTGATCCTCATACCCAAAGGCGCGAAAAACGCGCCGATCCTTCTTACCCGCACGCCCTATAACGCAACCGAACTCACCAGCCACAGTTACAGTTCGCATCTCGGCCCCAGTCTACATGGCTACGACAATGCCCTCGAAGTGATCCTGGAGGGCGGCTATATCCGCGTAGTCCAGGACGTCCGCGGCAAATACGGCTCCGAAGGCGATTACGTAATGAATCGCCCGTTACATGGCCCCCTGAATCCCACCGCGGTCGATCACTCCACCGACACCTACGACACCATCGATTGGCTGGTCAAAAATATTCCCGAGAGCAACGGAAAAGTGGGCATCCTCGGCATTTCCTACGATGGCTTTTTGCCGTTAATGGCCCTCATCAATCCGCATCCCGCGCTCAAGGTCGCCGTCCCCATGAATCCCATGGTTGACGGCTGGATGGGCGACGACTGGTTCCACAACGGCGCTTTCCGCGAACTCAATATGCCTTACATTTACGAACAGGAAGGCACGCGCAAAAACGAGCAACATTGGTGGAGTTCCAACTACGATGATTACGACATGTATTTGCAGGCCGGTTCCGCCGGCGAGCTCGGGCGCCGCCGCGGCCTCCAGCAAGTTGGCTTCTGGAACAAACTTTTAGGGCATCCAACCTACGACAGCTTCTGGCAGCAGCAAGCCATGGACAAAATTGTTGCCGCGCAACCTCTTAGAGTCCCCACCATGATCGTACACAGCCTGTGGGACCAGGAAGACATTTACGGCGCGCCCGCAGTCTACAAAGCCCTGAAGCCGAAAGACACCACCAACAACATGGTTTTTCTGGTCATGGGCCCATGGCATCACGGCGGAGAAATCGGCGACGGCAGTTCGCTCGGCGCTGTGAAATTCGGCAGCGACACCGGATTGTACTTTCGTAGAGAAATTCTGGCGCCATTCCTGGCTCAATACTTGAAAGACGGCGCGCCCAAATCCGACACCGCCACTGTCACCGCTTTTGAAACCGGCACCAACACCTGGCATCGTCTATCATCCTGGCCCTCTGGATGCCCCAGCGGCTGCACCGTTCGCCGCACTCCGCTTTATCTCAACGCGGGACTCAAGCTCAGCTTCACTGCGCCAGCCGCGGCAGACCTGGCCCCTTTCGACGAATATATTTCCGATCCCGCCAAGCCTGTTCCATTTAGCGGACGCCCCAGCCACCCGATGGGCTTTGCCAATAATGTGCCGTGGGCTAATTGGCTGGTGGATGACCAGCGCGAAGTTTCCAGCCGCCCCGATGTCTTGGTCTGCGTCTCCGACACTTTAACTTCACCGATGAAGATCAGCGGCCAGCCCATCGCCAATTTAATCGCTTCCACCAGTGGCACGGACTCCGACTGGGTCGTCAAGCTGATCGATTTATATCCCGACGAAGTAGGAGCCCAGGAGGAAATGGGCGGCTACCAATTGATGATTTCTGCGGACATCTTCCGCGGCCGCTACCGCGAAAGCCTGGAAAATCCCAAAGCCATTGCCTCCGACACACCGCTGCAATACCACTTCGCGCTGCCAAACGCGAACCACGTTTTTCTGCCGGGTCATCGCATCATGGTCCAAATCCAGTCCACCTGGTTCCCACTCTACGACCGCAACCCGCAAACATTTGTACCCAACATCTTCCTGGCTAAACCCAGCGATTATCGCAAAGCCACCCAGCGCATTTATCATGCGCCTGGACAAGCAACCTTCATCGATCTGCCTCTCGTCGCAACACCATGATCGTCAAACCCCTTCCGTTATATAAATCGTCTAAGAAGGCAGGTGGTTAAAGGAGGCCTGACCATGCCACGACCCAAGTTTGTAGCTATCGCGCTTTTCTCCCTGTTGCTCGCGCTCGGCACAACCGCGCAGCAATTTCAGAGTCCTCCTGTCACACCACCTTTGAAGACCGATAAGCCCGTATGGGCACTTGAGTTCATCAAGGTGAAGCCCCGCATGTTCGCCGCAACCATGGGTTATTTGGACGATAACTGGATCCGATTGCGCGCCGAAGCCAAGCGCCAGGGCGCTGTTTTAAATTACAACCGTGTAGCAGGAGAGGATCCCAGCAACACCGACTGGGACATCCTCTTGATGACTGAATACAAGAACCAGGCGGCCTACAATGGCCGGGAAAAACTATTCGACTCGATACTCAAACGCCTCCCCAACAATACCTCCGAGGTGATCAAAGGTTATAAAAAGGAAGAGCTCTTTCAATCCGTGAAGAGTCGTATATTGCAGGATTTCTCAGAAAATGGCTACCCACAGGTTCGCCTGCTCACCAGGAAATAAGTGTAGGGCTCCGCGACTACGCCGGAAAAACTCTGGACCGGCTAATTTTGCGGAGCTTCTCCGAGCTGTTTCAGTTTCTGTTCCGCGCTGTCTTTAATTCCTTTGCGACGATCCTCCGGATCCGTCGTATCTGATGACAAAAGCTGCAAGGCTTTCTCGGCGTTCTCACGCGCCAAATCTCTCTGCCCATCCGCAAAATATGCATCGGAGAGGCTGTCATACACATTCGGCGAATTGGGGTAAGCCTCGGCGTTGAGCTTCAAAATTTCGATCGCGCCTTTATTATCCTGGGCTTGTAGATGCTCGTATCCCATGAAGTTGACCAGATCTTCAGGAAACAATTTTGCCTTGGGGTCGCGCTTCCGTGCTTCTTCCAGATTTTTCGCAACTTTGGCAGCCCCGCCGGGCCCGTCAATTTGATCCAGTACTTGCACTTCCTTTGGCAGCGCTGCCGTTTCCTTCGCGCGTGGCGCTCGTCCAGGTGTCTTGATCAGCGTAGTCACATACCAATTCACAATTTGCTCAGGCATATCCGGATGCACTTTGAACATGTCTGCACCGTGTCCTCCGGTCGCGACATGAACAAACTTTTTATCCGGATCAGCGTCCAGACTGTACAGCCACTCAATGGCTACAATCGAAGTCGGAAATTCGTCGTCATCCGCCACCGCGAAAAACACCGGCAACTTACTGGACTTCCGCAAAAATTGACGCCCCTTCAGATCGGTATTCCCCGAGAGCAGCACTAACGACTTCACCTCTGTATGCCGCCGCGCCGTCTGAATGGAATTATTTACGCCGCAACTGGCCCCGCCCACGCCGATCACATCGCGCGTCACTCCTGGCTGCGACACCAGATACTGAAACGCGGTGTCGATATCGCCAGGCCATTTCTCCGCCTGAGTCTGCGCTGCTTCTTGCGGCGCCAACTTATCAAAGCGATCGCCGTCGCTCTCGCCATAACCGCGGTAATCCAGCGTGAGCACATTGATTTCCGCCGCCGCAAGTTGCTGCGCCAGGCCGTCCCAAATCTTGCGCTGCCGGTTGCATTGATGCAAAAGTAGCACACCCGGCCCAGGCTTCGCTGCGGCAAAATAACTAGCCTTTAGCTTGGTGCCGTCACCCGCGGTCAAATCGACGACCCGCTCAGCCGACCAAGTTCTCGCGCCATAGGTAAGCACGCACACAAGAAAAATGAGAACGCGAGACGAAAAACGGTTCATAACGAACGCCCCTTCAAGCATCAATATCACACCACCATAATTTGACTCGCTGACGTTCGCACCTACTCTAGCAGCAACCGCCCGCTGGCAGCCTCTCGCCCACCACCGGAGGCCCAAATGCTTCCTTCGGAATTGGCGTGCCATGCAATGTCAGCCAGCAACGCCGCGCCACATTGAACAGCACCAGCACCACGCCCGTCACAAAAATGGTCATCAGGATGGAGTCCAGATAACCCTGCACACGCGTCGCTGGCTTAAACGTCAGCGGCCAAAAAATATTTTTGATTGACAACACGCCAGCGGTCAGCGTGGTCGTGCCAACAAAGAGCATCGGCACAACCGTGATCCACGCATAGCGCGCCTTACCCATATTCACAAGAAACGTCGTGCCCACCGCCAACGCAATCGTCGCCAGCAATTGGTTCCCAGTTCCAAACAACGGCCACAACGTGGAGATATTCCCGGTGTAGATGAGGTATCCCCAGGCCAGCACCACAAAAAAAGTGGTGATCAAGTTTCCCGGCAACCACGCATTATTGGCAAACGGCTTGTGCACCTTTCCAAGCAGCTCCTGCAAAACGTACCGCGCCACGCGCGTGCCGGTATCGATCGTCGTCAAAATAAATAGCGCTTCAAACATGATGGCGTAGTGATACCAGTAGCCCATCAATCTGGTCATTCCCGGAATCCCTCTGAAAATTTGCGCCATGCCCACCGCCAGCGAAACCGCCCCTCCGGTTCGCCCCGCCAACTTTTCGCCGACTTCGCTTGAAAACAGATCCAGGTTCACCGTGTGCATACCTAGCCGCCCAAAAACATCCGCCGGAACATTAATCCCAAAATAATCTCCAGGATACAAAGAGCACGCCGCGATAAGCGCCAGCACCGCCACCAAGCTCTCCGCCACCATCGCGCCATACCCGATAAAACGCGCATCCGTTTCCTTGTCCAACATTTTTGGTGTTGTTCCCGAACTCACCAGCGAATGAAATCCGGAAATCGCTCCGCACGCGATGGTCACGAAAAGAAAAGGAAATAGCGGCCCTTTAATAATCGGTCCGCCGCCGTGAACAAACGGCGTGAACGCCGGAAAGCGAATATCCGGGTGCACCACGAACACCCCAATCACCAACAAAAAAATCGTGCCCAATTTTACATACGTGGATAAATAATCACGCGGCTCCAGCAGCAGCCACACCGGCAGAACCGAGGCCACAAATCCGTAAATCGCCATTAAATAAGTAATCTGATGCGCCGATAAAGTCAGCGATGAAGCCCACTGCGATTGCGCAAACCAATGTCCACCCACGACGCTGGCCAACAGCAGCACGACTCCCGCCGCACTGGGCACCGCCACTTTAATCTGCCCCGGAGTGCTCTTAAACATGTACAGGCCCATAAAAATCGCGATCGGAATTGTCATCCCAATCGTAAAAACGCCCCACGGACTATTCGACAGTGCATTCACCACCACAATTCCAAGTCCCGCCAAAGTAACCAGTAGGATCAACAACACCGCGAACATCGTCACCAGTCCAGTGAAGGTACTCACTTCTGTGCGCGCCACATCCGCCAGCGATCGTCCCTTATGCCGGATCGACGCCACCATCACAATAAAATCTTGCACACACCCCGCTACCACCGCGCCAATCAAAATCCAGATAAAGCCCGGCGCGAAACCAAACTGCGCCGCCAACGTCGGCCCCACCAACGGCCCCGCCCCCGCAATAGCCGCGAAATGATGGCCGAAGAGAACCCACTTCGGCGATGGCACATAATTATGTCCGTCTTCGTACACATGCGATGGAGTCACACGCGCATCGTCCAACGCCAGCGCCTTGGCGGCGATGAACGCGCTGTAATAACGATAACCAATGGCATAAACGCAAAGTGCAGCGAGAAGAATCGGGAAGGTATTCACGGGCGTCGCCTCATGAAATTTGATGCAGCAACCAAGCCTAGGGGACCAAGGGAGACTTTTATCACAACTCCCGCGCAGCGGCCTCGTGATTTTCATCTCCGCGACTAACTTTGTTCCTGTTTTCCACACTCACGAGTTTCGCGTCTCCGTCCGTCAGTTTACGCGGAATAGTTACCCATCGCGTTCAGTACCATTTGTGTTACTAGACTAGAATCTTGCCAAACCCCCAAACGAACTCTTGACATTCATGTTTCGACACGTATAAAACGAGGCACTTAGGGCCCGTTTCAGTGTGATTATCTGACCCGCTAAGCAATGCTGGGTCACAGGGGGGTAATTTCGATGACCGGGAAACAGCTTAAGGCATTGGTGTGTTCAGCGTTCGTCCTGTTGTTGTCATCATTGGTGTCGTCACAACGTGCGGTTGCCCAGTCGCAGAATGCCAGTCAGAATTCTGCCTCTCCGCTCGTTCGTGTTCTTCAAGCGAAGGGCATTCTCACCGCGGAAGAAGTAGCTCAGCTCAGTCAAGCATCGTCTGCCAGCGATGCCGATTCGCGCTTAGCCAAGCTGCTCCTCAATAAGGGCATAATCTCGCAGGCCGATTACAACCAAATGCTGGGCGAACCCGCCGTAGTCGCGGCCTCCTCACCGAACTCCGGCACCCCCAGCCTGGTTCCCGCCGTTTATCACGTCCCGGGAACCGCTGCGATGGCTCCTGCGGTAGGTTCTGAAGCGGCTGCAGTAGCCTCCAACGTCCCGGTCGTCACGGTGGACTCCGAACAGCAACAGGTGCCTCCCAGTCAGACTGCTTCAGTCTCACCAACAACCATCTCTGCCGCAAATCCCATTCGGCCCCTCCCGGTTGGTGGAATAAAAAAGGGTGAGCTCAAACCAGCCATCACCGTTGCTGGTGTGGGTATAACTCCCTACGGCTTTCTGAAATCAACATTTGTCTATGACAGTTCATCGCCAGGCGGCGATGACTTCCCGCTTCCCGGTTTCCTGGGTGATACTGGACCAACCGGCGCTCCTGAATTTCACGTAAAGGCCCGCGCCAGCCGCTTTGGCACTAATTTCGAGTGGGGAGATAGGAGTGCCAATCTCACCGTGACTGGAAAACTTGAGCTCGATTTTGAAGGCAATTTCAATCGCTCCGATAACCGCAACCTCTCCTCCATCCGTTCGTCCAATGTGGGCATCCGCCTGGCCTTTGGCCGTGTGGACTACAAATTCACCAATGCCGACACCTTCTCCGCACTGTTTGGCCAGGATTGGACTCCGTTTACTTCCTCAACTCTCCCGAACATATTAGAGACCACCGGGGTTGGCATCGGCTTTGGCGTTCTCTGGGAACGCGCTCCCCAAATGCGCTTTGGATGGACACACAATTTCGGCGCCTTTCAGCTAATGCCGGAGATTGCCGTGGTTCTTCCAGCCGTTGGTGTCGTGCCCTCCGCAGCCAATCTCTCCAATCAACTCGGCTACGGGGAACGACAAGGACCCGACAGCGCCTCGCCGCAAATCGAAGGCCGGCTCGTTGGGCAGTGGCAATTGGACCATGCTCCAGGTGTTGCCCCTGCCGAACTCATCGTCAGCTTTGAAGAAGGTAACCGCACCGCTATCGTCCTCGGGTCCGCAGTTCCTGCCGCGTACAAGGCGGCCTTCCCTCAGGGCGTGAACGTCAGCAGCCCCACCAACGGCGTAACTTTCGAGTGGCAGTTGCCCTCGCATTGGGTGACGCTGATCGGCAAAGTCTATAGTGGGAGTGACCTGCGATATTATTTCGGCGGACAACTCTTTTCCAATTACAACGACGTTTTTGGACTCAAAGCCACCGCCGACGCGCTTTCCATCGACGGAGCCTCCACTGTAGTGTTTGGCACTAACGCCAGCGGCACGCCAACCTTCGCCCCGCAGCTTCCCGTTCGCGCTCGTGGCGGCTTCGCTCAAATCGGCCTGCCCCTATCGCGCTGGTTTGGGTCCGATCCTGAAGGCCGCAACGCCGGTTGGTCTCTCTATGGCATGTACGGCACCGACCAGGCCAACACCCGTGACCTCATCAAAGCCGCGCCCGGTGGCTCCCGCGCCCGCAGCGACATGACCGTAGGCACCCTCAACTACAAACTTAACAAGTGGGTGTCCTTCTCCTTCGAAGAATCTCTCTACCGCACACGCGCAAATACCGCCGTCCCTGATTTTCCCTTGTTCATGGGCCTCCACCAGCATGAGTGGCGAGATCTTCGCAGCGAGGGCGGAGCCATCTTCAGCTTCTAACCGCACGCAACTGGAGAGCGGGCGCCACATCACGCTCGCTCTCCGTCAGTTTTGCAAGCCCGCCGATTCACTATCTCCGATTAGCGCCTCTTATCCGCTGCTCGCGCATCTCACTCTGTAGGTGCGCTTGAAGACGGGTAACTTTCCATGGCTGTCCCGCTGAAGCGACGAGTTGAAAAATCCCTCGGGCCGCTGTTCGATCCCCTCTACTTCTTTTATCTGCTGGTCGACGACCTCAAGTCGTGGAGATACTTTCCAAAATGGTTCTCATCATTCCGCCCGGTTCGTTCTCTGGTAGGCGAAGCAAAACCGTGGATACCCTTCGTAGCGGCCAATTGGCTGGAGCGCTACTTGAAACCCCATATGAAGGTCTTCGAATACGGTTCAGGAGGATCCACGATTTTTTTTGCTGAGCGCGTGGCGGAAGTCACTAGCATCGAACATGACCAGAAGTGGCATGCGCAGGTATCAAGAGCGCTGGCACAACGTGGCCTAACCAACTGTTCATACGAACTCCACGTACCTAGGCCTATCGCTGGGACTTTCTCCGCAATCGACGACTCGCCGAGCTCCCGCTTCATCTACGATGACTACTATATGGGTACCACCGTCCACGAGTATGTACAGGCCATCGATGCTCATCCCGATCACACCTTCGATCTGGTCTTGGTCGACGGACGCGTCAGGACCGAATGCATTCAATACGCCCTTCCCAAAATCAAGCCCGGCGGTTACCTTATGCTGGACAATTCCAATAACGCCGACGTCGTTGAAATCATCCGCAGGCTGAAAACCTATCCCCACACAGAGTTTCGCGGCATAGCCCCCGGCTGGCCGCCAACAAGATGGAGCAATACCATCTGGCAGATTTCTTAGTGTAGATTTTCCCTCTCACTTAGCAGCTTCTTCATCCACGTCACAGCATATAAACTGTGCGCCGACTTATGTCATCGGAGCGTCGATCCAAACTAGCCTCATTTCTTCCAAGCCATCCCGTCGCCGGTAACTTTTTGTTGGCCTTTACAATTTCTTGGCTGGGCGCGCTGGCTGTAGCCGCTCCGCATCTGCCGCGCCATGAGCCGCTGCCAAAAATCACCGGCATCCTCATGTTTCCAGCCATGCTCCTTGGACCCAGGCTTGGCGGTATTTTTCTGACTGCCATCGTTGAGGGTAAAACTGGCTTGCGTGATTTGCTTTCCAGATTGTTGCGAGCACGAATTCCGGCGCGCTGGTATGCCCCGCTGCTCATTCCCCCGGTTCCGGTTCTAACCGTTCTGTTCACCCTAAAAACATTTCTCTCTCCCGTTTATACTCCCAATCTTTTTCTGCTGGGCGTCTTGTTCGGCCTCCCCGCCGGACTTTTGGAAGAAATCGGCTGGACTGGATTCGCGTTTCCCAGAATGTCTTTCCAAGACAATCCGCTTGGCGCCAGTATTCTGCTCGGACTGCTGTGGGGTTTATGGCACTTGCCGGTTGTCAATTATCTCGGAACCGCTACGCCTCACGGTGCGTACTGGTTTCCATTTTTCCTGGTGTTCGCTTTCGCTATGACCGCCATGCGCGTGCTCATCTGCTGGCTCTACCTCAACACGAAAAGCGTACTAATAGCCCAGCTCATGCACATAAGTTCCACCGGCTCGTTAGTCATTTTTAGCCCTCCCGCCGTGTCCGCCAGGCAAGAAGTACTATGGTACGCACTCTACGGAACCGCGTCATGGCTCGCACTTCTCATCGTAGTCAAGAAATTCAGTGCCCGCCTGGCACGCTAACAACATTACAAAGGTGTTTGACCCGCGCCAAAAAGACCTTTCTCCAGCCGGATTCGCTCTGAAGATGAATTTCCGTGACCTAGGAATGCGCTCGGTTCAATCCCAACCAAACCTTGGCGTCGACCTTTTTAGAATGTACAGAGCATTTTCAAGCGCCACTATTTACTTGAATTATATATAAATGAATAGTAATATTCCCCAATGCTCCTGCGCCCCACAATCTTCTTCGCCTGCATACACCTCTAATATCTCTCACGTTCCTTCTGCGATCATTATGTACGTTATGTTTACTAACTACTCCTTTGTTTTCAGCATTTTGTGGACTCTTTGCTCTTTTGGTGCCTCTTTTTGCGTGCGCATCCCTTTGTTTTCAACATCATACAGCCTCTTTTGCAGAAATACCGGGGGGTGGGTACCCCCAAACCCGGCCCAAACTCTAGCCACTACTGAGCTTTCGTTGGGAGTGTTGCGCTACTGTTAGCACCGGGAGCCTCTATGTCTAGGTTACTCAAGGTATTTGTTGTCGCACCAGCGATGTGTTAGGCTGTGCCAGCGAAATGCTCCGGTACCAGGCGTGTAAGTTCCTGCTAACGCCAGAGGTTCTCTCCCGCACCGTCCCTGATCCAGCGCCATTTGGCGTGTATCTGCCTCCGGGGACTGCGACGGAGCCCCCGGGTCGTTCGTCGCCAAATGAAAAGGACGTAACCACGCCATGCCTGCTACCCAGCCAGCGCCTCGCGCCGAAAAACAACCTATGGAAATTAAGCTTGCCCATTCGCCAGATTCCGACGATGCCTTCATGTTCTACGCCCTCGCCACCCACAAACTGGCCACTCCCGGCTACAAGTACACTCACGTCCTTTCCGATATTCAGACCCTCAATGAAGCCGCTTTAACGGAAACTTACGACGTCACCGCGGTCAGTTTCGCCGCCTATCCCTCGCTCCGCGACAAATACGTCTTGCTCGATTGCGGCGCTAGTTTTGGAGAAAATTACGGCCCTATCGTGGTAGCTTCCAAGCCGCTGCGCAAAGAAGAACTCGCTCGCAAGCGCGTCGCGGTCCCGGGATTAAAAACCACCGCCTATCTCACTCTTAAACTCTTCCAACCCGATTTCGAAGCGGTGGTCATGCCGTTTGACAAAATTATTGACGCCGTGAAGGCCGACTCCGTCGACGCGGGCCTGCTTATTCACGAAGGGCAGCTCCTGTTTCCAAAACTTGGCCTGCATCGCGTCATCGATCTGGGCGTTTGGTGGCACGAGCATACCAATCTTCCGTTGCCGCTCGGTGGGAATGCCGTTCGTCGCGCCCTCGGCCCTCAACTGGGGCGCCAGATCGCGCGTACCATCCGCCATAGCGTGGAATATGGCCTCGAACATCGCGAAGAAGCCCTCAATTACGCCATGCAATTCGCGCGCGACATGGAAACTGATACGGCCGATAAATTTGTCGCCATGTACGTCAACCGATGGACGCTCGGCTACGGCGACCGTGGGAAACAAGCTGTCACCGAGTTGATCAATCGCGGCACCGCCGCTGGCCTGCTCCCTGGCCCCGCATCTGTAGAATTCCTCAGCGAAGCGTAAATGTCAGCACATCAGTTGCCCGCTTCTCGACACCGAGCATCGGATACCCCACGCGCCGAATTCGTCTGCAGAAATTTTGGCAATGTGCCTCACGCCACTTACTTTGTCGCCGCAAGAAAGACTAAAAATGTTTTCTGTCGCACTTTTCTCCTGACATTTTTTCTGCTGCTCGCGGTTTCTCGCAGCCAAGCGCAAACCGAACTCCAGGACAACGCTGCCCACGCTGCCAAACAGGCAAGCGCATCGGACACTTGGCCGCAGCAAGCGGTGCGTGGCTCGCACGCTATGGTCGCTACTGACGAAGCGCTCGGCTCGCAAGCCGGCGTCACAATTCTGAAGCAGGGTGGTAATGCCGTGGATGCCGCCGTGGCGGTGGCCTTCGCGCTCGCGGTCGTCGAGCCGGCAGCGGGAAACATCGGTGGCGGCGGTTTTATGCTCGTGCGGCTCGCCGACGGCAAAACAAATTTCTTCGACTATCGCGAAGTTGCGCCCGCCAAGGCCACGCGCGACATGTACATTCACGACGGCAAACTTATTCCCGACGCCAGCACGCTCGGCTACCGCTCTGTCGCGGTTCCCGGCACGGTTGCTGGTTTGGAATTGGCTCTGAAAACTCATGGCACCATGAAGCTCGCCCAAGTTATGGCTCCCGCCATTCTCTTAGCCAGGGACGGCTTTCCGCTCTCTGAAAAACTTGTCCGCGAATTCGATGAAGAAAAATACGGCCTGGAACAATTCTCCGTCAGCAAACGCATCTTTCTAAGCAATGCTCGGAACCAAAACCAGGCATACAACGTCGGTGACATTTTCCGCCAGCTGGAGCTTGCCGCCACTCTCGAGCGCATCGCCAAAAATGGCGCGGCCGATTTTTATCGCGGCGAAACGGCGCGCCTGCTCGTGGCCGACATGCAAGCCAACGGCGGCATCATCACCCTCGATGATTTAGCGAAGTATCGGCCGAAGATTCGTGAAGTTCTCCGCGCCCATTATCAGATTGAAGGTCACCGTTGGGAAGTTCTCACCTCGCCACCTCCCAGTTCCGGCGGCGTGGCGATCATCGAAGCCCTCAACATCCTCAAGCAAACGCCACTGAAGGGTTGGGACGATTTGCAAAGTGTGCGCATGGTCCTGGAAGCCATGCGCCGCGTGTTCGCGGATCGCGCTGCTTATTTAGCGGACCCGGATTATTCTGATGTCCCGGTCGCCGGTCTCACAAGCGACTGTTATGCCAAGGAACTGTTCGCTACCATCAATCCTCAGCACGCATCGTCAAGCAAGGAAATCAAAGCCGGTACCCCACACGTCTGCGGAATTTCGGCCGATA
>DATNKL010000103.1:0-3816 GCA_035603415.1 Candidatus Acidiferrales bacterium
CGCGTTCGGCTTCGGCAGTGGCTACTTCGGCGTCGCGGCGAATGCGCGCGATGTCGGGCCGGCCCATGTTGGTGATGTATTCGTTCTTGTCGCGCACTTCCTTGATGGTGAAGCTGATGACTTCCAGACCCATCTTGGCCATATCGCTTGCGTTGGTGGAGCGCATGCGATCGGCAACCATTTCAGGTTCCTTGACGATTTGCTCGACGGTCAGTTGGCCGATGATGCCGCGCAGGTGGCCTTCCATGACCAGGCGAATCAAGCCCTCGCGCTGTTCGGGCCGCTTGGTTAGAAACTGCTCGGCCGCGGTACGGATGGAAATTGGATCGGATTTCACTTTAATTTGCGCGACCGCTTCCACCGTGACGGCTACACCTTGTTGGGTGTAGAGACTTTGCTGCGGAGCCACGTCGAACGACATCAGCTCCAGCGACAATTCCTTGCAGGTTTGCAACATCGGCCAGATGATCGTGCCGCTGCCTTTTACGATGCGCGCTTCAGAACCTGTACCGTAAATGATCAGCGCCTCATGCGGGCCCACTTTGCGGTACATCTTCGCCAAGGTGATCATGATCAGCAGCACCGCCAGCACAGCAAGACCGGCGATCATGGGTATGACTGGGAATCCGAACATAAAAACCTTCCTTTCGTTTCACTCTTCGGCGGACTGTTGAGTCGGGCGTCAGTCCGCAAAATTTATGTGCACCTTAGCTGGTGAATTCTTCCCAGCGATTCACATAGGCCACGCCGTTTTCATAACGCTCGATGACCACTTCCGCGCCCTTTTCGATCGGCTTGCCATTGCAGGAGCGGGCGCCGGCGCTGCGTCGTACACCGTTTTGCATGTAGATAATTTCTCCCGTGCCGTTTTCCCGCACGGGCATGGTTACGGTACAAACCAACCCTTCGTGGCGATAGTCCTCGTCTTTCAAATGCGAACTTTCTGCGTTCATAAGTTTCACCATAAATTTGAAAACGGCCCAGGACACACTAAGGCCCCCGGCTATCGCAAACACCAATGCGATCACACCAACAACATGCGAATGCGCGGCGAGGATGTAGCCGATCCCGCCAAACCAGGCCAGAAAGGCCATAACTGTCGAAGCGTTTAACCAGGACACGTGGCCGGCGCTGTGTGACGAACCGGACTTGACCATGCCACCGTGAGAATGGGCCATCCCGCCGTGGGACGCGCCATGAAACGGCGTGTGCATCTTGAACGGCAGGTGGATGTGGACCGCCCCGGCCAAAAATGAAAGCACGCTGAGCGAGAATCCAACGAGGAAGCAGAGGAGATAAAAATCTGACCACGTCATAGGGCACCCCCGAACAGAACAGTTGTTGCTGGGGACTCCGCGTGCGGTGGGGTCGTAATCGCGTCCACGCGCAGCGGTTTGTTATTGCGCGGCTTCGGGTGGTGGATGAGCGCTGCCCTGATCTGTATTTGGGCGGAGAACTTCGGCCAATCGCTCGGCCAGGCCAGGACTACGCAAAATTTCCGCCAGCAACAACAATGCCTGGCGAGAATCGTCGTATTTGGCGATAGTCTCGAAGGCGCGATGCAAATCTTTGTCCGAAGCGAATTGCTCGGCTCCCGCGTAGAGCCACGAGTCAATCTTGGCGTCAATGGCGCGCAGCTCCGATTGCAGCTCCGGCGTGTAGCCTTCGGGATCGCTAACCAGGAAGCCCGGGTAGATTCGGAAGAAGCGGGCCAGCAGTTCGCGCGTGGTGTGCGTCAGATGCGGACGGGAACCGCTCTCAAGCTGCGAGAGATACGCCTGGCTCAAGGCGCGACCCGTCTCGCGCTTCATGGCGGCAGCCATTTCTTGCTGGGTCATGGGACGATTTAGTCCACGAAGGGAGCCTTCGACAGCGCGAAGAGAACGGATTTTGTCACCGAGGGTCATATCCCATATCCAGTTAATATTGCAATGTGCGAATACAATATCACAATATGCTATAATGTCAAGAGGAAAATAACTGGTGCGTCTTGATTGGGATGCGACATGGATATTACGGGGACGAGCTCCGGTGTGTTTCTTAAGGGATCGTCGCAGATGGGAAATTACGCATCAGGCGCCGGAGATCATTGGCATGGTTTCCTAGGCGATGCGCGTGATACAAGGTAGCAGGGCCGTCGCAATGCGGGCCTGCTGCTTTTTTGTAGGGATGAAATCAGTCGGGTGGGTACGAAAATTCGAAAATTTGTTGGCTTGGGTTAAGTTGCTCACCTACGACTCTTGCCGGCTCAACTCGTGCGGCGTAACTTTTTCACGGCCTTCGCGTATTTGAAGCTAACCCCTCTCACATGGAGGACCCATGAGCTCGACCAATAACCCCGGGAGAGTCGCCGGATTTCTGTACCTGCTCCTCGTCCTTGGCGGCCCCCTACGCCTCGTCTACATTCCCAGCAAGCTGTTCGTACATGGCAACGCTACCGCGACGTCCGCCAACATCGCCGCGCATGAGTGGCTCTTCCGCCTCGGCATCGTTAGCGACTTGTTCGGCGCGGTCGTCTTGATCTTCCTCAGCCTGGCTTTTTACAGGTTATTCAAGGGAGTGGACCAGTATCTCGCTGTGCTGGTGGTGATCCTCGGGGGCGTAATGCCGGCGCTCATCTATTTCGTTGGAGTAGTGAGCGACGCCGGCGCCCTAATGCTCGTGCGCGGAGCTGATTTTCTGTCCGTATTCGACAAGCCTCAGCGAGACGCCCTGGCCATGCTGTTCCTCCGTCTGCGCGATCAGCAAAACACTGCCGCCGAGGTCCTTTGGGGCCTGTGGCTTTTACCCTTGGCGATCCTCGTGTACCGGTCGCGCTTCCTGCCCCGCTTCCTGGGCGTCTGGCTCGCCATCAACGGCGTTGCCTATGTGCTCCTCAGCTTGATTGGCGAATTATTGCCGCAATACCAAAACAAGATGTTTCTCATTTCCCAGCCCGCCCTCTTCGCGGAGGTGGCCCTTATGCTGTGGCTCCTGATCAGGGGTGCCAAGCCGCCGGTGCCAGCCCTCGCAGCCTCATCTCCACTGGTCGCTTAGGCTCTCCGACGGGCGTTTGAAAATTTCAGCGTTATGGGTGGCACGTGAAGCCGTGCCGAGGCCTTCATAGATACGTGCCGCTGACAAAGCGATATACAATGCCGCCCAACACGCCAAGGGGGTTTTGTGGCCGCTGAAAAAATGTTTTCGCCGCGTGAAGCGTCAAAGGTCCTAGGCATTAGTTACGCCACGCTGAAATTGTGGATCTACAAAAGCAAGATCCGAACGATTAAGACCGCTGGAGGCCATCACCGTATCCCGGAGAGCCAGCTCGATAAATTTCTCCACAGCGCTAGTGACAAAGGTGAAGTCGCTACGAAGCGCACCGGTTTTCGCAATATCAGCGGCCGCAATCAACTGATCGGGCGGGTCACTGATATCAAGATCAGCGGATTAATCGCGCAGGTTAGTCTCTCGATCGGCGGCCAGCACATTACTTCTATCGTGACCGCCGACGCAGTGCGCGAGATGCGCCTGAAAGTAGGAGACAAGGCCGCGGCGCTGATCAAATCGACCGAAGTAATGATCTTGCGCGCTTGATCGGCGTTGTCCTGACGGACCGGCCTATTGTCACGTGGCAGAAGCGCAACAGTGATTTTATCTAGCGGATCCAGCCACCAGCCAGCACGCGGTCATCATCGTAAAGCACGGCGGCCTGACCAGCGGTGATAGCCCGTTGCGGAGTATCGAAGACCACGCGTGCGGTTGTAGCGTCGAGAGCTTTCACGGTGGCAACAGCGGATTCGTGTTTGTGGCGGATTTTTACCTTGGCGCGAATTG
>DATNKL010000091.1:0-12862 GCA_035603415.1 Candidatus Acidiferrales bacterium
GTGCTTACCGAAGGCGAATATTTTCATGGCTCGCTGAAAAATCTTCGCGATGCGCGAAAAGCCATGGGCCTGCCGGTGCTGCGCAAGGATTTTATTTTTGATCCCTGGCAAGTCTGGGAAGCGCGGGCCAACGACGCGGACAGCTTTCTTCTGATTGTGGCGGTGTTAAGCGATTCTCTGCTGCGCGATCTGATTGCGCTTGGCCGCGAAATCGGTATGGAACCGTTGATCGAGGTGCACACTGCCGTGGAGCTTGAACGAGCGCTGGCCGCTTCGGCAAAAATCATCGGAGTAAACAATCGCGATTTGAAAACCATGACGGTACGGATCGAAACATCGCTGGAGATGATTGAGCAGATTCCAGAAAATTGCGTGGCCGTTAGCGAGTCAGGCGTCCGCAATCACGAGGATCTTGTAACGATGCGTCAAGCGGGCTTCGATGCGTTCCTGGTCGGTGAGCATCTTATGGCCGCTGCCGATCCAGGGGCTGCGCTATTTGAATTGCTTGGACAGCCGCGGGTGACGAGAGAGCAATTTGACGCGGCCTCCGCGGCTACCGACGCGAAGAGCGGTACTTGGCAAAACTAAATCATGACCCGAGTAAAAATTTGCGGGATTACCAACGCGGAGGATGCGCGTGCCGCCTGTGAGGCCGGCGTAGACGCCATTGGTCTGAATTTCTATCCGCGAAGCCCTCGCGCGCTGTCCGTCAACAAGGCCGCCGAACTGCGAGCTCAAATTCCTTCGGGCGTGCAGGTTTTTGGGGTTTTTGTGAATGCTGAAGTCGCTGAGGTCATGGAAATTTTCCGAAATGTGCGGCTCCACGCGCTGCAGCTACATGGCGATGAGTCACCCATCACGGTTGCGCAGTTGGCTCGTATAGCCCCAGTTTTTAAAGCTCTAAGAGTCGGCCCCGAGTTTTCTGCCGTTACGCTGGAAAGCTATCCAGGGGTTTCAGGATTCTTGTTCGATACTGCGGATGCGGGGCCTGGTCAGTATGGTGGAACCGGGCGGCTGGCAGACTGGGAAGTCGCACAGCAGGTGGCGCGCAGCCATCGAGTGATCTTGGCCGGCGGGTTGAATGCCGACAATGTCGCGGCCGCGATTTTGCAAGTGCGCCCTTATGGTGTGGACGTGGCCAGCGGCGTGGAAGCCTCGCCCGGCGCAAAAGATCATGCGCAGTTGCGCGAATTTGTTCGCGAAGCACGTCGAGCTGACCAGGAACTGAATTCACCAGTGGAGAAAGTGCCCGCCAGATGAGTTCTATTCTTAAATCGCTGAGCTTTTCGCCGGGGCGTTTTGGTCCTTACGGCGGCCGGTACGTTCCCGAAACGTTGATGGTGCCGCTGTTCGAACTGGAGCGCGCATATGAATTGGCAAAGTCGGATGCGAGCTTTCAGGCGCGGCTCGCCGATCTGCTCAAAAATTTTGCCGGGCGTCCCACACCTTTACAATTTGCGGAGCGGCTGACGAACAAGTTGGGCGGTCCCAGAATTTATTTGAAGCGCGAAGATTTGTTGCACACCGGCGCGCACAAAATTAACAACGCCATTGGCCAGGGATTGCTGGCGGTAAAAATGGGGAAGCCGCGCATCGTTGCAGAAACGGGCGCGGGGCAACACGGGGTAGCGTCCGCGACGGTGGCCGCGCATCTCGGTCTCGAATGCACGGTTTACATGGGCACCGATGATATGGCGCGGCAGGCGCCCAACGTTTCGCGCATGCGCATCCTGGGCGCGAAGGTTGTTGGCGTGGAGTCCGGCAGCAGGACGCTGAAAGATGCCATCAACGAAGCGATGCGCGACTGGGTTACCAATGTCCGCAGCACGCATTATCTTCTGGGCTCGGTGCTGGGTGCGCATCCCTATCCCACGATGGTGCGCGATTTTCAGGCGGTGATCGGTCGCGAAGCGCGTGAACAAATCCTGTCCGCGGAAAAGCGTTTACCGACACATCTGTTCGCCTGCGTGGGCGGCGGTTCGAATGCGATTGGACTCTTCTATCATTTCCTCCGTGATAAGGAAGTGAAGATGATTGGTATTGAAGCTGGCGGGCGCGGCACTGGTTCCGGCGAACATGCAGCCAGGCTGGGCGCGGCGCAAGGGTTTACCGGCGCGCGTCCGGGCGTTCTTCACGGCACCTACACGTACGTGCTGCAAAATGAAGATGGACAAATTTCCGCCACTCATTCTATTTCCGCCGGACTAGATTATCCGGCGATCGGGCCGGAACACGCGTGGCTCGCGGATGAAAACCGCGCAGAGTATTTCGCGATGTCAGACACGGCGGCGCTGGATGCCGCGCGATTGCTCTGCCGCAGTGAAGGAATTATCCCAGCGCTGGAATCGGCGCACGCTCTTGCAGGCTTGATGGAACGCCTTCCGTCGTTACATAAAGACGACTTGGTCATACTCAATTTATCCGGGCGCGGCGACAAGGACATGGACACGTACTCGCGCCTGCTCTAAGCTTTCCCGATAATAATGAGCATTCCGGCCGCGCAACTAAATCGCATTGAAAATTGTTTTGCCACGCTCCGTGCGGCTGGCGAGATGGGCATCGTTGCGTACATTACCGCTGGCGATCCTTCGCTGGATGCCACGTTCGAATTTGTGCTGGCTCTGGAAGAGGCTGGCACGGATGTCATCGAACTGGGGGTGCCGTTCAGCGATCCGCTGGCGGATGGGCCGACCATTCAACGTGCCTCGGAACGCGCGCTGAAATCTGGCGCCAGCTTGCCAAAAATTTTGGAGTTGGTGAGCCGCATCCGAAAATCTTCGGAAATTCCGCTGGTGCTCTTCAGCTATTACAATCCAATTTTACAAATGGGGCTGGAAAGGTTTGCCGGCGCGACTTCCGGAGTGGGAGTTGACGGCGTGCTAGCCACGGATCTTTCGCCGGAGGAATCAGTAGAATACCGGCGCATTCTCGCCACGCATCATTTGGATACGATTTTTCTGTGCGCGCCGACTTCTACCGACGAGCGGCTCGCTAGCATTGCGGAATGCTCGAGTGGCTTTGTGTATCTGGTGTCGCGTACCGGCGTCACTGGAGCGAAAGATACGTTGCCGGATGATTTGCCGGCGTTGTTAAGGCGGCTACGAAATTTTACCAAGCTTCCGATTGCCGTAGGCTTCGGAATTTCGCTGCCAGGTCACGTTACATTGCTGGGCGGGCTGGCGGATGCCGCGGTGGTGGGGTCGTCTTTAGTTGCTGAGATTGAACATGCAAAAACGCCTCAAGAAGCCGCGAAGGCGCTCCGCGAGCGTGTCGGTAGTTTGAAACAAGCGGCTCGCCACGGACTGTCCAAGCGCGAGGTGGCGCCATGAATCTCCAGGACTGGCGACGCCGCATCGATGAGATTGACCGCAAACTCGTGGAATTACTGAATGAGCGTTCGCGCTGCGCTCTGGAAATCGGCAAACTGAAGCATGCGGCGAATTTGCCACTTTATCAGCCGGAGCGGGAGAAAGAGGTATTGGAAAACGCCGAGCATTCCAATCCGGGCCCGCTAACCGATAGCGCGATCCGGCGTCTATTCGAACGCATTATCGATGAAGCGCGGTCGGCGGAACGCGCGGCCATGGAGCCGGAAGCGAAGAGTTCTAAAAAATAGTGCGGCCAAAAGAACGAGATGGAACGAATGCAAATGGCAGAAGGGAATAAAACGCGCTCATGGTAATTGTGATGCAAGAGGGCGCCACAGACGCCCAGATTCAACATGTGATCGACCGGCTGGTGGCCAGCGGATTTAACGTGCATCGCTCCACCGGCGAATCGCACACCGTGCTGGGCGCCGTTGGCGTGCATCGCGATTTCGATCACCGCGATTTCGAATTGCTCGATGGCGTGCGCGAGGTCATGCGCGTCACGCAGCCGTTTAAGCTGGCCAGCCGCCAATTTAATCCGCAAGGAACGATTATCAATTTGGGTCGCGGTGTAACCCTCGGCGGTAATGAAGTGGTCGTCGCGGCGGGCCCCTGTTCCGTGGAATCGCGCGAGCAGATTCACATTATTGCGGAAAGCGTAGCGAAGTCCGGAGCCAAGATTTTGCGCGCCGGGGCATTCAAGCCCCGCACATCACCCTATGCGTTCCAGGGCATGGGCGAAAAGGGCCTGGAGTTCATGCGTGAAGCGGCTGAAAAATTCGGCCTCTTTACCGTGAGCGAAGTTATGGATGCTTCTCAGATTCAGATGATGATCGGTTACGTGGACATCCTGCAGGTCGGCGCGCGTAACATGCAAAACTATCATCTCCTGCGCGCCTTGGGTGAGGTGCGCAAGCCCATTCTGCTGAAGCGCGGGATGTCCGCGACCATGGAAGAGCTGTTACTGAGCGCGGAGTACATCCTCGCCGGCGGAAATCCGGACGTCATTTTATGTGAGCGCGGCATCCGCACTTTTGAAACCTACACGCGCAATACTTTTGATATCGCCGCCATTCCGGTGATCAAGAAACTGTCGCACCTGCCCATGATCGGTGATCCCTCCCACGGCACGGGGCGTCGAGACAAAGTGGTGCCCATGGCGCGTGCCGCCGTTGCCGCGGGAGCCGACGGTTTATTGATCGAAGTGCACAACGATCCCGATCACGCGCTGTCGGATGGAGCACAATCGCTCGATCCCGAGCAGTTCGAGCGCTTGATGGGTGAATTGCGCATTATCGCGCCGGCGATTGGGCGGCGCGTAGCGTGATTGTGACCCAATTCATAGCTTGATTCATGTCACCAACTCACCTCATCACTCGCGTCTGCATTCTGGGCACCGGCTTGATCGGCGGTTCTTTTGCATTGGCGCTTCGCAAATTTACGGAAGGCATTCACATTACTGCGTGGGACCGCGCGGACAGCGTGGCGCGCGCAAAGGATCTGGGCGCAGCGGACGAAATTTTTTCCGGTGAGCTAAAGCCTGCCATACAGAGCGCCGACTTGATTTACGTGGCGCTGCCGATCAGTACCACCTTGGATATTCTGCCTGAGATTGCGCGCCATAGTGCGCAACACGCCCTGGTGACCGATGCTTGCAGCACCAAGGTGCGAATTGTGAACGCTGCGAAAGAATTATTTTCGGGACGTGGTGAGCAGCTCTTTCTTGGCGGCCACCCGATGGCGGGAAAAGAGTCATCCGGAATTGCGAATGCTGACGCGAATTTATTTCGCGACACTACGTACGCGTTGATCGGTGAATCTTCATCTAATGTCGATGAACAAGTTGCTCCACAGTCGTCGCCGGAAGGCGATCCGGTCCCATCGCCTGCGCGCCGTGCGCCGATCGGTATGTCCAAGGAAGATCCACGCGTGGGTGCCTTCCTGAAAATTATCGGCAAAATTGGCGCGCGACCGCTTTGGCTCGGAGCGCAACAGCACGATTACGCCGTAGGGCTCGCCTCGCATCTTCCGCAGCTCGCGGCTGTTGCGCTTGCTTCTTTCCTTTACGACCATCTGGATGAAAATGGCTTGCCCATCGCGCTTGCCGGCCCTGGGTTACGCGACACGCTGCGGCTGGCGGGCAGCCCGTACAGCACCTGGCGGGACATTGTGCTGACGAACCGGGAAGTTCTTTCGGCGGGGCTCGATTTGTTTGCCCGCCGGCTGGATGAATTGCGCGACAAGCTCGCGTCACGCGAACTGGAAGCCGATTTCGACGCCGCAAACGAATTGTACAAACTGCTGCGTAGTTTCTAACCGTGACAAAAGCCGGGCTATTCATCCTGTCCTGTCAGCCTCGGGACAGGTTGCATTACACTAGGCGCTATTCGCGAGAGCTTTCATGGACAAACAGATTTCTTCGGCTGATGCGGCCATCGAAAAGTTAACCGATGGCGTAACCATATTGATGGGCGGCTTCGGTTTGTGCGGTATTCCCGAAAATTTGATTGCCGCGGTGCGCCGTAAAGGCACAAAAAATCTCACCATCGTCAGCAACAATGCGGGAATCGATGATTTTGGCATAGGGATTCTGCTGCAAAGCAAGCAAGTCAAAAAAATGATCTCCACCTATGTCGGCGAAAATAAATTGTTCGAGCAGCAGGTGCTCAGCGGGGAACTAGAAGTGGAGTTGAATCCTCAGGGCACCTTGGCGGAACGCCTGCGCGCCGGCGGGGCCGGGGTTCCGGCTTTTTTTACGCCCACGGGAGTGGGCACCATGGTGGCCGAGGGGAAGGAGACGCGCGAATTTGATGGGCGCCAATACCTGATGGAACGCGGATTGCGCGGCCAGTTTGCGTTTGTAAAAGCGTGGAAAGGCGACCGCTGGGGAAACCTTATTTACCGCAAAGCCGCTAGAAATTTTAATCCGCTGATGGCCACGGCCGCGGACTACGTTATCGCGGAAGTGGAGGAATTAGTCGAACTCGGTCAACTTGACCCGGACTCCATTCACACGCCGGGAATTTTTGTGAATGCTATTTTTCAGGGAACCGCCTACGAAAAGCGCATTGAAAAACGCTGTACCAGAAAAGAATAGTTCGGGCGCGCGGGTGACCGCAGAAACGAAAGGCGTACATGGTTCTAACCGAAGAACAAAAACGTAAACGCATCGCGCGGCGTATCGCGCTGGAACTGCGGGACGGCTTCTACGTAAATCTGGGCATCGGCATGCCGACCGCGGTGGCGAACTATGTGCCGCAAGGCATGGAAGTTGTTCTACAGTCCGAAAACGGCATGCTCGGTGTAGGGCCCTACCCGCTGGAATCTCAAGTCGACCCGGATTTGATCAATGCCGGTAAGGAAACCGTCACTGAACTGCCAGGCACTTGTTATTTTTCGTCCGCGGATTCCTTTGGGATGATTCGCGGCGGACATGTCGATCTTACGGTTCTGGGCGCGCTGCAGGTGGATGAAAAAGGGACGCTGGCGAACTGGGCTATTCCTGGAAAGATGTTGAAGGGCATGGGCGGCGCGATGGATCTGGTTGCCGGCGCGAAGCGCGTGTTCATCGCCATGGAACACGCCACGCGCGACAAACGCCCAAAAATTCTGAAAAAGTGCACGCTACCGCTTACCGGCGTGGAAGTGGTCGATCATATCGTCACGGAATTGGCGCTAATCGATGTGACGCCGCAAGGCTTGGTGCTTCGAGAGTTGGCGCCGGGCGTCACTGTTGAAGAAGTTCAATCGCTCACGGAACCGAGACTCTTGCTACCTCCCGGCGGTCCGCGAACAATGACTGTTTGATTCGCTGCTCGATTCTCCGCTCTGCCGACGTCCTCACGAAGAGCTAAGCCGCCTCGAGGTCGTGAACGAATAATGAAACGCGGAAAATACCGTGATACCCGTCACTGCATAAACTAAAAACCGATTTACGAGCGTAAACCATGGATGCGGATACGCCGCCGACAAAACAACCATGAACACCAGAAGAATCTGTAAAGCGGTGGTCAGCTTTCCATAAATGCTGGGCGGAAAAGGGCGGTAGCCGGAAATGAGTAGGATCACCACGGCCACCATCAGTATCAGCACATCGCGACTGAGTACAATAATGGTGAGCCACCACGCCAGTTTTTGTTTGAACGCCAGAATGATGAAAGAAGAAGAGAGCAACAGCTTGTCCGCGATGGGATCGAGATATGCACCCAACGGGGAACGCTGATTCAGCTTGCGCGCAAGCAATCCGTCGGCAGCGTCAGAGATTCCCGCGGCAACCAAAACTAGAAGCGCCCACCGGTACTCTTCGTAAAAGATGAGAATCAGAAAAAACGGCAGGAAGCCGAGCCGCAACAAGGTGATTTGATTTGGTACCGTCCAGATGGGGCCTTGCATGGCCGAAGAGGATAGCGCAGTTCACGCAAATTGCGCGAGATAGTCGCCGAGGGAGCGGCCGATTTTGCGTTGGAAAAGCTCCGCCATGGAGGGAATGGAACCCGAAGATTCGTCCAGAGAAATGCGCTCCACGCGATTCATGGGGAAGAAAATGGTGGGGAATCCGACACGCTCGCCGTCAGGCTCATTGATGGCGCGGACAAAGTGGTCGAAAGAGTTGAGGTCAATGCCACGCACAGTAATGCCGGCCGGGTTGAGGACCAGTAATTCGCCCCAAAATTTCTCCTTCGGCGAGTGTAGGCTTACGACGATGATGGAATGTAGGTCCATGTGCGAATTTAGTTGAGCCTCAAAGGCGAGTTGATTACACGCCGGCGTTACTGAGAATAACGCATTTCGCAACGAGGAACTCGGCTGCGTAGAGTCGCCGTGTTTCGTGGTTAACCGTGGCCGGGAAACTTCACCGCAAGGGATCGCGGAAGTGCAGCATCATGAACGCGAAGCTGGCAAGGATAATAAGGGCTGCGCTCCAGCCAAGCGCTTGAGCACGCTTCAATTCGGTGGGATTCATTGGTTCGCGATCGGCAAAAATTTTCCCCAGCCCAAAGCCGGCCGCTAATCCGCCGAAGTGCGCCCAGTTATCGATGCCGGACATCAGAAAGCCGAATACGAAAATAGACACCACCCAGGAAATGAGACGCGAACGCAGCGCTTGCATGGACGATCCGCCACGGCGCGTGGTGATGGCAATCATCACCCCGATCAATCCCAATATCGCGCCGCTTGCGCCTACGCCCAACGCGGGGTGCGGGCGAAACGGAGTAAAGGCGCTGAGAACGTACCCGGCAATTCCCGAGGCGGTGTAAAGAAACAAAAAGCGTGCCGAGCCATACACTTCTTCCACTACCGGACCAATATCCATCAGCACCATCATGTTGAAGCCGATGTGAATTAAACCGCCATGCAGGAACATAGCGGTTACCAGACGGTACGGCTCACCATGCACGATGGCTGGCGCCCACAAGGCGCCAAGCCGGTAGAGCACCTCGCCATCGAGGCCGAACAGAATGCGCAAGCCGCCGCCTTGGCCGGCCTGCAGCGTCGCAACTACACTGACACCGAAGATTAGGATGTTTGCGATCAGCAGGGCGGTGGTAACCGGCGCGCGTCCTCCGAAAAATCCAGAGAAGCGTCGATTTATAGCCGCCATCGAAAAATTAAGATTGGTGCCGCACTGATGGCAACGCGTTGCGTTAATGCCCACGAGGGTGCCGCAGGCGGGGCAAATTTTTGGCCGCGGCTGCTGATCACCGCCCCCTCCAAGAAATCCGCTCATCGCGCTTCGCCAGCGATTCACGCGCATCTGCCACTGATAGGGAAGCGCCATTCTCCTCCTTGCGAACCCGCACACCGCGTTCCTATAATACCCAAGTCGGGGAACTTGTCTGACTTGCGAAGACGCGGTTGACACACGAGGGCGGCACATGGACAAATTTGAGGAAATTGGACAACGGCTGGACAAAGAACTGGCGCGTTTGCGCAAATACGTGGAGGAGGAAGTTGCGCCCGGTACGGAGAAGCGCACCGCACGATTTCTTCGGGAGGTTTCAGAATTGTTGACCGATGCTGCGAGAAAGCTGGAAGCGCGCACCGCGGGTCGCGAGACGGGATCGACGAAAGACGCTCATACTTAGCGAGGTCGGAACCTTAAGAACATTTATGGGCCGCCAGTGAAAGCAGCGACACCGCGAAACAAATTCGTCCAACAATACAATTCGCAAATATTTTCTACTGCGCAGACTGCTTCGGAAATTGGCACGTTCAAATCAGCGTTAATAATCGTCTTGGTAGTCTCTGTGCTTACCGTGGTTTCAGGATGCGCCTCGCGCAGACCGGTGGCGGCCAGCCAACCGCCGCCTGAGCCTTCTTCCCCGCCGGAAACCACCGCCAGGAACACACCCCCGCCTACTGCGCCGCGTTCGGGCCCCGCCGCAAAGCGCCGCCGGGACACCTCTATTCCGGTAGCCGCGGGCTACACGGAACAAGGGGAAGCGTCGTGGTATGGCGTGCCCTTCCACGGACGGCAGGCTTCCAACGGCGAGATCTATGACATGAACAAACTGACCGCCGCTCATCGCACGCTGCCGTTCGAAACCATGGTGCGGGTCACCAACGAAAGAAATGGAAAATCCACCGTAGTGCGCATCACCGATCGCGGCCCCTTCGTGAATAACCGCATTATCGATCTTTCTTATGCGGCGGCACGCGAGATTGAGTCCGTTGGGCCTGGAGTCGTGCCGGTGCGCCTGGAGGTTTTATCGACGGGCATAAATCCCGAGGCGGGATTTTTTACTATTCAGGTCGGATCGTTTCGCGAGCGTGCCAATGCGGAGCGCTTACGCGAACGCTTGAGCGCGACGTACTCTCCCACTTTTGTTAAACGCTACGACACGAGTAGCGGCGCTTTTTATCGAGTGCAAGTGGGCAAAGTGTCCGGCGAAGAAGCCGCGAAAGAATTTGGCGAGGGGCTGCGCTCGCGCGAGGGAGTTACGTCCATGGTAATTCGGCTCGACGATACTTTTTCGGAAGCAGGGGAAAATTAATGAGCGCCGACTGTCTTTTCTGCAAAATCGCAGCGAAACAAATCCCGGCAAAAATTGTATACGAAGATCCCGACGTTTTTGCTTTTGAGGATATTGGTGCGCAAGCGCCTACACATTTGCTGATATGCCCGCGTAAACACATCGTCTCGTTGGAGGATGTTACCGCCCAGGATGAGATAATGCTTGGGCATTTGCAGACGGTGGCCGCAAAGCTGGCCCGGGAAAGGAATTTGGCGGAAGGGTTTCGCACCGTGATTAATACCGGTCGCAATGCCGGCCAATCTGTGCTTCATCTGCATCTCCATTTATTGGGTGGAAGAAACATGCGGTGGCCGCCGGGTTAGTGCCCTAGACACGCTCAAGACAACGAAATGCAAAGAAGGTCATTGTAGATAAAAGAAGCGATGCTGTGAGCAAACCGCAGCCTCGCCTCTTTTTTTCGCACTTAAATCCCTAATCGGGGATTATTGTGGCGTCAGGGTAATGGTATCGAACGTCAGCGTATAACCCGTACTGGCAGGATTCTTTCCCACCACGGTAAATGTAAAAAGATAATTTCCGGCGCTGGGGAAACTACGAACCCCCAAATCCGTTAGACCGTATGCATCCGAGGTCGCTATGAATTGGTCGACGGAAGGCCCGAGGTTTGCACCATTAACGGCAGTTTGCATAATGCCCCGGGGTTGGTACTGCTTGTAGGAAACCTTCACGTCATACGTCCCCGGGGCGGAGATATTGACAGGAAAGGTCACCTTGTCCCCCATATTGCTGGAGGAAAACATGGTGCCCAAGCCATCGGGGAAATTCTGGTAGCTGAACACTTGAAGAGTTGGCCCGGAGGTCGCCGCCGTGGCTACCAGAGTGGTTGTTTGAACTACCATTGCAGGGTTACCGGCCGAATAAGACCAGGTCAATATTTGTTGTATGGATACCAGGCCGCCGGTAGCGCCGGTGAACCCAACGTAAGCGGTCGAGCCCACTGTGCCGGGAATGTTGACTTGCCAACTAGTGGTGAACGTTTGCGTTGGATTCGAAGTATCCGTGATCGTCATTTTCAGGGTGGCTCCGTCGTAAGCCATATGCACGGCCATGATGTCGCCAGACGAAAGATTGACTCCACCGCCTATGGGCGTCGCGGGAACTGTGGGGGCCGCACCATTGAGATAGAGACCAGTCGAATTAGTGCCTTCCCCTGCGTTGTCGTAAATATCAAATTTTACAGCAACGCTGCTCGCCAAGCCCGTGTAACCCAAACTGCCGCCAGCAGCACCGAGAGCAGTTGGCGCTGTGCCTTGAATCGCGAAAGTGAAGCCGTCCGCGCCAGGATTTGTTATTTGAAAAGTGAAATCGTTGGTAAAGGCCTGAACAATTACCTTTTGATTCCAGAATGCGCTGCTGTCTTCAAAGTTCGTGGAAGTATCGCTCAACTGGAGACGGCTGCCGGCCAGTGCTGCATTCCCGTTGAACTGCATTCCCGTCGCTGAGAAACCGGAACCAAAATTTATTGTGCTGGACGCGCTACCCCCGCTGCTGGGCGACGTAACTGGCACACCCGGGACGCCGGCGCCAGAAGTCAGCGTCCAGTTGATAATGTCTTGAATAGCGGTCAAACCGCCGGTGCCTGCGGTAAACCCGGCATAAGCGGTATTTGCGCCGATCACTGAGGAGATACTCACCGGCCACGCGTGCGTGAAGGTGGCATTTGCTGTGGGATCGGTGATGGTCATGTTCAGATTCGCTCCGTCATAGCTGATCTGCACGTTCATGACATCACCACTGTGTAGATCGATGCCGCTACCGGTCAAATCGACGGACGGCGTGGTGGGAACTGAGCCATTGGTATATAGCCCAGTCGAATTCACTCCCTCGCCTGCATTGTCATAAAGATCGAACTTGATCGCTACGCTTTTTTGGGACAGCGCCCCACCGGGTCCATTGGCGTACCCCAGGGCGCCGCCAGGGGGGCCCAAGGCCGCGGTGTTGTTGCCCTGAATCGTGAACGTAAATCCATCCGCTGTTGGGTTAGTGCCGGCGGCGATCTGGAAATTAAAACTCGTCGTGAATTGCTGGATGTTTACTGGCGTGTTGTACCAGGCCGCGCCCGCTTCGCTTGCACCGCCGTCGGTCAGCCGCAGCCTTGTTCCATTCACGCTAGCGCTGCCATTGAGCGATACGGCCGCTGCAGTAAAACCGGCTGCCAAATTCACGGAGCCGCCACCACCGCTGGAGCTAACAGAGCTGCTGATGGTATATGTGCCGCTGGAGACGGAACTATTCGAGAAGCCGGTGGCGACTGCCAGGGCGTTGATAGTCTCAGTGGCACTGACCTGAGTCGCTTGGGAGTAAAGCGCTGACGAAGCGGTAGGCGTGGAACCGTCCGTGGTGTAGTGGATCGCGGCACCGGGGGTTGCCGTCGACAGGGTTACCGTCTGAGCCACGGTATAGCTGCCGGGAGCGGGCGAGAAGATCGGAGCAGCAGCGGCGGCCAGTTGCGGCGTG
>DATNKL010000185.1:0-17531 GCA_035603415.1 Candidatus Acidiferrales bacterium
TTGCGAGGTCCTCTATTCGTAGCGGCTTCGCGTAGTTCGCCCTGACCCACGCAATCGCCTTTGCTGTTCGGTGGCTTTGATCTCCCAGCGTGGCAATCGCCCGAAGACGCGCCCCCTCACGTCCCCGGAGGATTCGGTAGATGATCTCGCGTTGTATCAGGCCACTCAGAAAGGGAATGTCGTGGGGGGTGTCCAGCAGGTCCACGAGCCGACAGCATGCATCAAGTAAGTCCGCCGTGGTCTCACCAGTGGCCATGGCAGGACCGTCAGACCGTGGCTCAGCAGACTGAATCTCCTCTCGGCTTAGAAGCTCTCGGACTACGGGCATTTCGAGCTTGAGTAAGAAGCCGAGATAGGGCACCTCCTTGCTTGCCTCAATCACTTGGCTGATGACTGGCAAATCGAGCGATGTCAGCAGGAATCGGGACTGGTCGAAGATGAAAGTGGTCCGGCCGAGGTCTATTCGCTTTCGCCCCTGCGCGGCCACGGCCAGACTTGGCTCGTAGGTCGCTGAGGTCGGTACCGTAGGGGCGGTCCGCCGGCTCAACAGCAAGGCCGTTGTCGATCTGCTCGGCAGAATCGCCAAGCAGAAAGGGGCGACACCCGCTCAGATCGCCCTCGCCTGGCTGCTTGCGCAGAAGCCGTGGATCGTTCCGATTCCGGGCACAACCAAGCTGCATCGCCTGGAAGAAAACCTCGGGGCCACTAACGTCGAACTTACGCCCAAAGATCTCCGCGACATCGAAAGCGCCTCCTCGAGCATCAGGGTCGAAGGGGCTAGGTATCCGGAATGGCTTCAGCCGTTGTCGGGCCGCTGAGCGGCGGCCCGAAGCTTTCTTCGAACACCGACTAAAACTGCGGTCCAGGTAATCTCGGACAAGAAGGAAGGAACAATGCCTCATGTTGTCATGAGGCTGTGGCCCGGGAAATCAGAACAGCAGAAGATTCAACTCGCCGAAGAAATCGTGAAAGACGTATCGACGTAATGGGGCCACGGCGACCACCGGCCCTGAGAATTACCGCGGCGAGAGCGACGACTTTTAGTCGTGCAACACAACATTGAGCAGCGAGCTGTGGACCTGCAACCCGCCGTTGTAATGAATGAAACCCAGCTTCCTGAATTTATTCATGAAAAAATTCACGCGGCTGCGTGTGGTACCCACCAGTTCGGCCAGCGTCTCCTGCGAAATTTTGGCGACCAACGTTTCCGGTTCGCCCTTTTTGCCGTAGCGCGCCAGGATCAGCAAAGCGCGAGCCAGGCGCTTTTCGCTGGAATTAAATAGCTGGTCGACCAGATCCGCTTCGATCTTGATGTTGCGCTCCAGCATGTAATGGATGAATTTTTCAGCGAATTCCGGCTGCTCGTGAAGCACGCGCATCATCTCTTTGCGATCAATAATTGTGGCGCTTACTGCCGCCAGCGCCGTGGCGGTAGCCATGCGCACCGGGTTGCCGATGATGCAGCCTTCGCCAAGAAAATCGCCGGGACCAAGAATGGCCAGCACCGCTTCTTTACCCTGGGGATTTACAATGGTCAGCTTGGCGTTGCCCGATTGGATGTACCAGACTTCATTGCAGGGATCGTCCTGCGAAAAGAGCGCCTGCCCTTTTTTATATTTAATGACGCGCCGCGACATCCCAGCGTTGGAAAGGTACTCCTCAACGTTGAAACCTGGGCGATTCTTCGTTTTTTTCGCAGTCTTGGCCACGGCCACGGGGTCTCTAACGCCAATAATGTCACGATTAGTGTCAAAGGTAAATGACCCTCGGGTAGGCAATGACTCCAGGGTGCTGACCACCTGGCTACGTCTAAATTCCACAACGTCATTGCACCTCGCAACCCGGCAACGAAAAACCGTTCGCGCTATGACCTTCGGCTCAAACAGTCGCATGGAGTTGACTACGATTGCGCTCCGGGGTACTTTGCCAACATGCACTTCGCGTCCGCAATTTCGTGTTGTTGTCTCCCTTGTTCTAGGTCCGTAGAGCGGGAGGCGCTCGCATAGAGTTTAGCTGTCGAAGCGTCACAGCCTTTAGAGACCCGCTCACCAGAACAACTGGTTGCGGGTTTTTTCTTTTGGATATCGAATCGTCGGCGAAAGCCATAAGGGAGAACGACAATGGAACTTTGGAAGCCGGACCCCACTTTTTATCCTTCAGCGAAATTGGCGAGCCAGGCGCCGCCGGAAAAGCACGCATTCGTCGCGCTGTTGAATCCCACGTACGCCGGCCGCGCCGACGCCATCGGCGTAGTAGACGTGGATCCATCCTCGTCGAGTTATGGCAAGCTCGTCGGCAAGGTGGAGATGCCCAACGTTGGCGATGAATTGCATCACTTCGGCTGGAACGCTTGCAGCGCTTGCCTTTGCCCGTACGCTCCACACCCGCACACCGAGCGGCGTTACCTAGTAGTGCCGGGGATACGATCGTCTCGCATTCACATTATTGATACCAAGCCCGATCCTCGAAAACCAAAAATCGTAAAGGTGATTGAGGCCGAAACCATCGCATCGCGCACGGGCTACAGCCGTCCACACACCGTGCATTGCGGTCCAAATGGCATCTTCGTGAGCGCGCTTGGCGCACCCGATGGCAACGGGCCTGGCGGCATTTTCATTCTCGATCCGGACAGCTTCGACGTGCTGGGCAAGTGGGAGATCGATCGCGGGCCGCAGCATTTCGGTTACGACTTCTGGTGGCATCTGGGATACGACACGCTCATCAGCAGCGAGTGGGGCACGCCGAACATGGTGGAAAAAGGAGTGAACCCCGAAATTTTATTGAAGGGCGGGTATGGCCACTCGTTGCATGTTTGGGATTTGCGCAAGCGGCATCACGTACAAGCGCTCGATCTTGGCGCCGAGCAGCAGATGGTCCTCGAACTCCGACCCGCGCACGATCCGGCCAAGGCCTACGGATTCGTGGGCGTAGTTGTTTCGCTAAAAGATCTTTCCGCTTCGATTTGGCTGTGGCACCACGAAAAGAATAATTGGGCCATCAAGAAGGTGATCGAAATTCCCGCGGAGCCCGCCGATCCTGACAAACTTCCGCCGCTGCTCAAAGGGTTCAAAGCCGTGCCGCCGCTGGTCACGGACATCAATCTTTCTCTGGACGATCGCTTTCTGTATGTCTCTTGCTGGGGCACGGGCGAATTTCAGCAATATGACGTGTCCGATCCTTTTCACCCGAAGCTTACAGGTTCCGTACACCTGGGCGGCATCGTCCGCCGCGCCGCGCATCCGCGTGCTGCGCAAACTCCCTTGAATGGTGGACCACAAATGGTGGAAGTGAGCCGCGACGGTAAGCGCGTTTATTTCACCAACTCGCTCTACGCTCCGTGGGACGAGCAGTTTTATCCCGAGGGCCTGCGCAGTTGGATGGTGAAACTGGACGCCAAGTCCGAAGGCGGAATCGCTTTGGACCAAAAATTCTTTCTGGAAGTCGACGGTCTGCGCAGCCATCAGGTGCACCTCGAAGGTGGCGACGCCTCTTCCGATTCGTATTGCTACTCATGACGCACCCGCAGGCATGGGCCTGGGTCACGCTGTTTTTGCTGGGCGCGTACCACGGAATCAATCCAGCGATGGGCTGGCTTTTTGCCGTTGCCCTAGGATTGCAAAAAAAGAGCGGCCGCGCGGTGTGGGAGTCGCTGGCGCCCATCGCCACCGGCCACGTGGCCGCCATTGCGGCGGTAATCCTGGTCGCGGTTCTCGCGGGCACGGTGGTGCCGGTGCGCGTCTTGAGGATCGCGGTGGCGGTCATTCTGATTGGCTTCGGCATGTACCGCATCGTGAGCAAAAGCCATCCACGCTTTGGCGGCATGCAAGTCGGCTTTCGCGATCTGACCGTATGGTCGTTCCTGATGGCTTGCGCTCACGGCGCGGGATTGATGCTCTTGCCGGTTTTGCTGGGCATGTCCGCGGTGGGAGCGGGTCATGAGTCGCATATTAGCGCTTTCCCCAGTGTAAAAATGCAATTGGTCGCGGTTGCTATCCATACCTGCGGATACTTGTTGTTGACCGGAACGATTGCGTGGATAGTTTTCAGCCGGCTGGGCGTCTCCGTCCTGCGCAAAGCCTGGCTCAATCTGGATTTCGTGTGGGCGCTCGCGCTTATAGCTACAGCGGGATTGACGCTGGTTTTTTCGTGGTTCTAATCCGCGTTCTTATTTTGAAGGCGGCTTCTGTCCTGCAGGCGGTGTCCCCGATTGTTGCGCAGGCGGAGACGGCGGTGGCGGCGGAGCAGCGAATTTCGCGTCATCTATCGGCACGTTCTGCTGCATCTCTTCCACCTGAATGGTGAAGCGGTTGCCCGGCCGTGACAATGTCCACCGGAACGGCACCTTCACGCCGTCGGCCTCGCGGTAATCGGCGTAATCGATCTGTGCCGGATTCAATCCCAGCGGACTTTGCGCATAACGCACCATCCGCAGCAGCAATCCCATCTGCGTGTCGAAATACAATCGCAACGGTGGGCGACTTTCTTCGCGACCCTCCACAACATAAGTATCGTGCCCGTCAATTTTCTCGCCGCTTTCGACTTTCCATTTCGAATACAGCGTCTTTACATGAACGGGAAAATGCAGATCGGCATCCAGCCGCGCCGACTCACTTTCCGAAGCGGACATCATGTGCGCCGGCCTTCCCGGCACGCTCATCCAGCCGCGTTGTCCATCAAAACCGGTCACGCTGTCGCCGGCTTGCAAATGCATTATGGAAACGCGTTTGTCCTGAGCTTTCGAATACACTTCCGCTGGAAAAGTTTGCCCGCCAAACGCCAGCAACTTTCCCTTTTGCACGCGGCTGGTGATTTTCTCTACCGCTGCGGCTCCGCCAACCGCCGCAAGATATTTGTTGAGCAATTCTTCGGGCTTCGGCAACGCGGCATTTTCGGCCGGCTTTTTTCCCGGCCCTCCAGGACCCGCCGCCATTTCCTCGTCTTTGATCACTGGGATACTCACCGGCTTGGCTGCGCCACGGTGACAGGAGTAGCAGGTGACTTCCAGTCGCCCATCGAAATTATTTTTATCGATGTTGAACATCATGGTCATCATTTGGCGCGCGAGTTTTTTCGGTTTTTTGTCGTCGCTATCCATGGCTTGATGATCGTGACAATATTCGCAATCCACGCCCAGCGACGCGGAGATGAATTGCATCGCGGGAATCAGCTGATCGGCGGGAATACCCTTCAACACCTGAATATTCTTGAACTGTTCTTCGGCCAGCTTTTGTCCCGCGGCTCTTTGACCGGAGCCTTTGGGCTCTTGGGCGGCATGTTTCCCGCTGGTTTCTCCGCTCGCCGGCGCAGTGCCCGCGCCCTGACTATTTTGTGGCGGAGGGTTTTGCGCCTGGCCCCGCGGCCAGCCAAACGGCGCAATCACGCTCAGCAAAATTCCGCAGAGAACAGTCAGCCACCCAATTATACTTTGCCGTTTCATACTCATCCCTCGCAAGACGTAAGCCCGCAACCGCAAGCCTCGAACACGCAGGCCCTCGAGCAGGCAGGATTGTAGCAAAGCGTCCGCTGCACGACGCTGATTTTGCTTTTATGAAAGAAATTACGCGCTGATCTCGCCGCTCTTCGCCAGCGCGGTAATGCGGTCCGCCGCGCGGAACGCCAGCGCTTCGATGGTCATGGTAGGTTGGCCGCGCCCGGAGGTTACCAAGCTGCTGCCGTCGCACAGAAACAAATTTTTCACGTCATGCGTTCGATGATCGCTATTGATCACCGATGTTTTAGGATCGTTGCCCATCCGGCAGGTGCCCAGCAAGTGCACCGCGAATTCCTGCTCAGTGATCGGGTAACTCCACTTTTTCCTGGCGCCCGCGGCGTCCAGCAATTCCAGCGAACGATCGTTCAGCCACTTCGCTAGCTTCAGATCGTCCGGATGATCTTTATAGGTCAGGCGCAAAGCCGGCAAACCCCACGCATCTTTCAGCTCGGGGTCAAGTGAAAAGCTATTTTCCTCGCGCGGTAGTGACGTGCCGTGTGAAAACACTTCCATCGTGCGCGTAAAGTTTTCTGACAGCGTTTTCTTGAATGCGCTTCCCCACTTAGGCGTGTCCGGCGGCAGGCCATTCAATGCAAATCCGATCGGCGTCGCATCAAATCGCCCGTCCAGCCCGCCGCCGCCATAGAATCCTACTTTTTGCGCATCCAGTTCGTAAAAATCGTGAAGAATGCGGCTCACCGCGAACCCTTTGTAATCGTTCAGCGGATGTTCGAATACGCCCATGGAAATCGCGGCGCTGTTCAGCATCAGATTCTTGCCCACCACGCCGCTCGAATTCGCAAGCCCATTCGGAAATTGCGCATTGGCCGACATCAGCAACAGTCGCGGCGTCTCCGCGCCGTTGGCGCACACGATCACCGCTTTCGCTTTCTGCAGGTGCGTGTTTTTGTCTTTATCGAAGTACGCGGCCCCGATCGCACGTCCTCGCGCGTCGGTCTCGATGCGATGCACGTAAGAGTCCGGGCGAATTTCACAGCGTCCCGTGCCTTCCGCGACGCGAATCGCGGCCACCAGCGAACTGCTCTTCGCGCCCACTTCGCAGCCAAAACTCAAGCAGAAACCACAATTCATGCACGCGCTTCGGCCCGCGCGAGGTTGCGACAATATCGCCATCGGCGCGGGAAACGGATTCCAGCCTAATTGCCGCGCCGCGCGTTCGAATATCACGCCTGACGATTTCACCGGAAGCGGCGGCATCGGGTACGGCTTCGAACGCGGTGGATCAAACGGGCTTGCGCCTGCCAGTCCGGAAACGCCAATTTCCCACTCTACTTTCGTGTAGTACGGTTCCAGATCCGCGTATCGAATAGGCCAGTCCACCAGATTCGCGCCGGGAATCGCACCCACTTTGCTGCGCTCGATGAAATCAATTTCGTGGAAGCGCCAGAAATTCGCGGTGAAGTGCACGCTGGTGCCGCCCACGCTTCGTCCATAAACTACCGCGCGCTGCTCTTTTGCTTTATCTTGCGGGGTCTTGCGAAAAGTAGTGGGCTGCAACTTGGGATGATTGGTCAGCAAGTCTTCGCCCAGAACTTTTATTTCGTTGTGCGTGTAGTCCGCTTCGGTGAGATACGGCCCTTGCTCCAGCACCACTACGCGGAACCCGTTGGTCGATAATTCCTTGGCCAGGATTCCGCCTGCAGCGCCCGATCCGATGATTACGAAATCCACTTCTTCGGACGTTTTATATTTTGGCTGTCCCACCTTCATTTCTTATCCGCCATTTTCTGCGCCGGCTGCCAGCCTGGGTAATCCTTGTCGTAGTAGCCAAACGGCGGCTGAAAAGAGTGCTCCGGCTCGCGGCCAATCAGCTTCCACCCTACGCCGCCGCGATTTCCGAGCCCGGCCTCGGGATCGATCAAAAATCCAGAAATGGTTTGAACGCGCAGAGCTTCGAGAAACGTTTGCACCGAGTTCACTCTTCTTCGTGGCGGAGCCTTTTCATCCTGGGGTTCCATGGCGTGTAACAGCTCATCCTGCTGCTCCACCGTCGCGGCTGAAAATTTTTCCACGCCAGGAAACTTTTCCCGCACCTGGCTCTGTAATTCAGGCAAGCCATCGCGATATTTTTGCTGATCGTCGCTCGCAAACGTCACCAGCGCGCGGTCGATAAAGTAGAGCACGCCAGCCTCGCGCGCGCCGGGTGTGTCGTCAGTGGGAATAATGCGCGCCGACAGCGCGTCAATTTCCGTCGCCTCCGCGGGTGTAAAAAATTCAAATTTGTACGCCGTACCCGATTGCACCGCCTGGTGCGCGTGTGTCGCGGCAGCAACCATTGCTGGCCAATGCGCGGAAACCCACGCGGCGCTCACACCTATACCCGCTTGAGACAGAAATCTGCGACGGCTTAATTCATCAATCATCGGTGACCTGAACTTCGTAAGGACTCTAGGCGTTGCGCATCATCAGGTCAACACTAAATAGCTGCTGCGATCCTACAATTTTAGTGAGGCAATTTTTGATCCAGACGGATTTCGCGAATGGTGCCAGGATTTGAGACACTACTGACCGACCATATGCCCACATTTACGGGAGGGATCGGCGCTGGCAGCAAGTGGTTATTGGACCGCATCGTCGGCATTTTGGCGGCCACGGGCGTCAATCCTAACTTCCTCACTTTTCTTGGCCTGGTCGTAAATTTCGGCGCAGCCGTTAGTTTTGCTGTCGGCGGATTCCGCACCGGCGCGCTCATAATTTTCTTTGCCGGTTTTCTGGACATGCTCGACGGCCAGGTGGCCCGCCGCCAGAATCGCGTCACCGCGTTTGGAGCTTTCTACGACTCCACGCTGGATCGCTACGCCGACATGGCGCTGTACATGGGCTTGCTGGTTTATTATTCCGTGAGCGGCCGCACTCCGTACGTAGCTCTCGCGGCCGTGGCTACCGCGGGATCCGTAATGGTCAGTTACGCACGTGCCCGCGCCGAATCTTTAATTCCCCTTTGCAAAGTTGGATTCATGGAGCGTCCCGAACGCCTGGTGCTCTTGATCATCGGCGGCCTCTTCAACCGTATGGGCGCGGTTCTATGGGTCATTGCCGTGGTCTCCACCATCACCGTAATTCACCGCATCGTGTACACCTGGCAGGAAACCCGTGCCGGCCGCACCTTGCCCGGCATCAAGCTCACGTTATAACTCGGTCCTCTTTTCTCTCGCCTCTGTTGTTCCACCCGTGTGCATCCGCGCTAAGTTTCCGTCATCAGTTTTTTCCGTAATCTTCAGCCGCGCTTCGACAGGCTCGGAAATAATTTGCCGCACGTGATCGCGCAGCTGGGTAACTTCGGTTTTCTTCATCGCGGTAGTGTCGATAGTGTCGTGGAAAATTACCGTGACAACCGCCGGCCACAGCATCCAGTGCCCGGTGCGGTGATGATGATACGATCCCACGAGGCTGACCGGCACGATGGGGATGCCCAGTTGCTGCGCTACACGGAAGCCTCCGTCTTGGAATTCGCCAACGTGGCCATCGCGCGTGCGCTTTCCTTCCGGAAAAATAATCAGGCTGGTGCCGCCGTCGATGGCGTCCTGCGTCAGCCGCCACATGCGTTTCAAATCCGAGGGGCGCCGCACGTCGGGTACCGGCACATTGCCGAATCGTTTCATCAACCAGCCATACGCGGGAATTTTGAAGTGTGATTCCAGTTCCCACCCGCGCACGAACTGCGGGATCGCGGCATACAGGAAAAAAGGATCGAAGATGTTGACGTGATTCACCATGAAAAAACAGGTGCGCTGGGGATCGAAGCTCGGCGACCGTTGCACCTCCAGGCGCGCGCCCGATAAAAACACGATGCGGCGGCACAAGCCTCGCTGCAGATAATCGTGTTTTCGCGGATCGAGAAATATCCCCAGAAAAACCAGTGTGGGCGTAACAATAAAAAAATGAAGCAGGCTGAGCACCCATAAACTCACGGCGCGCACCGCCAGCAATGCGCGATTCATATGTACACGTCCACCGCCCCAGGCACGATGTTCAGCGTGCGGCACTGCAGCGCCAGCACCTCACCATCGACCATTACGTCCACCGCGTCGGGCATCTTGAATTCCACGTGACGCACCGCGCGTCGCGAAGCCTGCGGATGTTGCATATGCCTGCCATCGTAAATGGTCGGCAACATCCGTAGCGCCGCGAATCGCCCGATCGGTCCCCAATGCACATACTCAATCAAGCCGTCACTCGGATCGGCGCTAGGCGCGATCCACATCGTCCCGCCGGTATAGGCGCTGTTGTTAAACGTCAGAAAGAGACACGGGCGCTGGTCCCACTCCTGATCCTCATCGCAGCGAACCGCGAACGTGAGCGGCCGCAACTGCGCGAGCCGCACAAAAACTCCCAGCAAATATCCGAGGTGGCCAAAAGGTTTGAAATGGCGATTGGTCAACGCGCCCACATTGGCGGTGAAGCCCACGCTTACCAGATTGAACGAGTACATTTCGCCGCCGGAGTGCGTCAGGCGCATGAGGTCGATTGTTCGTGTGCGGCGCTCTAACAGCGCCTGCAACGATGCTTTGGCACCCTCGCGCGTGTAGTCGCGCAGAAAAGAATTGCCTGTGCCGAGTGGAAGAAATCCCATGGCCACGCGATCGCCCTCCGCACGTTCTGCCGTTGCGCTTTGTGCCGCCCGGCGTTCTGCCTCTGGATGTTGTGCGACCTTCGCGCGGCCAAAAATTCCGTTCAAAATTTCATGCCCGGTGCCGTCGCCGCCCACCGCAAGAAATCGCCGGTATCCGCGCGCATACGCCTCGCGCGCCAGCCACACCGCATCCCCGGGAGCGCCCGTAGTTACTTCATCCACTTCCAGCCCGCCTTTGCGCAGGCGCTCCAGCGCCGGGCCCGCCAGTTTAGCGGAGCGTCCTCCGCCCGCTGCCGGATTCACGATGGCAAAAAACCGTTCCATGCCGGCCTATTCTCTCCTGAAAAATTGATCTGTGCTCTGCTGTGTGGCTTACAGTTCCAGAACTGCGCTGCTGCGGTCGAGTTTCGCGAGCCGCTCCGCCAGCACGTTTCTTTTTATTTTCATGGAAGTGGTGCGAGGAAAATCTTCATTGACCAACACAATTCCGTGAACGCGCTTGTAATGCAACAGCCGATTATTTCGTGCCGTTATTTCCTGGCGCAATTCCTTTGTCAGAGATTGTCCCGGTTCCAGATGTATTGTTAGAACCAGTTGCTCGCCCACCATGGAGCGTTGCGGCCAGATATAATTCGCGGCGAACACGCAAAATTCCTTAACTGCCAAACTTTCGAACATGCTTTCCACATCTTCCGGATAAATATTTTTCCCTTCCTCGGTGACGATCATGTTTTTCTTGCGCCCAAAGAGCTGCAAGTGCCCAGTGAGATCAAACCGCCCCAGATCGCCAGTCATCAGCCAGCCATCTACAATCGTTTCCGCCGTCAGCTCCGGCTCATTCAGATAACCCCACATCACCGTTTTGCTGCGCACCGCCACTTCGCCAATGCCGTTTGCGTCCGGTTGGATCACGCGCACTTCCATACCTGGCAGCGGCTTGCCCACGGTGTCTGCGCGAAATGGCTTCAAATCGTTCACGGTAATCGCGGTGCCCGCTTCCGTCAGGCCATATCCATTCGCGACGGGAATTCCCAAATCATAAAAAAATTGCAGTGTCTCCGACTCGCTAAACGCGCCGCCCACGATAATCGCGCGCACTTCCCCGCCGAACGCTTCGTGCACCTGCTTCAACAAACGCCGGCTCAATCCCAGATGCGGTCTGCGTTTCGTCAGCGCCTTGTTGATCGTGACCAGCGCATGAAAAAGTTTTCGTTTACCGGGCGACAGTGCATCGAAGCGGGCCTGCAATCCTTTTTGCAGGTTCTTCAGCACCAGCGGCACCAGGCTCACATAAGTGATCTTGTATTTCACAAACGCTTCGCGCACATATTCCGGACGCAACGTTCGCAAATGCACTACCGCCGCCCCGCAAATGAACGGCCCAAAAAATCCCACCATAAAATCGATCGCGTGATTTGTCGGCAGGATGCTCAGGTAGTGCATTCCGGGAGCGAATGGGTAAAGCGAAGTGAGCGCCACGCATTGTTCCAGATAATTTTCATGCGTCATCACGCAGCCTTTGGGCCGGCCGCCGGTTCCCGACGAATACACAATCGTCGCGGCGTCGCCGCGCGTGCGCGGCCGAAATTCCGGCTTGCCCGTGTAGTTGCTGGATACTTCCCAGCGCACACCACCAAGCAGATCCGTATCTGGGGGGGCTTCCGTCACGATGACCATTTGGGGTTCTGGTGCCGCGGCACGGCCTTTTGCAATGCTCAATTGCCGCCACATCGGATATTCCGTGATGAGCACCCGCGCGCTCGAATGTTTCAGCAGTTGCCATTGCTCATCCGCCGTGAGTTTGTAATCGAGCGGCACGAGCACGCCGCCGGAATAAAATATCGCGTACGCCGCGATCAGCCACTTGGACTGATTGGTCATGATGATCGCAGCGCGATGGCCCGCTGCAAATCCCGCGTCCTGCAAAGCCTTCGCGACCGGCATGGTGCGGTCTCGAAATTCCCGGTACGTCAACCGAAGATTTTCGCGCTCGCGGTCCGCCTCCATGAGGCAGATTTCATCGGCAAACACCTCTACGGCGTCCTTTAACGAGCCTCCAATAGATTGGTATTTGGAAAGATCCAGCATTACAGGCGGGACTGTATGCGCGATGCTAGCGTGCGGAAATCGCTCACGCCCTGCACTTCATAATCGGGCAATTCGATCCCAAAATGATTCTCCAGGCGCGAAAGTAATTCCAGCGCTTGCAGGCTATTAATCCCCAGCTTTTTAAAAAAATCATCATCAGCCGCCAGCGAACCTTGCGCCACCTGAAAATGTTTCGCCGCCAGGTCCAGCACTTCCTGCGTCGTTTGCTCCACTGTCCGCATGATCGCTCCATTATATCTATCTGAAACATACCCCGCTGTCTTACGGCAGATAAGGCATGGCGTCCGTCGATTCGACGAATTTCTTCAGGGCGGACATCACCGCGGGCCGCGTAAACAGCTCGCAGAACAAATCGATTTCGCGGCGTAATTCTTCGCGTGGTATGGGCTTCACGAATTTTTTCGCAGCCGCACGCGCATAGAGATCAAACTTCTTGATCTGCCCCGCGTTCGAACGCGCCACGTTCAACGCTTCTCCTTCCGCGGCGAGTTGCGATACCAGGCCAACGGCTTGCGCCCGCGTAGCGTTTACGCTGCGTCCCGTGAACAACAAATCGCGCACGAAGGCGTTGCCCAGGTCGCGTTTCAACCGCGGTATCCCGCCAAATCCAGGTATCAGTCCCAGCCGCAATTCAGGAAATGCAAATCGCGCCATCTTGTCGGCCACAATAATGTCGCAGACCAGCGCGAGTTCCAGCCCGCCGCCAAAACAAATTCCGTGCACTGCCGCAATGGTCACGAAAGCCGCCGCGTCGATGGCATTCAATACCGCGTGGATCCGTTCCAGAAATTGGTGTACGCCCGCGAGCCGTTCCGCGCCATCCAGAGGCGCGACACCTTCATAAAGCTCGCGCAGATCCGCTCCCGCTGAAAATCCATGCTTTCGCGCGCTGGAAATAATGCAAACGGAAGTTGCCGGCGCCAGTACATCGAACGCGGCGACAAATTTTTCCAAATCCGCAAGCATTGCCGTTCCAATCTCATTGGCCGGCTCGCGGTCGAGAGTCAGCTCCACGACGCCGTCATTCCAATTCCATCGCAGTGTCTTTCCGGCAAACGATTTCATGCCGGCTTCCCGTTGTACATGGTGGCAATCTCCGCTGAGAAGCGCCGGTCAATCGCGTCGCGGCGCAGTTTACCGTTGGCGGTGAGGAGGCCGTCCTCCGGTGTAAAAACACGTGGCAGTATCGAGAAATTTCGAATCTGCCGGTAATGCGGTAAATCAGCATTGACGGCTTCGATCACTTTTTGCACATCTGATGCCGTGACTTGCCCGGCAACTAGCGCGCACAAATATCCACGGCCGTTACCGACCACCACTACGTGCTGAGCGCCAGCGAGCCGTTGTGCAATTCTTTCCTCGATAGGCTCAGGCGGCACGTTGTGTCCCGAATTAAGAATAATCAAATTCTTTATTCTGCCGATGATCCTCCAGTTCCCGGACGAGTTCTTTTCTCCCTGATCCCCGGTATGAAACCATCCATCCTTCATCACTCGCGCAGTTTCCTCCGGCCGTTTCCAATAACCGGGAAAAATGTGTGGCCCGCGCACCACAATTTCTTCATTGTCCGCCAAGGTCATCTCGATCCCGCTAATCGCGGGTCCCACGTAGCCGGGTTCCACAGCAGTCCTGGGATCATCCATGGTACAAATCGCGGTCGTCTCCGTCAGCCCATACACTTGCAGCACCGGTATCCCCAGCATCATAAAAAATTCCTGTGTTTCCACCGCCAGCGGCGCGGAACCGCAAATCATCGCGCGCACATTTCCGCCGAAGCGCTCCTTCACCTTCGCAAAAATCAGCCGCCGCCCCATCGCCAGCCACATCGCGTCGAGAGCGCCGAGTCGCCCGGAGCCCTCGCGCTCCCAGGCTGACTTAGCGTTAGCAAACACCACGCGAATCGGAGCGGCGCGCTTCGAAATGGAGTCCAGTACCCCTCGGCGTACCCGTTCCAGCAGCGTCGGTACATTCAAAAAATAATTCGGCCCGCTTAGCCGAATCTCATCCGCGAGCCGGTTCAAGTCCGTCGAAAGCGTCAGCACGCTTTCCCGCAGCAAACACGACAGCAGCAAAATCCACGAGCCTGCGAAATTAAACGGCAAATAATTAAACACTTTGTCAGGCTCGCGCTGACCGCTCGAAACGAGGCCCATCAGTTGATCCAGCCGCTCGCTCGTGCACTTCAGCATATGCGTCACGTTCCCCACGTTCAGGCACACGCCCTTCGGTTCACCGGATGTCCCGGAAGTATAAATAATCGTCGCCAGGTCGCCATCCGTGCGAGCATTTGGCGCTTCCATCACCGGTTCCCGCGCAGGCGTGGCGCGCAACACTTCTTCCATCAAAACGCGGTGCGGCCGCTCAGGCCATTCCCGCTCAATATTCCCGCCGAGTTCCGCGTCGCCCACAATCAACAAGCTCGGCGAGCAATCTTTCATCATGCCTGCTAATTCCCCGGCGGCCTGCCGCGAATAAAGCGGCACCACAATAATTCCTTCCGCCATCAACGCCAGATCCACCGCCACCCACTGAATCGAATTTGCTCCCAGCAGCGCGCAACGGTCTCCCGGCACCAAACCGAATTTGCGTATATAGCTTCGGCCGCGTTGCACCAGCGCAAGCAGTTCCCTGCCCGTGATGGTTGTAAATGTTTCGCCATGGATTTCGCGCAACACCACGCGCTCGTCCGCGCGCTGCAGTTGAGCGAAAATTAATTCCAGGAAATTAGCCATCGAGGATCAGTTGTTGGCCACCAGCACGGCGGCAGAGGCGTCGTAACGTTCCGCGAGCTGCAATAAATTTTCATCCAGCGGAGGCACATAATCTTCCCAGGACAATACGCCCGAACGCAGCGGAAATTCCGGATATTGCCGCCGCACCGCATCCTCCAATAAAACTCCCATACGCGCCATCATCTTCAGGTTGCGCACCACGGTGCAGCCAATTCCTTCGCGCACCGCATCGCGCTCCCGCACCAGCGTCTCCATAATTTTCAATAATTTCGGCTCCAGTTCCGGATCGTCCACGGTCAAAAACAAATGCTCGTGGCCGCGCTCGCGCATCAAATTTCGAATGCGCTCGTCCATGGTCACGCCCGCGGACGCCACCAGGCTTGGCATGCACGTTACGATGCCGTGATACCGCGAAGAAACCATGAACGTGCACGCGCGTAAAATAGAAACCATCTGGAACATGTCGTAATCGTCGGAAGTAAAAATCGGCGTGCCCGAAATTTGCGCGGCAATTTCACGACATGCCACGGCATCCAGCCTTTCCATGGCCACTAGAATCGGAAATACCTGATGCCGCTGCAGAAACGCTTTGGTGGCGTTCGTGATTCCCGAAACATACCTCTGGAATTTGCGGTCCACCTCGCGCCCCGATTCATGAAAATACACCGTGCGGTACTGGCTAGCTTTATACGCGCCGGTAGTTACACGCGCAGCATACTTCGCGATAGAGGCTTTCACCGGCCACACAAATGGATGAATGGGGCAAATCACCAGAATCGGCGTTTTTCCGTCCCATCCCGCTTCGCGCAGAACTTTTTGCGCGTATTCCTGCGGATGCGGCTTGAAGGTCCACGCCGTATCGGTTCCCAATTCCGCCTGGATGCCCAGCGAGTGCAGCAGGCTCTGCGATTCGGTGTTGCGCGTGATCACCAGCGACTCAGACACATAGCGCGCGCACATGTTTCGAATCAGCGGGTCCATGTGCCCGGCCTCGCCGCCGTAGCCCACTGACAATTTGTTTTCCGCCGAGGCCAAACCCAGCGATCCGATCATCATGGTGGTCAGCGCGTTCGCGAATTTGCTTTTGAACATCGAGCCTTCGCAAGCGATCACGCCCTGACTTTTCCCCACTTCGCGGTAAAGCATCGGAGGAAACACATCCGGCAGGTGCACCTGGTGCGTGCCGTCGAAATATCCCTTGGTGCGCCCAAAATCCTGGGTCATCACGCTGAAATCCACATTCTCCGCGCCCAACACGTGCCGTATCTGGTGCAGCATTTCGTTGACGCGCACGTCGCTGCCGGTATTGCGCGTGCCGTTATATCCCGCGAACAGCAATCGCAATTTTTCGCCGCGCTTCCAGCGCTGGCCCCGCCCCAGCATCCACTTCACGCGCGCCATGCCAATCAGCGCGCTGACCCACGCCACCAAAATAAAATCGGTCATGCGTGTACCTGCCCGGCAATCGCCGGAATCGGACTGCTCGCTGAAACCGGCCATGATTTTGCCGGATAGCGGAATTTATTTTCGCGGCTGAATTTCAGAAGCGGATACGCATAGGTGGAAAATTTCGCCGGCGCCTCGCCGCCCAGCTCCGCCACCACGCGCGAATTATCAAACACCGTGTTCCAGTTCAAGTACGGCCAGAAAACTTTGAGCAGCGAAGCGCCATACCCTGTTGCCCCTCCGCGTCGCGAGAGCCAGTTCACCATTCCGGAAAATGGACCGCCGAGCCACGGCCAATAGCTCGGCCGGCTCGTTCCGCCCGTAGCAGCCAAAGCATCCGTCAATTCGCGAAATGTTTGCGAGCCCGTGCCTGACGACAAATGATAAATCGTATGCGCCGGCGCATCTTTTTGGTGAATAGTCACGATAGCTTTGCCGACGTAATTTGCCGGTACAATATCAACGCGATCATTCGGCCGCAGTGGCAGCACCGGCAATCTCGCAAGCACATCGAACGCCTGCACCATATCGAACTGCGTGGTCTGCGGCCAGCGGTTGTCTCCCAGCACGATCGCCGGCCGGAAAATTGTTACTGGCACATCGGGGAGCAATTGATGAACCAGGTGCTCGCCGAATTTTTTGGTGCGCGCGTACGGATCGTAATCGGAGCGCGTCCAATCGATAGACGCATCTTCAACGACTATTTCGTCTTGCCTGCGCCCCGCCACCGCCACCGTCGACACATGCGAGTAGCGTCGCAATCCATTGCGATTTTGCGCGCGGCGCGCCAGTTGTATCACTTCCAGTGCGCCACGCAAATTTACGTTTAAGCATTGCCGCTCGGATTTGCGATTCAGCGAAGCGGCGCAGTGAACGATCGATTACGTGGAGTCCACGAGCCCGTGGTAGCTATCATCCGGCAATCCAAACCGCTCATTGGTCAGGTCGCCCAGAAAAATTCGCGCACGCGTATTGAGGTATTCAGAAAATTCCGGAAATTCAAAATGGAGTTGCAGCGACTTCCACAATCTTTCGCGCGCTTCTTGTTCCGACTTTGCGCGCACTAACAGGTTCAACATGTCGCGGTGCTCGCGCAAAAACCCGGCCACTAGGTAACTTCCCTGGTAGCCCGTCGAGCCCGTTACGAAGATAGCCATGT
>DATNKL010000142.1:0-40143 GCA_035603415.1 Candidatus Acidiferrales bacterium
GGCTGCGTCTTCCCACGGGCGGCTAATCGTCGCCACATATTTGAACCAAGGAACCTCGGCGGCGAAGCGCACCAACTCCTCACGATACCCGAACTCCCACGAACGGCTGCCCCCCTGCAGGCAGTAGAGCTTGTGGTTCCCAGGCATGGGGTTGCAGCGTATCGAACGGGCGTACTCCATCGTGTCCTCGCCATGATCAACGCCGAGCGTTGCATATTGTCCCGCCTTAAACTGGAATGGCCCTCCCGGGTCCACACGAATCAGCCACAAGTCTTCCGAAAAATCCCGCCGCTCAATAATCGCCGCCGTATAGTGTTTGTCGGTCGCAGGAACCATCCTCGTCCTCCTGTGCCGATTCTTTCATCTCATCCCCATTCTCCGAAGCCCCTTGCTAGCAGATTTGTGCGTGCGGATGACCGAGCCGAGTTATTAGTCCAGTTGAAGTGAGAGAGTTTTTATATCATAGTCGCGGACTGTGAAGGCGAATTTGCTCCCCGAGCGCTTTGTGCAACCTTTTCGTGTTGTAGCCCACCCGCCACTTTTCGATCACCACCTGAGCCTCCTTAAGGGAGTAAAAGATCTCTCCATTCAGTTACTCGTCCCGCAACTTTCCGTTAAAGCTCTCACCGTAGCCGTTCTCCCACGGACTTCCTGGCTCGATATACAACGTCCCCCCACCCACGTTCGCGAGCCACTGCCTCAACTCCTTCGCCACAAACTCCGGGCCGTTAACTGAACGAATGTTTTCTGCGATTCCTCGGAACAGCATTACATCTGCAAGAGCTTCAATCCGTTCATACCCGCCGAGCCTTCTTGCGACACGGAGGGCCAGATTCTACCGCGTGAATTCATCGATCATCGTCAACATCCGCAGCGTTCTTCCGTCATGCGTCATACATGCTTTGCCTATGGGCTTAGGTTTATATTCTGCCCGGTTCAACTTTGCCATTTTGAGGGCGCGCTTGGCTCTTGCTTCACTCTATCCTTGTCTTTGGCACCTGCCTGCTGTACCGAGCGTATCGACTTTTCCCGTTGGTCGATCCAATCAAGCGCTTCTTCGTCTGAACACTAAGGAGACACAAAAAGAGAAAGAGGCCACAACAATCCGTTTAGCTGTGTTCGCAGGACTCGGCGTCAGAAAACGACCTACTCCTGGGGCTTGTTCCGATTGGTTAGATATAATACGACGCCAAAAATCAAGAATAGCCCACCAACGATGCAAGGCAGAGGAGTCGTCACGGGGGGGACCGCGCCGGGCCTGTGCGGATTCTCCACTGACAACAGAATCGGAAACCAAATTACCGCCTGAACGAACATTAACAAGGCGCCCAACGCGATAAACGCCCATCCATGAAATTTTCCGAATTGCATCTTGTCTACTCCTCACCCTCGTGGATTTGACCAATATACCGAGGGGTGCAGCAGCAGGAATGAAACCGGCTTGGCTTCTGGTCCTGTCTCAACCGCTTCTAACAAAACCCGCGCGACCAGGACCCGCCCCCCGCGGAAGAAAACTCCAACTTGGCTCGATAAAGTTTTCCCCGCCTTTCAGTACTGGCAAAACCTGATTGAATCGGAATTTCCGATTTCAATTTCATTTCTGCGCAAGACCATACGCCCGCCGCTATCTCGCGTCAACCTCAAATCGCTGTGGCCGCGGTCGCGGGACAAGCGTGGGTTCTTTTGGCGGTTCTGCTGACGCTCTGGCCTGTTATCTGGCTCGATGCTGGTACTCCCCACGGGATGATGATTCCTCAACGGTCAGTTCGCATCTCTCCTGGTTCTCCGCGACACTTCGCAACATGCTGCCAAAACATTACCGCGTGAGAACCTTTCGGCCAGCAGCAGCTAGTAATAGCGCGCATGCTTCACCAGCCGTCTCCCGCGCCGGCACCCGGCATTTGCTGTATTGCCGCAGTCGCGAAGGGTCGAAGTCTAGGCCAGACAGAAAAGGCCATTGCGGTTCCAATCATTTTCCTCCGAGTAACACAAAACCCTCCCTTAGAATTCATACGAAGGATCTCCTTCAATGGACTGCCGTGGCAGCATGCCTGTCGATGGGGAATCTCAAGCGGCTGCACGGCAATGCGCTACCGTCAGTAATGAAATCGGTAGCGAACTTGGACAAGAATAGCGTCCGACGAGATTAATGCGCCTGGAGACATCACGAAAGACCTTGAGGCCATTAAAACGAAGGTTGGGGCTTCTCTTGCGGGTCATCGCGCTGATTTACGGCGTGAAATAATCGATGGTATTAACGGACAGACGGGCAGCCCCGATTTCGTGGCGGAAGAACAAACTGCGGTCATCAAAGATTTTCATATCATCCATGGGATAAAGTCCCTGATAGACGCATATGCGGGACTCGTTTTATCGCATTCGATTGAAATAGACGAAGCGGTTGCAGCTGGCCTGGGAAGCATTTCACCAGATAATTGGGCAGTAGAAATTTCACGAACGGGCAGGAAACAAACAGGGGTTCTGGCGAGCACATCCCGTGCGCTAACTCCGTGTTCCACCGATCGGTGAAGACGCTGGTGGTTCGGCAGGCCGTTATGAACACCACTTTGGCGCCCGTCAAAATAGCGGTATTGAACTTTGAGGGGAGCCCGTTGGTTCCTATCTGAAAATTGAACACAAATTATTTAGCACGTAGTCTCCAGGTTCATCCATAACCGAACACTCTTTCCAAGGCATCACTCCCTCCCCTAGGGGAGGGAGTGTCACCCAGGTGTCTGGTACAAGCTGTTACCCATGCGTCAGGGCGCTCACCAGTTCAACCCAAAGCATTGGGAGAACGGCTCTCACCCGCGAGCATATAGAAAATCCAAACCTTGTCCGACGTATAAAAGAAATGGCCGCTACGAGAGGCGGCCACTTCAATCCAGCGTGGTACGTTTTTTAGAGCTTTACTGGCGATCCTTGACTCGCCACACACTGCCACTTACCATTCGGCATCTTTACCCAGGTGTCAGTCCAACGCACGTGTTCATCGAGTGGCTTTCCCGACTCATCGGTACCCTTAGCTTTGGAGCCACCCGTAGCGATGGCCGTATCCCCAAATACAGTTACTTTCAAATCTTCATATTCAATGCTCTCATATTTGGTGGCTTTCGCGTTTGCCAACGTCTCGGCCTTGCCGGTCACTTTTCCGTCCGTTCCGGTGTTAACGAATTTGTCGGCCAACAGTGGAGCCACCAAGTCCGGATTATTTGTCTTTTGTGACTGCATCCATTGTTGTTCCAATGCCGTAACGGCTTTCTCAGTACCGCCGCTGGTCTGGGCTTGCGACCACGCGGCGCTCGCCAACAAAAGCAAAACGCTCAAGCAGCACATCCATGTTTTTTTCATAGACAATCTCCTAATCTCTAAATTTTCGAAACCTTAACGTGAGGCCCAATTGGCGTGCTTTTGGCCGGAACGACGCACGGGGTCTCGCAACTGGGACAAACTAAACGCCAGGAATGTAGGGAAAGAAAGTCTGGTTGGAAGAGTGACGCGACACGTCCAAACTCGTTCGCTCTGCCCCTTTGCTGGGTGGAAACTACTCTGTAACTGATACAAAGTCAATTTTCTTACGCGTCACAGTTTTGTCGCAGCGAAGCTAGCTAAGCTAGACAACAAAAAAGAGGGCGAGGGGTTTGAGAACCCCCTCGCCCTCCCAGGTCACAAATGTTAAACGCCCGATATCACAACCATTCGCAGCGTCAGTTGGCGCAAGCCGCCGGACTCGAAGCGCAGGCGCTAGCCTGATCCAGAAGTGTCTGACTCAAACTAATGAGCTGTTTGGCCTGCTGTTCGTTGATGGCAAGGTCGCTGAACTGCGCTTGTGAAAGCCATTGTTTCATCTGCGCAGCCAAGGCATCGCGTTGTGCGGTCCACGACGCGATGCGATTTTCGAGGTTGGTATAAATTGTGTCGCCTTGGGAAGTGCTTTCGATGGCGTAAGTGGAAACGGTCAGGGTGCTCTGCGCGAGCGATCCGAAAGGCGCGTTAATCTGTTTGTAGATCTGGCCAAGTTCGAGCAGCGTATGGGAGTGAGCGTGCAGAGTACTGGCCAACACGTTCGGATCGAGCATTTCAAGAATGACCCGGCCGTCGTGCTGATAGTCATCGTTCAGCCCCAGCAGATACATCATCGTCGGGCGGACATCGGTGTGGTCAGTGAAGAAAGCGGTGGGCTGCGTCACGCCGATAGTTCGCACCCCAGGGCCAACCATACCGATGAAGGTAGTGGCGATCTCCGGCTGAATATCTCCGTGATTCCAGGCAAATCCCGTACCCACAATCGGGCTAAGACTGCCGGTGCCGGTGAAGAAGAAGTTCGGGTCGCCGAAAAAGGTGAAGGTCGGGTCGCGATTCGGGTCCGATGCGGAACTCATATGCAGGAGCTTCTGACCCACTTTATCAACAAGCGCTCCTTGTAGTTCCACGCCGAGACCGGTGCCGAGCAAGCTTTCCGTCAAGCCGGTTTGCGGATTTACGGTGTTCAGATTGGCCATGGTCTTTTCAAGTTGGCGAACGGTGGATGAGCTCGGAACCGGATTGCCTTGAACATAAACGGTGGCCGCATCGTCGTTGTGGTAGGTGAACGGCGTGCTGACTCCGGCGTTCGCAACCGCGAGATTCAAATCGTAGTCTAGCTCGCCAACGCCGTTAACGCCGTAGGTGCACGGAATGTCAGGAGTGACTACGCCATTCACGATTTTTGCGCCGTCGCAATTCGCCGGGCTGGGAGCGGCGCCCGAGAAATGGTCGCCTTCGTCGGGAGTGAAGATGAAGAGCGTGTTGCTTTGGTCGATGCCGGCAGCCTTGAGGTTGGCGAAGAATGTGCCGAAGGCAGCGTTGTAATCGCTGAGTTGCTTCACGTACGGAGCCTCGCCGGGGCCGAAGGTGCGTTCCGTGCTGAGACTGGCCCCTTCGTGATTGTCGTGAGCATCCGCGATGTACGCGAACACCACGGGAATTCCGCTCTTCAGCATTTTTTCAACGACCGCCAGTGTCTGCGCCGGTTGCGGATTGAAGTTTAGTTGACTGAATCCGGTGATGTCCTTTCCGTCGTATCCAGTGACGACGCCAAGGACGTTATTGATGTATTTCAGCCCAAAGAGTGCCTGGTAGCCGGAGTATCCACCCGGTTCGCTGGGGAGTAAATCCGCTACAGGCACGACTTTGTCCTGAGGCTGAGGGGTGCAGATTGGGCTACCGATAGCACAGTGGATGGCAACGCCGATGAAATCGTCGGTCTGGTTGGGATCTGCGGCTTGCGTAGAACTGGCGCCGAAAACCTTCTTTACGTCGAACGGTGCTCGTTCCAGCACGATGGTGGCGGTGGAAAAGGCGCCGACGTCGCAACCGGCGCGGGTGAAAGGCACCCACGGAGCCGGCACGTTTTGTCCGGAAGGCGTAGTCAGCGCAAAGGAATTGTCCGCGGTCGCCGGAGTGATGTCCGATACCAGGTCAGTCCAGTAGAAGAACGCCGAAGGAAACAGGCCGGAACCGCTGGGCCCGAAAACACCGAAGTTATTCGAGATGAAGATTCCGTCGTCGTCGGAATAAAGGCCGGTCTGCGTGGTGAGAATGTCGTTGGCGGTATGCGAGATGAGGACAGCGTGATCCCCGGTATCGAGCGCCCCATTCTGTTTAATAAAGTTAAGAAGGTTAGGCATTTGCTCGAGGTCGGAGGGCACATTGGGATTGTCACGGGTGAAGTGGACATTGTCGAATTCCACGTAGACCACGTGCTTGATTTTTCTCGAAGGAGAGTTAAGTTGGCATTGGGCGTGTGCTGACGAAGTGAGACCGAGCGCAAGCAGCCCACAGCCGAGCGCGCGGCGAAAAAGATTAGTTCCAGGCATTCCTGTTCCTCCAGAGCGATTTGTTTGACCAGGTTCAATCGAATACGCGGTTTTCATGACGCTTAGGACAATGCATTGTTAAAGTTCGTCGCATACGGTGCGTCGAGATGACTCAGCGGTTTCGTCCTGCCAACTCGCCTGCCGATGCGCTTGAACTTCATAGATTGGCCGAATACCGCGCCTTCGGGTACAGGAGTATAAATGGAACATTACGTGCAATCCATGATGGAATCGCGCGGCAGACTTGACGGATGATCCAGGCCTTAGGCTTGGGAGAATCAGGGCGCGTATATTGCGTACTTTGAGCTTAAAATTATCTGCCGGTAGCGCGGCTGCAAGGATGCGACGTTTCTATGCCGGCCATCGTTAAACCCCATTCGATCAGCTGGACCGAAGTATTCAAGCGCACCTGGAGAGAAGCGAACGAAGACGATGTGCTGGGGCGGTCCGCGCAGCTGGCTTATTATTTTTTTCTGGCTTTGTTTCCCCTTTTGATTTGCGTGATCACCGTGTTAGGGGTGTTAGATTGGAAGGGAGCGAACGTTCAAGACGCGGTGCTCGATTTCCTGGCTAGCGTACTTCCTGGTTCGGCTACCACGTTAGTACAAAAGACCCTCAGCGAAGTGAACCAGGCGCATGCCACTTCAAAATTGTCGGTAGGACTTATTTTTTCGTTGTGGTCTGCTTCCGCGGGAATGTCCGCGATTATGGACACCTTGAATGCGGAGCACGAAGTTCGTGAGGGCCGATCGTTTGTTAAGAGGAGCGCGATCGCTCTCGGGCTCACCTTGGCGGTCGCGATACTGCTGATCGCCGCAGTGGCCATCGTGCTTGCGGGCGGGCCCACGGCAGAGGCTTTTTCGGGCGGGATCGTAAAGATCGCCATTAAGATTGTGCAGTGGCCTGTCGCGATCGCTCTGGTGTTGCTGGGTTTTGCTCTAGTGTATTTTTTTGCGCCCAATGTCAAAGAGCAAAAGTGGCATTGGATAACGCCGGGAGCTGTTATCGGAGTGGCTTTGTGGCTGGCTGTATCGTTCGCGTTGAAAATATATCTGCACTTTTTTGACCGGTACAGCGCGACGTACGGATCGCTGGGCGCCGTCATTATTCTGTTACTGTGGTTTTACGCGTCGGGTGCTTCGCTACTGTTCGGCGCGGAAATCAACTCGGTAATTGAGGATGCGGCGGCAGCGGAAGGTGAGCCTGAGGCGAAGTTGAAAGGTGAAAAAGCCCCAAACGAACCGGACCATCAGGCAAAAGTGGAGAACACGGCGAGTCGAGCGTCAGCCCTTTGCGGCTGAAAGGGTGGGAGCAGTTTCCTTCGGGTCGGCTTCCACGGTGACATCCACGTGGGCGCCCGGCTTTAGCTTAACTGCTTTGCCCTTCTCATCTTCCAGGGCGTTCTCGATACGAATTTCGCGATACAGATGATCAGCGCCCTCGATGGCAATTTCGGCCATTTCCGGCTCGTGCGGAACGCGCGGTTCGATGATTTTTTGCACCACGCCAGGTTTCGTAGTCTTTGGTTTTTTGGTCATTTGGCCTCGGGCTGCTCCGAACTGCGCGGTAAATGTTAGCACGCTTTTTCCGCGGCTTAAAAGGAGCATTTAAGCCTGGGCAGTGGCCAATTTGTATAGCCCCCGTTCACGGTCGAACCCGGCATCGGCTTAGCGCCAGCGCAAAGCTCCATCGCCGTCTGATCGCCCGAAATTTTGGCCCTTCTCTGAGGCACCCCACTTCTTCGCGCGCTTCGAAGCTTATTATGGCCGCAGCAGATTTTGATGTGAGCGTTTGCTCATCCACTCCTGGTAAGGCTGGATGTTGAGTGGAGTATTTTTGCCACGCAATTGTTTCAGGAAGGCGGAGCGGGCTTTGCCCTCTGTCGCTGAAGTTTTTGCGGCTGCCTCAGACTTGCGCTTTCCAAGTTCGATGCCCACGTCGGGTGCCTGCACGCGCGCGCGGTCACTGAGAAAATCGCCAAAGGCCACAGCTGAGGAAATTTTGAATGGCGATTTAAAGTCCTTGCGAGCTGCCGCAATGTGCTCCTTCAAAGCAGCTAACGCGGTTTCGACTCGCTCGCGGGTATAGTGCGGCAACTTCGATCCTGAGACGGTTTGACCCGCAGGCGTCGTGAACCATTCACGAGCGCCTTCCGCGGCTTTTACGTAGCCTTGTATTTCCATGATGGGGATTACTTTGGCGGCTTCGCTAGCGGGAATGCCAAGCGTTTCGGCCAGGTCGCGGGCCGTCCAGGACATTAGCCCTCGTGTGTCTTTCAGAAAACTCATCACCGCCGCTGCCGGGACTGACGGCATCAGCTCGCCCGGCGGTTTTGATTTGCTGGTAGCCATATTTATTTGCGAAACGGCCTTTGCTAAATTTCAATAACCGGCAATGCGTAAATGTTCAGCGGAAATGAAAAAGATTTCGTGCCACGAACCACAAATTCGCCGGACGTTCCGCCAATCGCCGCACAAACCAGGTATACCAATGGCTGCCGTAGGACACGAGCACCCTCGAACTATAACCCTCGCGCGCGAGGCGCTCCTGCTCACCGCTCTGGATGCCGTAAAGCATTTGCACTTCCACATAAGTCTTGCGAAGGCCGGTGGCTGCAGCGAATTCTGAAATGCGCCGCAACAGTACCATGTCGTGCGTTCCAAACGCCGCGCGGATTTGTGGCTCGGCCTTTTTTGCGAAAAGCATTTCTTTCGCAAGCAGAAAATAGTTTTCATCCACGCGCGACTTTTCCGGGAACGCGATCTCAGGAGGCTCGCTATACGCCCCTTTTACCAAGCGAATGGATGGTCGCAAGGGTAGCAGGCTCGCCAGATCTTCTTTGGTGCGATGCAAGTAAGCCTGCAGGCACACACCGACGTTGGGAAATTCGCCGAGGGAGCGCCGGTATAGTTGCAACGTGGTATCCACGTAATTGCTGGCTTCCATGTCGATCCACACCACGCGCCGTGGATCTTCCTGCTCAATAATAGTTTTCAAGTTGTCGTAGCAAAGCTCGGGGGACAGGTCGAGTCCCAGCTGAGTTAGTTTTACTGATATTTCCGCATCCAGCCGGCCGTCGCGAACGCTGCGCAAAACTTCCAGATAGTGTTCGGTGACACTTCGCGCTTCGGCTTCGTCTGTGATGTTCTCTCCCAGGCGTGTGAAGATCGCTCCGATTTTTTTGCTCTGCAAACGCTGCGCGGCGGCCAGCGCGTCGCTGAGTTCTTCTCCAGGCATGAAGCGCGAAACGGCGCGGCGTACGAATCTGTGCTTCGCCGCGTGATCGCGCAGCCAGGCGTTCTGCGAAGCAGCCAGCAAGATGGAGCGGGCAGGATTCATTTCACAACGTCAAATAATATTTCAAATATTGAGAAGTCGCAGCGATAGTCCCGCCAACGCCCCGCCCACGAGCGGCCCGATGATGGGTACTGGAGCATAGGTCCAGTCGGAGCCGCCTTTGCCGTCGATGGGCAAAATCGCATGCGCGATGCGCGGCCCCAAATCACGCGCCGGGTTGATCGCATAGCCCGTGGAGCCGCCGAGTGAAAGCCCGACTCCCCACACCAGGCTGGAAACAAGATAGACCGCCAAAAATCCCGGCGCCGGACCATTGGCAAACACCAAGCGCGAATAGATCGCGCCGATGACGAATATCAAAACAAATGTGGCAACGATTTCGCTCAACAGGTTCGGCAAAAAACTACGGATCGCCGGAGAAGTGCAAAAGCAGGCCAGTTTTGCCGAAGCATCCGGCGTCTCGCGCCAGTGCGGAAGATATTGCAGCCAGACCAGCACCGCGCCGGCGATTCCACCAAGCAGTTGCACCACAAAAAAAGGGAGGAACTTGCTATAGATTCCCGTGCGCACCGCGAGACCTAAGGTGACCGCAGGATTCAAATTTGCTTCGCCGCCGCAAGCAAGAGCGGTGAATACCCCGGCCATTACCGCGAAGGCCCAGCCCGCGGTGATGACCATCCAACCGCTGCCCTCCGCTTTCGAACGCTTCAGCAGCACCGCGGCAACCACACCATCGCCGAGCAAAATCATAATCAGCGTGCCAAGAAATTCGCCGAGCAGTGGCGACGGCATGGTCATCGAATCTCCTTGTGCGTTTTAAATCTACGAATCGGCCCAGTCCAATGAGCGAACCACGGCCTTTTTCCACTGCAGGTAAAGTTGCTCGCGAGTCGGTTCGTCTAATTTTGGTTTCCATGTGCGCGCCACGGCCCAGTTGGCGCGCAACTCCTCAAGCCCGGCAAAAAACTCTACCGCCAGTCCCGCGGCATAAGCGGCGCCCAAGGCGGTGGTCTCTTGAATCACCGGACGCAAAACTTCGCGACGCAAAATATCAGCCTGGAACTGCATCAACAATTCATCGACGACCATGCCACCATCCACTCGCAAATTCGTGAGCGAAATGCCGGCATCTTCTTCCATCGCTTCCACTACTTCGCGTGTTTGATACGCGGTGGCTTCCAGTACGGCCCGCGCCAGGTGGCCTTTATGGGCGTAACGCGTAAGTCCGGCAATGACGCCGCGAGCATTCTCTTTCCAGTGCGGCGCGTACAATCCTGAAAAAGCCGGCACAAAATAAACACCGCCGTTGTCATTCACGGTGCGCGCCAGGGTTTCGACGTCTTCGCTGCGCTGGATCAAGCCAAGATTGTCGCGCAGCCATTGCACCAGCGCGCCCGCGATGGCCACGCTGCCTTCCAGCGCGTAATGGGCAGGTTGGCTGCCAAATTTATAAGCCACGGTGGTGAGTAACCCGCATTTGCTTGGAACCATCCGTTCCCCGGTATTCATTAAAAGAAAACAACCGGTGCCGTACGTATTTTTCGCTTCGCCCGGTTGGAAACAAGCTTGCCCGACCAACGCCGCTTGCTGATCGCCAAGAATGCCAGCCATGGGCACGCCATTGATTTCGCCGATTGCTGCCTCGCCGTAAATTTCGCTGCTGGAACAAACTCGCGGCAGCATCGCGCGAGGAATATCAAACGCGCTAAGCAACTCGGGATCCCAATCCAGTGATTGCAAATTAAAAAGTTGCGTGCGGCTTGCGTTGGTTACATCCGTGACGTGCACGCCTCCCGCGGGTCCGCCGGTAAGATTCCAGACCAGAAAGGTATCTATATTGCCGAAAAGCAATTCGCCCGCAGAAGCTTTTTCGCGCGCGCCGCGAATGTTTGCCAGCAGCCACCTGATTTTCAGCGCGCTGAAGTATGTGCTTAACGGCAGGCCCGTCCGCGCGCGAAAACGATCCTGCCCGCCGTCGGCCGCGAATCGCGCCACATCTTCGGACACTCGCGTGTCTTGCCAGACGATCGCGTTGGCAATGGGTTCGCCGGTTTTGCGGTCCCACACCACCGCTGTCTCCCGCTGATTGGTTATCCCGATGGCCGCCAAGTCCGCAGCCGCCAAGCCGCGCTGCGCGAGTCCTTCCGCGACCACTTCGCGCGTGCGTCGCAGAATCTCCAGCGCATCATGCTCGACCCAGCCGGGCCGCGGGAAAATCTGTTCGTGTTCTGCCTGCGCCAGCGCGACCACTCGCGCGCTTTTGTCGAACACCATGAAGCGCGTGCTGCTGGTCCCCTGATCAATCGCGCCAATATAACTTTTCAAGAGAACGGCTCCCAGGCAGGCATTGTGGCGGGGGCATTTCAGCACACTTCCCGGGAGATGCCAACCTGTAAGCCTCTGAAGCGGCGGTTATTTATGCAAGAAAATCTACACGTTCTCGTCGCTTGTTTTGACGGAAGAACACTGGGTGTCAATTCGCGCAGTTTGTGCATCTAATGCTCTAGACGGAAGAAGAGAGCGAGAAAATGAAAACGATGCACACGCAGGGAAGTAGCATTTTGCTGGCTGCCGCAATGGCTGTTGCTGGCTTTACGGCGACAGCTGTTCGCGCCGCGGAACCGGTTACCACCACAGTTACCGCCGTAGGCAAGAAAAACACGCAACCGCCACCGATTAAAAAGGATGACGTCGAGCTTTACAAAGGCAAGGAACGCTTGCAGGTCGCCGACTGGCGCAAGGGTGAAACCCTTTTTCTGGCCGTGCTGATCGATGATTCCCTGGAGCAGAATATCGCCAATCAATGGAGCGATTTGAAGGCATTCATGATGGCCCAGCCGCCCACCACGTATATCGCCGTCTTTTACGGGCGCAACGGCGCGGCCACGGTGGCCCAGGATTTCACCAAGGACCATGCAGTCGCAGCGAAAGCCTTGCGTATTCCGTTGGGTGGATTTGGGGCTTTCTCCAGCCCTTATTTAGAGCTCGAGGACCTCATCAAGCGGCTACCGGGTGCAGGTGAACGGCGCTCGATCATGTTAATTTCGTCGGGCATCGATTACTTTCACGGAAATTTTGGCCCCATCAGTCCGGACGTGGATCCAACCATCGAAAACGCGCAGAAAAACAATATTAATATTTGGACCGTCTACGCTCCCGACGCCGGGCACGGCGGGCGTGGATTTTTCCGCGTAAATAACGCGCAATCGGAATTAAGCGAGATCTCGGAGGAAACTGGCGCGGAATCCTATTTTCTGGGATTCGGGCCTCCAGTCACGCTTAAAGGTTATTTCGATGAGATTTCCGACCATCTCAACAATCAGTACCTGCTCACTTTTGAAGGTAGCGGCGGAAAAAAGGGGCGATTTGAACGTATTCGCGTGACCACTGAAATTCAGGGAGTGGAGTTTATGGCTCCTTCCGGGGTTTATCTGCCAAAGGAATAATTCAGTAATCCACGAACCAAAAAGGGCGCGAGCTTTTGCTCGCGCCCTTTTTTCATCGCAGGCCTCGCAACCTAGCTCGAATACGTTCCCTGGGTGAAAAGAAGACACAGCGCCTAATCGTCAGCTCCGGTGAGCGCAGCCGCTCGAGTCGACTCGCGAATGACCAGCTCTGGATTCGTTTTGTGCCGCGCAATGCTCACCTCGCGCTTTTCCAGATTGGCGTTAACGCCTTCCATAATCACGTTCACGGCTAGGCCACCCATGGCTTCCAGCGGCTGGCGCACGGTGGTCAACGGAGGCGCGGCGAGCAACGACAACGGCACATCATCGAAGCCGATCACCGAACATTGTTCCGGAACTTTGACGCCCGCCTTGGTTAATGCGCGAATAGCGCCCAGCGCGGTGAGATCGTCGAACGCCAGCAAAGCCGTGAAGCGCTTTTTTTTCTGCAACAGTTCATCGGTAAATCGTTGACCGTTTTCGAAACCTGAATTAGGGTCGAAGGAATCGGGGAGTTGCACGACCAGGGCGTGATCGATCTCCAGTCCTGCACCGTGCGCAAATTTCTGAATGCCCCGCCAGCGCGGCGCGCTATCCACCAGCATCTTTGGCCCGCGGATGAAAGCGATCTTGCGGTGGCCCAGTTGATAAAGATGCTCAAGTGCCAGGCGCCCGCCCGCTTCGTTATCCACGATAATGGAACTTACGGTGTCACCGGGCAATTCGCAGCCGATGGTTGCCGCGGGAATATTGCGTTTGCCGATATCCGCGAGCAGGTGGATGTCCACGAAAAGCCAATTGGCCACCACGATCAGAGCTTCGATGTGACGGTCGAGCAACATTTCCAGATAACGTTCGAAGCGATTCCGCTGATTGTGCGCATCGGCAAAAATAGGGACGTAAGAACATTGATAGAGGGCATTTTCAATCCCGCGCAACACCGGCGTGCAAAACGGATCGGTAATATCGAAAATCATCACGCCCACACTGTGGCTGCGCTTGCTGCGCAGGAATCGCGCCATGGCGTTGGGGCGGTAGCCTAATTTCTTGGCGGTATCTTCAATGCGTTTCTTTGTGGCTGGAGCGATGTAGCGAGCCAGCGGAGCATTATTCAGCACGATCGAAACGGTAGCGGGCGAAAATCCACTGGTTTCGGCCACATCCCGCATGGTCACCGTAGCGTCTTTGCTACTTTGCCGTTTCACTTGCCCTCCGGGCCGCCAGAGAAGTGTTTCTGCAATCGCACAGTATTGAACATTATTTCGCTGGTCATCTATCACTCGAACCCGTTACGCAGACGTGTTACACAAACTTGTTACTCAAGCTGTTGCTCCGGCGCAGCGTCGAAGGACATTTCGTTGTGGAACCACGAAGTCTTCCACGCCCCGTAGGCAATTCCCAACGCCAGCCAAATCGTTCCGACAATCTTTGCCGGCGGGCTCAGATTCCACCAGATAAATCCACAAATGAGAAAACCCAGCGCAGGCACCAGCAAGTTGCCGATTTTCTTTTCTTGCGCGCGAATGAAATAACGCATAAACGAAGCCGCATTCACGCCCATGAACGCGATGAACGCTCCAAAATTCAGCAATTCCGCTCCGCGTTCGTAGCTGATGAGAAACGCGCCCAGCAGCGCCAGCGCGCCGATCAGAATCACGTTGTTCTGCGGAATGCGCCGGCCGGCGGTAATCTTGCCAAAAAATCCCTTGGGCAGCGCGTCGTTACGCCCCATTCCATAAAGCAACCGCGCGGCCGCCAATTGCGACCCGATGCCCGAGCCGATATTGGCGATTAAAATCGTAAAATTCAGCAGCTGAAAAAGAAAAAAACCTCCCACCTGCTGCGCCACGATAGGGAAAGCGGATTCCACTTTGTCGCTGGGAAACGGCGCGGAGCCCCACACCAGCTGCGCGGCGTAAACTTCCAAGGACGATAGTACGCCGGTGATTACGCAAACCAGAACAGTAGCCAGCAAAATATTGCGCCGCGGATTTTCCACTTCTTCCGAAAATGTCGAGATGGCATCAAAGCCGATGTAGGTCAGCACCGCGATGGAGGTGCCTTGAAAAACCCCCGAGAAGCTGAAGGTCGCCGGGTTATAGAAAGGCTGAGTAAAAAACCCCGCGCCATACACATGCAGACCCCATAAAAAGCGAATAACGAAGACGAAAAACACCACTACCACTACGGACATTCCCGCGGCTAGAACGTCATTGATGCGCGCCGAAGTTTTGACTCCTCGTAAATTGAGAAGCGTAAAAAAGCCAGCATAAAAAACCGCTAACAGCCAATAAGGCATGCCCGGAAGAATGTTTTGTGTAAGTTTGCTGCAGATGATGGTGCAAATCAGCGGATTCAAAATGTAATCCATCACCATGGCCCATCCAGTTAAATAACCGAAGCCGTGATGGATTTCCCTGCCCACGTAGGTATAGGCGGAGCCCGCGCTGGGATAAGCGCGCGCCATTTTTCCATAACTGATGGCCGTAAATAACATCGCCACCATGGCGATCAAGATTGTGGTGACCACATGGCCGCCGGCTTTATTGCTGATCACTCCGTAAATACCCATCGGCGCGATGGGCTGCACGATCACCATGCCGATGATCACCAGATTCCAGAGTGTGAGAGCGCGCCGCAATCGCGGTGCGGAGGTGATGCCGGCTTCACTGCTCAACAAATTCCTCCTCTGTGGCAGTCCTACGGCGATATGGAACAGCGCTCGGTTTGCTCGTGGTGTTTGAACGCCAAGAGAAACGCTGCTTGCGATTTGACTGTATTGAATCGTTTCAATGCCAGTAACTCTGCAAGAAGTTCGCAGACGGCGCAAGCGCAAAATTTTGCGCGACGTACCGAAATCCTAACTCTTGACCAGGTTAAATTTGGTGCAGGTACACACGAACAGGCTCGCTGTACCTCCATAGGTTCGACAGTACGGTATCGTTTAATTTACTGCTCTTGACAGTCGCGAATCTGCAGTGCACCGCCGCATAGTCTAATGAATTGACGGCAATAATAAGCCGCCGGACATTTCATGCCCTTTACATTTTTATGGAAGAGTCGCAAACCCGCGACTACCGCGCTTCTTCACGCCCTGGCATTCACCGGCGTGTTGCTCGCTGCCTACTGGTTGCGGGGCAAATCGCTGCAGGCCGATCCCGTGCTGCAAGGATACTTGCAGGTGATCACTGGCTTGCTGGCCTTTGTTTTCGCGGCCGTGACGCTGGTGCGATTTCAGGGCACGCAAGACCGCATCTCGCTGATTCTCGGTGTGGGTTTCATGGTCTCCGGTGCGGTGCTCACGGCCACCAGCGTTCTTTTTTTTCAACTATTGCGCGAAGCACCGCTGGAATTCTTGTGGGCTCCGGTGGCGTGGTGGGAAAGCCGCATGCTGTTCGCGTTGCTCTTGATTGTGGCGCTGCTGGTGGAGCGCTTCTCGCCGCGCTCGCTTCATCCACGCCGGGAGCTGGTGGGCGCGCTCGTCACGGTAATTTCCGCGTCCTATTTGATTACTGCCACGCTTCGGCGATTGCCTCCGGAAGTTTCGCCACACCCATTCGCGCTATTTCCCAGTCCGCAGCAACTTCTTCCCGGCGCAATTTTTCTAATTAGCGTCATCTGGTATCGTGGGCGTTTGACGAACGACTCGGGCGCTTTCGACAAAGCCATCTACGCCACCGCGGCGCTAAATCTCGCGGCGCAATGCGCGGCATCGCAATCCGAACATTTGCTGGATGCGCCGTTCGCTTTGGCGCAAGGCTTGACGGTGATGAGTTACGTCGTGGCGCTGGGCGGCGCGTTGCTGGATAATGCGCGGCTATTCGAACAGGTCCGCCACCTCGCGGTCAGCGATCCGTTAACGGGCCTGGCAAATTACCGCCGGCTGCTCGACGTGCTCGAAAAAGAAACGGAACGCAGCAATCGCACCGGCAGGCCTTTTTCGATTTTGCTACTGGACGTCGACGGCCTGAAAAAAATTAACGACACCCACGGCCATCTGGTGGGCAGCCGGGCAATTTGCCGTCTCGCGGATAGCCTGCGAATGAACATCCGTGCCGTTGACACCGCCGCGCGTTACGGCGGAGACGAATTTGTGTTGGTACTTCCCGAAGCACGAGAAAGGGACGCGCACAAGGTAGCGGCGCGGATTCATGAGGTCATGCGCAATGATCCGGAAGAGCCCTCAGTCTCCGCCAGCATCGGAGTTTCCACCTATCGCGGCGAAAGTGGGAGAATAGAAAAGTTGTTGTCCGATGCGGACAAGGATTTATACAAACATAAATCGAGCCGAGAAAAACGCGCCGCCGCCAAAAACTCCGGCTAACCAGTGCTCATGAAGCAGTGAGGCGTGAACGAAACGATTATGAAATACAAGCAGGCGCGCATGATCGGCTCTTCATTTATTTGGCTGTTTCCGGCAGGGCTGCGTACGGCGCCAACTGTTCGGTGATTTTTGATTTATCGCCGACCACCACGATGGTCATCTGTTCCGGCTTGATGTATTTCGCGGTCATGCGTTGCACATCGTCAGGCGTCACGGCATTCACTCTCTGCACGTAGTTTTTCAAATAATCTTCGCCGAGCCCCTGCAGGTCCACGTTTCGCAATTGCACAATGAGCGCCTGCCGCGTGGAGTTCTGAATCACAAATAGCCCGGACATATAGCTCTGAATCCCTTTCAACTCCGCCGCGCCGGGGGATTCTTTTTGCAAGCGGCTGATCTCTCCGAAAATTTCCTTGAGCGCGGGCCCGGTAGCAGGCGTGGTCACGTCGGCAATTTCCGCCCAGTAGGCATCATGGTATCGCCGCGAAAGCTGGCTGGTGGGTGAGTAGGTGTAACCCTTCTGCTCGCGAATATTTGAAGTGATCCGCGAACTAAACGAACCGCCCAGCAGAGCGTTCGTCACCGTCAGCGGAATATTGTCAGGGTTGGTGGGATCGATGACCGGCAAGCCCACATAAATCGTGGATTGCGGCGCGCCGGGACGGTCCGTCACATCTAGCAGCCGCTCCGTTTTGGGGTGCGGCACATTCAAAACAGGAGGCGCGCCTTTGCCCCAATCCGAAAATCGTGCGGCGATGGCTTTCTTCACTTCCGCAACATCGAATTTTCCCGCTACGTAGAGATGCGCGCGCTCCGCCCCGTAATTCGCGGCATAAAACTTTCGTGCATCGTCGATGGTGATCTTGTTCAGGGTGGCTTCCGTCGGCAAAATTTCTCCGTAAGGATGATCGCCGTAGAGCAATTTGCGGAAACGCGCCAACGCCATTTGCCCGGGCCGCGATTTTGCGACCAACACTTGCCGCAGCAGGTTGGCTTTCAAACGGGCCAACTCCGACTCCGGCAGCGCAGGATGCATCACCACATCGGAAATCAAAGTCACCGCGCGGCCGCCGTGTTCCGACAGCACATCCATGTCGATGGCGCTCTCGTCCGCGCCTACCGTAACGCTCAAGCTGCTGCCCATTTGCGCCGCGGCTTCCGCGAGCTGTTGGGCGCTCAACGTTTTCGTGCCTTCTTTCAGTAATTCGCCGGTGATGTCCGCAACGCCCAGGACGTCTTGCGGCTCGTTCAAATTGCCCGCGCGAATCGCCAGGCTGACCGCCACCTTGGGAATATTTCCGTACGGCACCAAAGTGACGCGCATGCCGTTTGGCAGCGTGTAGGATTCGTGCGTGGGAACATTGAAAGGTTTCGCCGCGCCACCGGCCGGTGGCGTTTGTTTTTGCGAAGCGGCCGGCGCTTGCGCCTGCGCCGATGCATGACCGGCAGCAAAAATGAGGATTGCGCTGGTCAGGAATAACTTCATCGTGCGAATTGCCGTCATCGTTCGCTCCATCACTGTTTCTTCTCGCTATCGCCGGCGGGCTTAGCCGTTGCGGCCGGCGCCGCCTGCGCTCCGGGTTGAATTAAAAGCACGGTGCGATTTTCCGGCCGCAGATATTCCTGCGCGGTTTTTTGGATCAATGCTGGGGTTACCTTTTCATATTCAGCGACCAGCGAATTTACGCGCGTGGGATTATCGTCGAACAACGCAAAACTGGCCAGCAGGTCCACCAGACCAAATCCGCCTTGGCCGCCGATGGTGTCGTAGAGATCGGAGCGCAGCTTCACCAGCGCGCGATCAAGCATTTTTTGATCCACCGGCTTGGTGCGCAGCGGTTCGATCGAACTATCGATGGTTTGCACGATAGTTTCAGGCGTGGTCGCCGGGTCGTGAATCATATTCGTGATGAAAAGCATCGGCCCGTTGTAATTCCAGGGAGTACCCAGCAGGTTGATGCCGCCGCTGACGGCTCCGGTGTAACCGCGTTTTTGCACCAACTCCTGATGCAGCACGCTGTCATCGCCCTCGATCAGCATTTCATCGATCAAGCCCATCGCGTAATACTCGGGAGTGTTGCGCTCCGGCATGTGATAGCCAAGCGCGAGCGCGGGTTTGGTGGCCAGCGCGTCTTTCTTCGTGGCAAGTTTTTCTTTTTCTTGGCGCGGCTCGGTAAGGTCCGGCTGAGGCGGCAATTGCGACGATTTCAAGCCGCCGAAATATTTCTCCACAAATTGTTTGGCTTGGGCGGAATCGAAATCACCGACAATCGCCAGCGCGGCATTGTTCGGCGCGTAGTAGGTTTTGAAAAACGACTGCACCTCGGGAAGCGTCGCGCCTTCAATGTCCTTCAAGTCGCCATAAAAATTGTGGGCGTTGTACCAATTCGTGTTGGCGTATTGCGGCATATCGAGCCATGGAAAGCCGCCGTACGGGCTGTTCAACACGTTAACTTTTACTTCGTTACCGACTACCCCTTGCTGATTCTTTAAATTGTCTTCGTTCACCGCCAAGCCGCCCATGCGGTCGGCTTCGGCCCACAACGCCGTTTCCAGCTTGTTGGCGGGCAGCGTCTCGAAATAATTGGTGAAGTCAAAACGCGTTGAGCCATTCAGGATGCCGCCGTTTTGCTGCACCAGCTTGATGAATTCCATCTTCCCCAGATTTTGCGAGCCTTGAAACATCATGTGCTCGAACAAATGCGCGAAGCCGGTGCGGTCGCGCGGTTCGATGCGAAATCCAATGTGGTAGTAAACGCCGACACAAATAATCGGGGAGGTGTGATCCGGCGAAAGCACCACGCGCAGCCCGTTGGGGAGTTTGTAATACTCCACCGGAACCTTGAATTCGGGCGTGCTCTTTGGCCCCGCGTTTGCCGACGCTAAACCCGCGAGCATCGTGGCCATAAATACCGCGAACACTCGCGCCGCCCATTTCTTCGTCAAAAGCATTTTGCCTCCGTGCACTACTGGCTGCATTACTCGCCGCAGAATTGCCGTATTATTTGCGTCACTATCTTCGCCGTGCTTATGAATGGCAATAGACGCAATTTTGTCTCAGAACGATGGACCACCCTGGGGCCGTCATCACTACAGACGGATGCAAAATGTAAAGGTTTCATTCATCTTAAGCTGCTGGGATATCCGCGCGTCAGTATACCGCACGCTTTTGCTCTGTCGCTTTGCTGGCCAGCGCAAAGCGCGGTTCGGCCGGGCCGCCGTCCGACAATTGTTGCGCAAGGTATGCTCCGAACGCCGGCCCATGTTTGAACCCGTGCCCGGAACCTCCGCCCGCAAACCACACGTTATTTATTTCCGGGTGCCGGTCGATCAAAAAATCTCCGTTCGAAGTGTTTTCGTATTGACACACGCGCGACTCGACGATTGGCGCGTTTGCCAGGGCAGGGAAGCGCTTTGCCACGTACGCGCGCACGCGCTCGATGGATTCGGCCGACACCACGCGTGTCTGCGTGTCCGGATCAACGCGCTCGCCGTGACTATCGAAAGCGATCTTGACGCCGCGTGATTCAAGGTCCGGCATGCCGTACACTTCGTCCGCTTGAATCAGCCAGGTCGGCAGCGGTGGCGCGGAAAATTGGCTGTCTCCTGGCGGCACGCCAAAAAAGAAAACTTCCTGCCGGCTGGGGAATATACGTGAGCCGAGTATTTCAGGGAATATTTTTCCAAGCCACGCGCCGCAGGCAAAAACAAATTGCCCCGCCGAAATTTTCTCGCCACCGCTCGTGGAAATGGCGTCGAGTCTGGAGCTTCGCGCGTCCTGCGCATGCGGTGTCGTAACGAATACCTGCCGATACTCGACTCCGAGGTTTAGAGCTCGTTCCACTACAGCCGTCACCGCACGGCGCGCCATCAACACGCCGCTCTCAGTTTCAAGAATTCCCGCGCCGAGGTCGTGCGAACTAAATTGCGGATAACGCTGCTCAATCGCGCTGCTGCTCAGCGATTCGAACGGCACTTTGCAGCGCGTCAACACCGCGGTCATCTCGTTCAGTCGAGCGTAGTCGTTGCTCCCTAGCCACAGAACGCCGGTTTCGTGAAACAACGCCGGCGACGTTTTCGTTTCCGCGAAGAGTTCTTTCCATTGCACGAGCGAGCGCACGGCCCATCGCGTGTACAACTCATCAGCGCCGTACCCCATCCTGATGATGCGCGATTCGCCGCCAGAGCTGGCGAGGGAGTTTCCAGGACCGTACGCATCGAGGAGCAATACCCTCTGGCCGCGACGCGCCAACTGTAAGGCTGTCCACGCGCCGAATACGCCGGCGCCCACCACGAGGACATCGTATGTTTTAACTTTTGACACGTTTTTTCGGACGCATCCTTAACAACAACGCTTTACAAGACGGGGCGTTACAAGACGGGCCGCCGCACGTCCAACAACACACGGGTCAGCATCGTAACGCATCGGCTCTTAATGCGGAAAACACTTCCGTCAAAGCGCGAGCCGCTGTACGATGCCCAACTTGTCATTTTCCGGGAGGTTTGCGTGCACGCAGTTCGGAAACAAGTCATTTTTTCAGCATTCGCAATCGTTTTAGTTGGCACATGTGCGCTCGGCAGCTACGCACAACAAAAACAGAAACAGAAAGAACAGAAAGATCACAAACCGAAAGATGACGCCGCCGCGAGCAACGCGACCATCGACCCTAAGCTTTACGGCGCGATGAAATGGCGGCTGATCGGCCCATTTCGCGGCGGGCGAGTCCTCGCCGTTACCGGTGTCACGAGCCTGCCGAATACTTATTACATGGGCGCGGTGTCCGGCGGAGTTTGGAAGACCACCGATGGAGGGGTGTCCTGGGATCCGCTATTTGATAAGCAATCCGTCTCCTCCATCGGCGCCATTGCCGTTTCCGAATCCGACCCCAATGTGATTTACGCGGGCACCGGAGAAGCGTGCATCCGCGGAAATATTTCCTTTGGCGACGGCGTTTACCGCTCGAATGATGGCGGCAAGAGCTGGACAAATATCGGCCTGAAAGATTCCCGCCACATTGGCAAAGTAATTGTGCATCCCACAAACCCAGACACCGTTTTCGTCGCCGCCCTGGGACACGCCTATGGCGTGAATACCGAGCGCGGAATTTTTCGCACTCGCGACGGCGGCAAAAATTGGGAAAAAGTTTTATATCTCGACGATCGCACCGGCGGCATCGACATCGTGTTCGATCCGCACAATCCGCACGTGCTTTTCGCCGCCATGTGGGAAGGCTATCGCACTCCATGGATGCTCAATAGCGGCGGCGACAAAGATGGCCTCTACCGTTCGAATGATGATGGCAGCACCTGGAAGCGTGTTGAAGGCCACGGCATGCCCGAGGGCCCGCTAGGCCGCATCGGTGTGGGCGTTTCCGGAGAAGATTCAAATGTGGTTTACGCGTTGATCGAAGCAAAAAAAGGCGGCTTATATCGCAGCGGCGACGGCGGCGAAAATTGGGCGCTCATCAACGAAGATCATCGCTTCCGGCAGCGCGCCTGGTACTTCACGCACCTGTGGGCCGACCCGAAAGATTCAAACAAGGTGTACATCGCCAACACCGGGCTCTACCGTTCCATCGATGGAGGCAAATCGTTCGAGCGCATCCCCGCTCCTCACGGCGATCATCACGGTTTGTGGATCGATCCTAATAATTCGAATCGCGTGATCAACGGCAATGACGGTGGCGCCACCATTACGGTCGATGGCGGCAAAAATTGGTCCACGCAAATGAATCAGCCCACCGCGCAGTTTTATCACATCACCGCGGATAACGATTTCCCGTATCGCATTTACGGCACGCAGCAGGACAACAGCTCCGTGGGTATCGCCACGGCCAGCGATCACGGTTTCATCAGCCGCTCCGATTGGGAATCCGTAGGCGGCGGAGAAAGCGGCTACGTCGCCGTCGATCCGCGCGATTCCAACATTGTCTACGCCGGCTCCTATTTTGGAGAAATTTCGCGCTTCGACAGACGTACCCACCAGGTGCAAAACATCCAGCAGTGGCCGCTCGATCCCGACGGTTACAACGCCGCGGTACAGAAATACCGCTACACCTGGACCATGCCGATTGTTTTTTCTCCGCACGATCCCAATGAGCTGTACCATTCTTCGCAATTTTTATTTCGCTCCACCGATGGCGGCCACTCCTGGAAGACCATCAGCCCGGACCTGAGCCGCAACGACAAAACCAAGCAGCAGGATTCCGGCGGCCCCATCACCAAGGATCAGGCCAGCATTGAATTTTACGATTTGATTTTTACCGTGGCGGAATCACCCAAACAAAAAGGCGTGATCTGGGCCGGCACTGACGACGGATTGATTCAAATCACTCGCGATGACGGCAAGTCCTGGACCAACGTGACGCCGAAGGCTTTGCCGGAGTGGGCCATGGTGAGCTTAATTGAAGCGTCACCATTCGACGCAGGCACCGCTTACGCCGCTGTGGATGCGCATAAGCTGGATAATTTCAAACCGTATATTTACAAGACCGCGGATTTTGGCAAGTCCTGGACGTTGCTCACCAATGGATTACCGGACACATCGTACGTGCATGCCGTGCGCGAAGATCCCAAGCGCCAGGGCATGCTCTACGCGGGAACGGAGACTGGCATCTTTGTTTCTTTCGATGATGGCGCGCACTGGCAAACTTTGCAGTTGAATCTTCCCACCACGCCGGTCCACGACATGATTATTCATGACGATGATTTGTTAGTCGCGACGCACGGCCGGGCATTCTGGTCGCTGGACAACATCGATCCGCTGAGGCAGATGAATGCCAGCGTAACCAACGAGGATGCACGCTTGTTTGCGCCATCGATGGTGACGCGCTCGCGCGTCGGTCACAATACCAGGCGCCGGGATTCTATAGGAGAAAATCCCGCTGCTGGCGCGTCGCTGTATTATTACCTGAAAGAAGAGCCGAAAACTCCAGCGAAGCTCGAAATTCTGGATAGTCAGGGAAAAGTAATTCGCACTTACACGAGCGAAGAAAAAAAGACTGAAGAAGCGCCTGAAGAAGGCGATAAAGATGCGGAGCCGGAACACATCCCCGCCAAGACCGGACCAAATCTATTCGTCTGGGATCTGCGCTACGAGCCTCCGGTGAAAATTCCCGCAGCCATTTATGACGAAGGCGATCCCGTTGGGCCGCTGGTCATGCCGGGAAAGTATCAGGCGCGTCTCACCGTCGCGGGAAAAACTTCCACGGCCGCCATAGAAGTAAAGATAGATCCCCGTTTGAAAACATCGATGGATGATCTTCAGAAACAATTCGACCTGATGCTGAAGTTGCGCGACCGCGAGGAAGAGATGAACCGGTCGATCCTCGCTATTCGCGATCTGCGCGTGCAACTCAACCTGGTGGAAAAACGCTGGAGCTCCAAGGATAACGCCAAAGCGGTCATCGAACAGTGCAAGGAGCTGCGTAAGAAAATCGCCGCCGTCGAAGACGAATTGATCCAGGTGAACTCCAAGGCCAGCGAAGACGAACTCAACTACCCAACCAAAATGAACAGTTGGCTCGGCTATTTGCAAGGAGCGGTGGATAGCGCCGACACTGCGCCAACTGAAGGAGAACTCGCCGTGTTCGCGGAACTGAATCAGAAACTGGACGCGCAACTCGCCAAATGGCACGAGCTGCTTTCGACCGACGTACCGGCCATCAACGAAGCAATGCGCAAAAACGGCATAGCGCTAATCTCCGCAACCGCAGAAGCCAGCCACTAAGATAACGTTGGCACGCTGAAAAAACTCAGTGCGGTGAAGAAAAGTGGCCAGCTTCGCGCAACTCCGCTTCGCGGCACTCCGTGCTCCTGTATTTGTGGGTCGTGCTGTTTGTAGGCATCGGCTTTGAGCCCCAATTAGTGAAGCGGCTCTAGGGTTGCGGCGGAAGCCGCGAGCTACCAGGATGCACAGCGGCAAAAGACACGACCCCACAAAGGTGCCGTAAAAAAAGCAAAAAGCGCCGGACGTTCGGTGCTCGTCGCGACGCTTGAAGCTCAGTAAAAAGTTGCGCTAGTTTACTGTTTTTCCCTTTTTCCAGCGGTCCCCTCCTATCCGCCTGCCGAAAACGTCAAGCGTTTTTAGAATTAAACAACCCATCGTCCTTTGGCTTCCAGGAACTCCACCCCAACTGCAAAGCCGTCGCCTTGCAGCGGTTGGCAGTAGGCCACTCGAGCCGAGGAACGAAACTCTCCGGTGCGCGATGCGAGGGTTAACTTCTCGCCTTGTTCCCAGCGGCGCATACTGACCACGCGCGCGCCGCGCGCACTTACATTTTCTGTAAAAGTCGATTCGGTACCGGGCTGCCTGCGATGTCCATCCAGCAACACCGGAACTTCCATGGGAATGCGCTGCTCTCCACGGTGATAGGTGAACGACCGTGAGCGCAGGGGCATAATTTTCACAAGCACGCCGCGATACGCGTAAAATTTTGCACGTTACTGTTGCCATGATTTTTCATGCGATACAAAGCGCGATCTGCCGCGCCCAACAATTTTTCAGCGCTGTCGCCGTCTTCTGGATAGCAGGCGACGCCGGCGCTAGCGGAAAGCGATGGGGCTTCGTCTTCCGAGGAAAGGCGTTCGCGAATGCGGGTGAACACGCGAGTGGCGATGTCGCGGCCGGCCTCGGGCAAGATCAAGGCAAACTCGTCTCCGCCATAACGGGCGGCCGTGTCGATGGCGCGCGAGTGATTGCGGAGAATTTTTCCCAGGCGAACAAGGGCACGGCTGCCGGTTAAATGTCCGAAGCGGTCGTTGATCGTTTTTAGACCGTCCATGTCGAGCAACACGATGCTGAAAGGGTGATGCGTACGGCGCGAACGATCGAGTTCCGCTTCGATGACACTGATGAGCCGGCGATAGTTGGCCAGGCCGGTGAGCGGATCGGTGACGGCCATGGAACGCACTTGATCAAAAAGGCGAGCCTGATCCAGCAAAGCGCCGCCCAACATCACGACATAGCTGGTGGTCTTGCTGAGTTCCGCGAGGAAGAAAGGTCCATCGAAAAGCTGGCGAGAGAAGGCCGCCGAAACGTGGCAGATGACGTTGAGCGTGGCCACGATGAAGAGCGAATAGTCGTACAGCGAGGGAGCGGTTTGAGACTTTTTGTCGCTCCTGAGGCGATGCCCAAAGGCTATGGCAGCAAAAAGGAATAAGCAGCCGGGGAACAGATCCCACGGACGAGACAGAGCGCTGCTATGCTGCGCAAGCGGCTCCGAAGGAGCGGCCAAGAACGCCGCACTGGTAACGTAGGCGGCGATGGCTACAACGAGCAGCGCGCCCGCGGTTTCGCGGCTAGGCTGCCGCGCTGTGGGCATATAGCGCTCCACACCCATGGCGGCAAGCAGGAGAATGGCGAGAAGTGTGCGGCTGACCATCCAACCGGTGGGAATGCGCGAGAGAACTACGTGGCCGGATGCGAGAGCCTCGTTCAGCCCAAAATAACCCATAGTCTCGATAATTCCCGAAAGGACAAATCCGAAGGCCAAGATAAGCGCGGTACGGTCATGCGTACCGCGGAAGCGGACCAGGGCATTGGCGGCGTAGCAGAAGCTGAGTAGTGTGCCGCCAACCTCGAGATACAAATAGGTTTGAGGCGAGCCAACGAGACTGGCTTGCCGCAACTCCACCATCAGGGCCGGGAAAATAGCCAAGGCAATGACGCCGGCGCAGAAGATCATTAGCGAGCGCCGATTGTCGGCAGGCTGTTCAGCCCGCAAAAACCCGGCGATTTTGCCCCAACCACCCACGATTGCCCCCAAAAGCCGAAGAAAACGCGACAACTACCTAAGGAATGCAAGTGGGTGCCCGTTCGCGGGCAAAAATTAGCGACTGTAAACAACTGAATTAAATTGGCTTAGAGGCGTGGCGAGAGATTATGGGAATGTTCTAATATGGGCGAGACGCGGGAAACAGAGGCATAACGGGACTGGACAACAGATATTTCTAATGTTTCGTTGTGGTTAACCCGGTCGCATGGCCAGTATCAACACGGACTCGAGCGTGTCTCAAGGTGAGACCGTCTCACAGGCTGGGTGGCGAGAGACGTACTAGATTTTTGGCTTCGGAGGGGGCAGGTCGCGTGCCATTACCGTATCTGTGAAGCCGCAGGCGTTATGGCTGCCGTCGCAAAAGGGCTTATTCATGGAGCGTCCGCAACGGCAGAGGCCGACAGCGGTGCGACCGCCCAAGCCGAACGGCTTGCCTTGGGGGTCGACCAGTTCGAAATCTCCTTCGATGCGCAGGTTTCCGTTATTGTTTACGGTGATTTTTGTGCCCACCATTACGCTCCTTAGATTTTGTCAAAAAGCTACGATCAAACTGCGATCAATCGCGTGATTAATACTTAGGGACGGAAGGATCGACTTCGTCGGACCAGGCGAGGATGCCGCCCTTAAGATTAAGTATCTTACGGAAGCCGGCCTTGCGCAAAAAGTCGACGGCTTCGGCGGAGCGCTTTCCGCTGCGGCAGTGGGCCACAATTTCTCTCGAAGAGTCCAGTTCATGGACGCGGCGCGGCAATTCGCCAAGGGGAATCAAATGGCCGTTGAGATTGCAAATTTGAAATTCGTGGGGCTCGCGCACATCGAGAATGAAAAGGTCATCGCCGCGGTCCAGACGCGATTTTAAATCCCGCGGGGTAATTTCCGGAACCTGCACGTCGGGGCCAGGAGCTTCTTCTCCGCGTACGCCGCAAAATTCGTAGTAATCGATGAGTTTGGTGATGGTGGGATGATCGCCGCACATCGGGCAGCTGTGATTCTTGCGCAGCTTCAATTCCCGAAACTTCATTGCTAGCGCGTCGAATAGCAGCAAGCGGTCTTTCAGGCTTTCGCCGGTACCCAGAATGAGCTTGATGGTTTCCATGGCCTGGATGGAGCCGACAATTCCGGGCAGCACACCCAGCACCCCGCCTTCGGCGCACGACGGCACCAGGCCGGGAGGAGGCGGCTCAGGATACAAGCAGCGGTAGCACGGACCGTCGGGCATGCCGAAGACGGTGACCTGGCCCTCGAACCTAAAAATGGAGCCGTACACGTTCGGCTTGCCGAGCAGGATGCACGCGTCGTTTACCAGATAGCGGGTGGGAAAATTGTCGGTGCCATCAACGATGATATCGAAATTCTTGAAGAGTTCGAGAGCGTTCTCACTGGTCAGCTTGGTTTCGAAGGTTTCGATGTGGATATCGGGATTGAGATTCGAGAGCCGAGCTTGCGCGGCGGCGGTTTTCGGCTTGCCAACATCGTCGGAACCAAAAGTTACCTGGCGCTGAAGATTGGTGAAATCCACCACGTCGAAATCGACCAAGCCCAGGTGGCCTACTCCAGCTGCCGCGAGATACAAACCCAGTGGCGCGCCGAGACCGCCGGTGCCGATCAAAAGCACTTTGGCGTTTTTCAGCTTGAGCTGACCTTCCATGCCGACTTCCGGCATGATCAGGTGGCGGCTGTAACGGCGGATTTCTTCGTTGCTTAAGGTGGTGGACTTTTCTTCTGTGCTCGGCTGGGAAGTTATGGGCTGAACTTTTGTAGACATCGTTATTTCCTCTTCTGAAGTGTTGCGCATTCCAATTTTTACGCACTTCTTGTTGTTCTGGACTTGCGAGATCGCTGAATGAGATGCGCGCCGCCGCTAAAGGAGTCCGCCGGCGATGGAAGGCACGATGCTGATGGTGTCGCCATCTTTAGTTGGCGTATTTTCCTTGGACAAGTAACGAATGTCTTCGTCATTTACGTATACGTTGACAAAGCTACGTAGCTTGCCATCTTCAGTGAAAAGATGTTTGCGCAAATCACCAAACTTGCTGGTCAATTGCCCGAGAGCCTCGCCAACAGTTTTGGCGGAAACGTCAGTCGAATCGGCCTTACCGGCATATACGCGCAGTGGCGTGGGAATAATTACTTTTACGGACATCTAAGCTCCTCTTTCGACGAATAAGAACAACTTGGCGGCTAAGGGGATCAGGAAGCTACCCGCTGTAAGCCGATTTCTTCGCATTCGAATTCGCTGCGATCGTCGGCGAGCCGCCAGGAAGTCATTTCTTCGGGAATCCTGTTCGCCACGCTCACAATAATGTAGCTGTACCACGGCCAGGCATGATCGCGGTCGTACTGGCTGGGACGCGCCGGATGATCCGGATGCGAATGATACCACCCGACGACTTCCAAGCCTTGTTGGCGGGCCGCTTTTTCGGCGTCGAGAACGTCCTGGCTGGTCACCGAGAACCGATTGTTGGGAGAATCATCGCGGCGATTTACCAGCGGATGCAGAGCATGAATCTCGCGATAGACTCGCCGGTCAGCAACTTCCGTGTCTCGGCCAAGAAGCGCGCCGCAACACTCGTGCGGATACGTCTGCGCTCCATGTGCGCGAATCTTGTCGGCAAGCTCGGTGCTAATTTTTACCTGCGCTGCGTTGGCCATGAGAATGACTCCTCATCCCAGAATCGTTCGCTTAAATATTTTGCCGCGGAATCGGCGAATACTGTGACGATGAGCGCGTGCCGATCGGCGGAGATCGACTTGGCCACCTGCAAACAACCCAGCAGAGCGGCGGCTGCAATGGGGCTTAGCAGCAAGCCCTCTTCGCGAGCCGCGACTTTTACCATGCCATAGGCGGCTTCGGTGCCGACTTCAAGATTTTCATCCGCGAGAGTGTCGTCGTAGATGGCGGGCACCAGAGCGGTGGCCATGTGCTTCCATCCTTCCAGGCCGTGAAAGGGCGCGTCGGGTTGCAAGCTGACACAGCGAATATCGGGATTTAATTCTTTGAGCCGGCGTGTTACGCCCATGAAGGTGCCGCTGGTGCCGAGGGCCGCTACGAAATGGGTGACTCGTCCCGCGGTCTGTTCCCAAATTTCATTGGCGGTGCCGTAGTAGTGCGACTGCCAGTTCGCAGGGTTGCCGTACTGATCGGGATAAAAATATTTTTCAGGGTCAGCGGCGACCAGTTCGTGCACGCGACGAATTGCGCCGTCGGTAGCTTCATCGCCGGAGGTCATCACTAACTCCGCTCCGTAAGCCACAAGCATGCGCTTGCGCTCCTGTGAAGCGCTGTCTGGAAGACAGAGCGTCACGGGATAGCCAAGGGCCGCACCGATCATGGCGTAGGCAATTCCAGTGTTCCCGCTGGTGGCATCAATGATGGTTTTACCCGGGACTAACATGCCGCTTTTGAGGCCAGCATCGATCATCCCTAAAGCGGGGCGATCCTTCACCGAACCTCCGGGATTGAACCATTCGGCCTTGCCGCAAATTTCCACGTTTTCAAATTCACGGCCAATGCTGGCGAGCCGCAGCAAAGGGGTGTTGCCAATGCGCGCGAGGATGGATTCCCCTGCGCGAGCAGCTGAAAAATGCGTTTTGCCGGTGGTGGACGTGGACGCCATTCGTTTCGCTGCGAACATACTCGATTTCGGGCAGTTGATTAGATGCCGAAGGCCAGGGCAATGATATAAGGGCCTCCGTAGCCTTCAATGATAGTACGGATGGGCAGCGAACGGCCAAATCGGTCGCTACTTGGTGGGCAGCCTGATGTGATCACGTGCTCAGAACGGACTAAGAGATGTGGGCGGGTCGCTGAAAACTCAAGCGGGATCTAATTCGCACAATTCAGGCGGCGAATTTTAAATACTTACTGTGTGAGTTTTGACCACCGCTTCGTCAGAAGCGATCCGTCCATCGCGAATATAAATGATGCGATGGGCATGCTGCGCGATGTCGTGCTCGTGAGTGACGAGAATGATGGTATTGCCTTGCGCATGGAGGTTCTGAAACAGGTTCATAATTTCGTCGCCGGTTTTGGAGTCGAGGTTTCCCGTGGGCTCGTCAGCCAGCACGATGGAAGGCGAATTCACGAGGGCGCGCGCGATGGCCACACGCTGCCGCTGTCCACCGGAAAGCTCGTTAGGCTTGTGATGCATGCGATCTACGAGGTCCACACGCTCCAGAGCCTTTTTTGCTTTCTCGATGCGTTCTTCCGAGGGCGTGCCGTTATAGATCAGCGGAAGCTCGACATTGTGAAGAGCGGTGGCGCGCGGCAAGAGATTAAACGTTTGAAATACAAAGCCGATTTCTTTATTGCGAATGTAGGCAAGCTCATCGTCATCGAGGTCGCTGACCAGCCGTCCTGCCAGCCAATATTTGCCGGAGCTTGGGGAGTCCAGGCAGCCGATCAAATTCATCAATGTAGATTTACCGGAGCCCGACGGCCCCATGATAGCGACGTATTCGCCCTTGCGAATCTCCAGGTCGATGCCGCGCAAAGCATGCACCTGTTCAGCACCCATTTCGTAAACTTTGGCCAGATCCAACGTCTTGATGACGATGCCGGATGACACCAGGTCCTGGCGAAACGAATCCACGGAAGCTGCTTCAACAGCCATGTGCATCTCCTCGCACTGCGCTACCTAGTTTAACTCTGACCTTCTTCTTCGGGCTTCTTGGGAGGTGTGTTATCCACCTTGACGCTCGACGCTGGTTTCAGGGTGCGTAGCGCTTTATAACTGCCAACCACGATCTCGTCGCCGGGCTGCAACCCCTTGGTCACTTCGATGTCGGTCACACCGCTGATGCCGGTCTCGACGGGACGAAAAATCGCTTTCTTACCGTTGACAACGAACACGCCCTGCACTTCTTCCTTCTTGGGATCACCGGGCGCAGGAGGCGGAGGCGCGGCCAAGGTAACGCTGGAGTTGCCATTTTTGCTGGCGTCCTTGGCGGCTTGCTCCAGGTCCTTGCGGGTCCGCACAGCCAGGGCCTGAATGGGAATGGCCACGACGTTTTTCTTCTCGGCGGTCTTTATTTTTGCGGTGGTGGAAAGTCCTGGACGTAAATTGTCGGGAGGAGCAGCAAGTGTGACGACTACTTTGAAATCCTTGGCTTCCTGAGTGCTTGTGGTGCTCTGGGTAGTGGCAAGGCCGGAGCTGCGCAGCGTGGCTTGAGAACCAATTTCGGTGACCTTGCCTTTGAATACTTTGCCTGGGACGGCGTCGATGGTCACGTCGGCGTCCTGGCCCGTTCGAACGTTGACGATGTCCGTTTCATCGACTTTCACTTCGGCGGTGACGACGGACATATCCGACAAGGTCATCAGGAAACTGCCGTTCGAATTCTGAATGCCTGGCACAACGTATTCGCCCAGGCGGACAGGCAGATAGCTCACAATTCCGTTGATCGGTGAGATGTAGGCGGTTTTGCTTAGGATGTCCTTGGTACGGACGAGCACCGCTTTATTCTGGTTCACCATGGATTGGGTCTGATTCAGCTGAGCTTTCAGCGACTGAACTCGGGCTTTGGAAGAGTCAACCGCGGCGAAAGCGGCATCGTAGGCAGACTTGCGCTGGTCGAAATCCTGCTTGGGAATCAAGCCATCCTTAAACAAGCCTTGTCCCCGTTCCCAGTCGAGTTTGGCCTTTTCGAGATTCGCCTGTTGTTGTATCAGGTCAGCCTGGGCCGAGCGGAAACTGGCTTCGGCCGCTTGCACACCCATTTCGGAAGAGTTGATGGCCGCGGACTGCGCCTGCACATCGGCATTGGCTTGCACGTCTTCCTGTAATAAAAGGCGGTCGCCCTTCTTAATCTTGTCGCCCTCTTTGACAAGGATCTGGGTGATTCTGCCAAAGCCTTGGGCGGTCACGTTGGTGTAAGTCGTGGGTTTAATCTCGCCGCTCGCGGTAACCTGGGAAATCAGGGTGTCCTGGGAGGCGACTTTGGCGGTCTGCACGGTGACCACACCTTTATTAGCCTGGTGGATGCTGAACAATACAATGCCGCCGAGCACGACCACACCACCGATACCGGTCGACACCTTTTGCCAGGTCTTCATCGTTCGATCCTTACGAGGGCCTTAGCAGGGCCCGCAGCGGCGGACACTTCACGCATTAGATATAAAGACGTTATAAAGCTTGGATATACTGTACATACGCCGCAGTTAAGCAAAATGTTTCAGACCGGCTGGCAGGTTACAAGGAGTGACAGACCGACCGAGTCGTTTATGAACACCCCGCCCACGGGTTACTCATGAACCATCTTAGTTTCAAAGCAACGAAAAGGGAAGGAAAGGCTTGGAAGCCTTTTCCCTCGCGCAACCTGGACTTTCCGCCGCAGTGATCATCCGATTTGAAGAAGGAAACCGCATTTGTTCTTTGGGAGGTAAGGCGCTGGCCCTTTATATGTAGGTTCGTCAGGGACTAAAGTCGCCGGTTTTGGAGGCCGGATTTAGGTCGCGGCTGAAGCCGCGACCTACAAGGACATCAAACTCGGGTAGTGGGCCAGTTCGCGTAAAGATGCTTCACACATTCGATTGGTGTATTGTATTTTTTCAGTTCGCATAAACCTGTAACAATTTGGCCAACCAACCGCTGATACAGGCCATCAGCTCATCCATGAATAACGTTTCATCTCAAATTGTCTCTTCGTCCGCGCTTTCTTGGGCACATCCGGTGGTCCGGGAGTGGTTCCGGACACGGCTGGGTGTGCCAACCGAGCCGCAAGAAGGGGGATGGCCACCTATTCTCGCTGGTAAGACGACGCTGATCTCCGCGCCGACCGGATCGGGGAAGACGCTGGCCGCGTTCCTCGCGTGTATCGATCGACTAGTACGAAAAGCGCTTGCGGGCGAGTTGCGTGATGAAACGCAGGTTTTGTATGTTTCGCCGCTGAAGGCACTGGGAAATGATATTCAGAAAAATTTGGAGCAGCCCCTGGGGGAAATTCTGCAACTTGCGGGCGAGCGCGGGCTGTTGATGCCGGCGATTCGCACGGCGGTGCGGACCGGCGACACGCTGATGCGGGAGCGGCGTGCCATGTTGATGCGGCCGCCGCACATCCTGGTTACGACTCCGGAGTCGCTGTACATATTGCTCACGGCGGGAAAGAGCCGGGAAATTCTGAAGACGGTAGAGACGGTCATCGTGGATGAAATCCACGCGGTGGCCGACGATAAGCGCGGCACACATTTGGCGTTGTCTCTCGAGAGGCTGGATGCGCTGGCAGATAAGCTGCCAGTTCGCATCGGTCTTTCCGCCACGCAGAAACCGATTGAGTTGGTGGCTAACTTTTTGGCGGGAAGTGCTCGGCCCGATCCTGTGGTGGTGCAAATTGGACATCAGCGCGAAGTGGATATCGCTATCGAAGTTCCTAAAAGCGAATTGGGGCCGGTCACTTCCCATGAAGTGTGGGACGAAATTTATGAACGCATCGCGGCGCTAGTCCGTGGACATCGCTCAGCGCTAATTTTCGTAAATACGCGGCGGTTGGCGGAACGCGTTGCGCACCATTTGGCGGAAAGATTGGGTCCTGAAGCGGTGGCCACACATCACGGCAGCCTTTCACGCAAGCTGCGGCTGGTGGCGGAAAGCAAACTGAAAGCCGGCGAAATAAAAGCTCTGGTGGCGACGGCCTCGCTGGAATTGGGTATCGACATTGGCTCGGTGGAACTGGTGTGTCAGATCGGGTCGACGCGGTCGATTTCCGTGGCGTGGCAACGCATTGGACGCGCGGGCCACTGGCTGGGCGCTATTCCCAAAGGCCGCATTTTTGCGACCACGCGCGATGAGTTGGTGGAATGCGCGGCGCTGGTGCGCGCGATGCGGCAGGGCGATCTGGATTCTCTGGAGATCCCGGAAAATCCGATGGACATTCTGACGCAGCAACTGGTGGCCATGTGCGCGGCGGAAGAGTGGACGGAAGACGAATTGTTTGAGCTGGTCCGCCGTACTTATCCGTACCGGGATCTTGAGCGGGCTGATTTCGATGCCATCGTGGAAATGCTTTCTGAAGGAATCAACGCCCGGCGCGGGAGGCGTGGCGCTTATCTTCATCGCAATCGTGTAGGTGGGACGGTGCAGGGGAGGCGCGGGAGCCGGCTCGCGGCGATTACCAGCGGCGGCGCGATTCCTGATAATGCGTTGTATACCGTTGTAGCCGAGCCCGAGGGCACGGTCGTCGGGACAGTTGATGAAGATTTCGCGGTGGAGAGTTTGCGCGGCGACATCATGTTGCTGGGCAACAGCTCGTGGCGCATTCGTCGCGTGCAGGCAGGGCGCGTGCTGGTGGAGGACGCGCACGGCGCGGCTCCCAACGTTCCTTTCTGGCGCGGCGAGGCGCCTGCGCGTACGGCCGAATTGTCACGACAAGTGGCGGACCTGCGCGAGAAGGTCAGCGCGATAACTTGCGATGTCGTTCCGTCGCTTGAAATGCGGAATTTGCCAGCGGTGCGCACAGCTGTCGCGCGGCTGCAGCAGGAGTGCGGCGTGGATAACGCCGGAGCTGAACAGATTGTGGAGCATATCGTCGCCGGCCGCGCGGTACTTGGCACCGTGCCTACGCAGAAAACGGTGGTGGCGGAAAGATTTTTTGATGAAAGCGGTGGGATGCAACTGGTGATTCACGCGCCGTTTGGCGGGCGAATTAATAAGGCGTGGGGACTGGCGCTGCGAAAGCGGTTTTGCCGGTCTTTTAATCTCGAGTTGCAAGCGGCGGCTACCGATGACGGGATAAATATTTGTTTGGCGGAACAACATAGTTTTCCGCTTGCGGACGTGTTTCGCTTTCTTCATCCGTCGTCGGTCAGGCAGGTGCTGGAGCAGGCGGTGCTGGACTCGCCGCTTTTCACGACACGGTGGAGATGGAACGCATCTCGCGCGTTGATTTTATTGCGATTCCAGGGCGGCGCGAAAGTTCCGCCTCCAATTCAGAGAATGCGGGCCGATGACCTGCTGGCGTCGGTTTTTCCGGATGCGGCAGCTTGCCCCGAAAATTTAGAGGGCGCGGTGCGCATACCCGATCATCCTCTAGTGAACGAAGTAATGAAGGATGCGCTGACGGAAGCGATGGATGTGGAAGGTTTGCGGCAGGTGCTGGGCCAAATCATTGACGGCGGCATCCAGTGCGTCGCAGTGGATACTCCGGTGCCGTCGCAGTTTTCGCACGAAATTTTGAATGCCAATCCATTTGCGTATCTCGATGACGCGCCGCTCGAGGAACGACGGGCACGCGCTGTCGAGATGCGTCGTGTTTTGCCGGAGAGTGTGCTCTCCGAGGTTGGGCGTCTTGACGCCGGCGCGATTGAAGAAATCCGCAGGGAAGCGTGGCCGGACGTGCGTGATGCTGAAGAATTGCACGATGCTTTGCAAACGCTGATCGCGCTGCCGGAGATCAGCGGCGACGATGAGGCTAGAGAAGTGGGCTCGTTGGAAGATACTGTTCAACGTTCTATCGGCTCCTGGAGTACTTTTTTTGACGAATTGGTACGGCAAGGCCGCGCTGGGCGTGCTTTGCTATTGGACAAGGCGTATTGGGTGACCGCCGAACGCGCAAAACTTTTTGCGGAGATATTTCTCGGAGCCAAATTTGAGACAGCCATTGCAGACGTGGAATCTATCGTTCCAGCGAAGGAAGATGCGTTGTTGGCATTGGTTGGTGGCTGGACGCAGCATTGCGGGCCATTTGGGGTTGAGTCTCTCGCTGGTGTACTTGGATTACCGCAGAATGAAATCGAAAAAGTAATGCTGCGGCTGGAAGGGACGGGCGCTGTTTTGCGTGGCCGTTTTTCGGACCCGCATTCGCGCGATGTGGAATGGTGCGAGCGAAGAATTCTGGCGCGCATTCACCGGCACACCGTGGGCAAGCTGCGCAAAGAAATCGAACCGGTCTCCGCCGCACAATTCATGCGCTGGTTATTGCCCTGGCAGCACCTGACGCCCGAAACGCAACTCTTCACCGAGCACGGCGCGCTGGAAGTGTTGCGGCAGTTGCAAGGCTTCGAAGCGCCGGCGAACGCCTGGGAGCGGCAGATATTGTCACGGCGCATCGCGGGCTACGATCCAAAAATTTTGGATCAACTTTGTTTCAACGGCATGGTCGGATGGGGACGACTGTCGCCGGGGCCGGCGATGGTTGGCGATTTATCGGAACGCAGCCACAGAGTCGCGCCGACTGGCGCGGCGCCGATAACGTTCTTCCTTCGCGATGAGCCGGATTGGATGATGGCGCGCCAGCGGGAAATCGATTTAGACCGAATGTTGAGTTCAAATGCGAAAGAAGTTTTCGGATTTCTCAAAGAGCGAGGCGCGTCGTTTTTTGCGGACATTCTTCGTGGCACGCGCAAAGGGAAAGAGGAAGTCGAGGGCGGGCTGTGGGAGCTCGTGGCTGCAGGGCTCATGACGGCTGACGGTTTTGATAATTTGCGGGCATTGATCGATCCAATACGCCGGGATTTGAGCAATGGACGCGATGGCCGCCCGCGGTACAGTGCCGGACGATGGTCATTATTATTTCCCACTGCGGCCGAGAACCGGGAGCGGATGCTTGAGGCGGTGTGCGGCGTTCTACTGAAGCGCTATGGGGTAGTTTTTCGCGAAGTGCTAATGCGCGAATCGAATTTGCCGAACTGGCGCGAAATCTTAATTACGTTGCGGCGGTTGGAGGATCGCGGCGAAGTCCGCGGCGGGAGATTCGTTAGCGGTTTTCTCGGCGAACAATTTGCGCTGCCCGCGGCGGTTGAATCGTTGCGAGCAACGCGCGCAGAGCCACCGACGGGCGAAACAATTACAATTTCGGCGGCCGATCCGTTGAATCTGGTGGGAATTATAGTGCCGGGCGCCAAAGTGCTGGCTATTTCGAGCCGATTCGTCACGTACCGCGACGGCGTTGCGTTGGAAGCCAGCCAACCGATCGATTGCGCCGCTGTTGGACAGGCTGGGTGATAGGCCTCCGGGCTCTTACTCTGAGAAGAATTTGTCCGTGCCCAATCGGACGTAACCCATTGAATCCCGAAACCAAAACGGCAAAGAATCTGCGTTGTTTGCGCCGCAACAACTTTCTGAGCGGGCAATAACTTTAGCGCTGGCGGAGTCATCAAAAGAATGCGTACAAACTGATGATTCCCTTCTCCATTCTAGATCTTTCTCCGATCCCGCAAGGCGCCACCGCTTCCGATGCGCTGCGCAATTCTTTGGATCTGGCGCAGCACGCTGAAAAGTGGGGCTACAAACGGTTCTGGCTGGCTGAGCATCACAACATGCCAGGCATTGCCAGCGCGGCTACTTCGATCGTGATCGCGCATATCGCTAGCGGCACAAAAACAATTCGCGTGGGTTCCGGCGGGATCATGCTGCCGAATCATTCGCCACTGGTGATCGCCGAACAATTTGGCACGCTGGCGTCGTTGTTCCCCGGGCGCATCGATCTCGGCCTCGGACGCGCTCCAGGCACAGATCAGACAACGGCGCGAGCGCTTCGCCGCGATGTGGCTGCCAGCGCGGACCGCTTCCCTGAAGATGTGCTGGAGCTGCAACATTATTTTGAAGAAGCCGAGCCGGGACAAAAGATTCGCGCCATTCCCGGAACTGGTTTGCGGGTGCCGATTTGGCTTTTAGGCTCGAGCCTTTTCAGTGCGCAACTGGCCGCGCAACTAGGATTGCCGTTTGCATTTGCCTCGCACTTCGCGCCCGGCGACATGATGGCGGCGCTGCGGCTGTACCGAAATCTGTTCAAGCCCTCGAAGCAACTCGATCATCCCTATGCAATGCTGGGGATCAACGTGGTGGCGGCCGCGACGGACGAAGAAGCGCGACGTCAATTCAGCTCGGTTCAGCAATCGTTCACTTATCTTCGACGCGGAACGCCCGGACAAATTCCGCCGCCCATAGACAACATTGATAGCTTCTGGTCACCGGTCGAAAAAGCGCTGGCCAGCCAAACGCTTACGGTTTCGGCGGTGGGTTCCTCTGAAACTGTCGCGCGTGTGTTGCAAAAGTTTATCGATATCACCAATTCTGACGAACTGATGCTGACGGCGCACATCTACGACCATAAAGCGCGGCTCGATTCATTCGAACGGGTGGCGGCGTTGAGCTCCAGCGTGACGCCAACTGAAGCAAAAGCAGCAGTCTAAAGATTCCAGGGCAGCAGGTGCTTCGGGAAGTTTGGGCCGAAAGTATAGTGAGAGCTACACGAACGTATAGTGGCAACCGTCCGTCAAGAAATGGTACTGCTAGCACGCATCGGCTGGCCGGTTATTTTCTCTTCTATTAGTAGGTGCCGTCAAATGTTTTCAGCAGCGGGCGGCGGCCCGTGGCCAATCAAGTGGTGCGATTGAGGCCGCAGGACATCAAACGCCCAAGTCGTACCGCACCTCAGTATCAATCCTACAAGCCGTGCTGCTTTACCAGGGAGAGCAGTTCCTCCACCGCCAGTGAAATCAGCGAGTGTTGCAGAAATGCGCAGCGTCTCTGCGGTCCGGAGCCCCGCACATCAACTGTGCACTAAATAAACTAGAGCAGTGTGGTAAGCTTTGAACTCGGACCGCGGAGAGGTGGCAGAGCGGCTGAATGCGGCGGTTTGCTAAACCGTTTTAGGGAATAAACACCCTAACGGGGGTTCGAATCCCCCCCTCTCCGCCATATCATTCCATACAATGACGTTGCAGAGAGCGTAGCGTTTACTGAGGCGATTGGTTGCGGGGCTTTTTCTCACGGCTTTATCACACTTTTATCCCAATAGACTTTTCGACTACTGAACTATCCCACCCGCAAGCTGAGTGAACAGCGCCTCAACCTGAGTCATAGCGTTCTTCGTTACTTCGGGAACATCCTTGATGTAGTGGGTTAGGGTTGTGTTCACGCTCGAATGACGCAGCAAGCCCTTCGCGGCCATCGGATCGCGAGAGATGGTACTGGCAAGCGTTGCGATACCACGGCGAAACGCATAATAACCGTGCCACGTTAAGCGCTTCGCATCAGGCGCGTAGTTTGCAGGGTTGGCTATAGCGGGCCGGATTGTTTCACTCGCCAGCATGTCCAGGTTGAGGGGCTTTCCATTCTGCACGCCTCGCAGGATCGGGCCGATTTGTGGATTGCCTTCCGCCGCTCGCAATTCCTCTAGAAGTTCGCGCAATGGCTCGATTACAGGTACGGGCTTCGCGGCACTCGCGGTTTTAGGATCGGTTGTATGCTTCCGCCATACGCTCTGCTTCACCGTGAGCGTTTTGCCGTTGTAATCTTCCCATCTTGCGCCGCGAGCTTCGCCCGGTCGCAAGCCAGCAAAGAACACTAAGCCAATCGCAACTTGCGCCTGGATGCGCTTGTGAGTGCTTAATTCTTTTGCGCGTCCAAGTAGCTCCAGTATCTCGATTGCTTCCTCTGGCGTGATAGCGTGCGTTTCGACGGGAGCGGCTGCTTTACGCGGGATGAGCGTGCCTTGTACGGGAT
>DATNKL010000032.1:0-5663 GCA_035603415.1 Candidatus Acidiferrales bacterium
GCGCCTAAGGTTACCGCTTTCTTGAAAGCGGCCAGGGTATTTTCGGGAGCGTGACCGGAGGCCCCGCGATGGGCGATCAGCAGCACGGCAAGATACCCGAAGAATGGGAGCCAGGCATAGTGGGGTCGAAGAGGCGGCGGGTCCCAGGTAGGCGAAAAAAAGTCGAGTCCACGGGCTCCATCGTAACATTGCCAGTCATTGTCAGCGCCACGCACCCAATTGCTGCGCGACTTGAATCTAACTATTGTGTTAGAAGAATTTGACTGATAAAGAGGCGGAATTGGAGGTCATCACATGAGGAAAGCGTCTGTTTTGGCTACGGCATTGCTGCTCGGGACTGCATTCAAAGCCATGCCAATGATTTCGCATGCGCAAAATAACAAGCAACAGACGGAACCAAAATCGCGGCAGAATCTTATTCGCGAAGTACGGCATCAACTGGTTTTGCTGCCCTACTATTCGGTGTTCGACAATCTGTCTTTCCGCGTGGAAGGCGACACCGTCATATTAGAAGGGCAAGTAGTTCGGCCGACGCTTAAGTCAGATGCCGAAGGAGTGGTAAAAAATATTGAAGGCGTCGGCAGGGTGGTCAATAACATCGAAGTGTTGCCGCTATCCCCGATGGACGACCAGCTTCGCAAAGCGGTGTACCGCGCGATTTTCAGTGAGCCCGGGCTGTCAAGATACGCCGAATCGGCGGTGCCGTCGATTCACATCATCGTGAAAAATGGAAATGTTATTTTGGTGGGAGTCGTGGATAGCGAGGCCGACAAGAATCTTGCCAACATACGGGCGAGCAGCGTACCTAACGTTTTTTCAGTAAAAAATGAACTGGTGGTGACGCCTTCCAAGTAAAATCGGTCGGATTTAGATCTCAGCAAGTATCACGGCTCGCGCAAGCGAGCCTTTTTTTACGGAGGACGCCGGATGCAGCAGCGATGTGCTCCAACTTTCGGCCACGGAATGTCTCACGTTATACTTTGTTATGGACTTTCGCACCTGGGCTGCAGCAGCGGGGCTGGTATTCTTCCTGAGCATGGTTAGCGGCGATTCGCGCGCAACAAAGCCGGATTCTTGGCAGAAAGATCTCCTCGAATGGCGCGCTAAACATGCCGCCGAACTGCAGAAGCCGGATGGCTGGCTTTCTTTAGCAGGGCTGGAGTGGTTGCAGCCGGGCGATAATTCGTTTGGCGGCGCTGCCGATAACAAAATCCATCTACCGGGCACGAAGGTGGCGCACTTAGGCGCGCTGCGATTGGACGGTGAGACGGTTCGCCTGGTCGAGCCTGCCGGAGGATTCCCGCCGGAATTTCTGGTGGCTGGGGCCCCGGCGAAATCTCAAGTGTTGCGCACGGACGCCAATAATGACAAGAACGCGCCGCATCTGAGCATTGGAACACTGAATATGTACGTGATCCGGCGGGGCGAGCGGTTCGCCCTGCGCGTGAAAGATTCGAAATCGCAGGGCCTGCTGGGATTTCATGGATTGAAATGGTACGCGCCCGATCACGCCTACCGCGTTACGGCTGAGTGGATTCCGTACCATCCGCCAAAAACGGTGACGCTCGACACCCTTGCGGGGACGCAGTATTCGCAGCCGGTCCCGGGCGCCGCGGAATTTAAGCTTGCCGGCGAAACTTACCGGCTCGAGCCGGTGCTGGAGGATTCCGATCCCAAGAAACTTTTTTTCATACTGCGGGATACCACTAGCTCGTCGACGACTTATGGAGCTTGTAGGTTTCTGTACACCGCGCTGCCCAGCAAAGGACTGGAAAAGGCCGGCGAGTTAGTGCTGGATTTCAATCACCTGGAAAATCCGCCTTGCGCGTATACGCCGTTCGCGACGTGTCCCCTGCCGCCGCCGGGAAACCGGCTGCATATCGCGTTGCCGGTGGGCGAGCAGCGCTATCACGATTGACTGACTTGGACTGACATTGATTTGGATTGACGATGACACCGAACCCACCTTCTGAAAGCGGCTCAGACGCCATGGATCGCGCGAAACTCACGGAGTTGCGCACCGTGTTGCTGAAGCTGCACAAAACCTTGCTGGATATGGAACGGCGGGACTACGAGCGCGAGCACGGACACGTGTCCACCGGCGAATTATTCCGGCTGGTGCTGGATCACCAGCAATTCGGCTGGCTGCATAATATTTCGGAATTTGTGGTGCGGCTGGATGAAACGCTCGCCGGTGAAGTTCCGATTACGCCCGAGGATACCCGCAGCGCAATTGGCATGGCGCGGAAGCTGTTTGTGCCTTCGGAGTCGGGGGACGCGTTTCAAAAGCGTTACTTCGACGCCATTCAGCGCGATCCCGCGGTAGTGATGGAGCATGCCGAGTTGGCGCGGCTATTTAATAGCGAGCCGGAGGCGGCTAGGGGCTAGAAGCTGGAGGCTGGAGGTTAGAGTAAGCACGCGACAAAAATTACCTCTCGAATGAATCACTCCGTGGAAACTGCAAAACATCTTGCGAAAAAAAGCGTCATACGGCGGCTGCGTCGGGCGGAATTGCCCAGCGGCACCATTGAGCTGGCGCGTTTTCTGATTGGCAAAGCGGTGGTGCACGAACTGCCGGCCGGGCGGGTCAGCGGGCGCATTGTGGAAACGGAAGCGTATCCGCCGGGTGATCCGGCCGGGCATCACTTTCGCGGGCCGACTCCGCGGATCCGCTCGATGTATCTCGAACCCGGTCATGCGTATGTGTTTTTTAATTATGGCGCGCATTTCATGTTGAACGTGAGCGGCGAGCCTGCGGGTACCGCGGGCGGGATTTTGATTCGCGCGGTCGAGCCGCTCGAAGGCCTTGAGCTAATGAAAAAACATCGGGGTTGTAGCGACATGCTGGGCTTGACGCGTGGCCCAGGCCGACTGGCTGCGGCGTTTCAAATCAATGGCAGTCATGATGGGATCGATTTGTGCGCTGAGAGCGAGTTGTGGTTGGGAGTGATCGAGAACGGCAGCGCGCAGAACAGCACACAAACGGTGATTGGGGAAACGGTGCGGATCGGAATTACGCGGGCGGCCGATCATGTGTTGCGGTTCTATGAAGCGGGGAGTCCGTTTGTGAGCGGTCCTAAACGGCTGCTGGAAGGCGGACTTGCGAACGCCAAGAAAATTGCGCACCGTGCAACCACAAAAGTAAAAACAAAGCCCCGCGTTAGATCCAAGAAAGGTTTTGCCGCTATGCGGGCCGGTGCCTTCGTAGGAGCGGACGCGAGGAAAAACATCGGAAGAAAGACTGGCCCGCAAAAGTCAGAATGATCGCTGGTCGCTTGTGGCTGAAACTGTGAACGAAATCAGACTTCGGCGCCCAGTCGTAGTAGCGCCGCCAACTTGCAATCGCGGGCGCCAGCATCTACTCTTCCGCGATGCCCGATATCACGCCTGAATTTTTGTTGTATGGATTTATCTGGTACGTCGCGTTCCTTTTTTCCACTACATGCCATGAAGCGGCGCACGCCTTGGTGGCCAAGCGAGGCGGTGACGAGACCGCTTCCGAGGGCGGGCAAGTTTCGTTGAATCCCCTTCCGCACATCCGGCGAGAGCCCTTCGGGATGGTGCTGATTCCGCTGCTGTCGTACTTCATAAACCAATCTATGATTGGCTGGGCTAGCGCGCCGTTCGATCCCGCGTGGGAGCGGCGTTATCCGCGGAGAGCGGGATGGATGGCGCTGGCGGGTCCGGCGGCGAACTTTACACTGATGATCCTCGCGGTGATCGGCCTACGTGTAGGCATGTCCACTGGCTTGCTGGGAAGGGATCCCGCGACGGGGCATCCAGGGATCGCCTTCGTGGTACTGATTGTGTTCTTTTCGCTGAATTTGTTGCTGGGCACCTTCAACCTTTTGCCGGTCCCGCCTTTGGATGGAAGTACCGGCATCATGATCTTCATGAGCGAGAGCACCGCGCAGAAATATCTGAACTGGCTGCGCGGGAATAGCTACGCGATGCTGGGATTGTTGGTAGGCTTAGTGTTTTTTAACAGGGTGTACCGATATATTGAGGCCTTTGCTACCAACATTTTGCTTCGTGGCCATTTTTAAACCCCTCTTTCAACTGATTCAACCTGATCGGAACTCTCCCTGGAAATTGCGAACGGCGGCGCTTGGCGACGATGTTTATCGCCGCGGCGGGTGGTATGTTCCGGACCGAAAAGTGTCGAAACGGGCGGAAGGTTCAAAAGGGGACGCAATGGTGGTCGCAAGTGGGGCAGTCGTGGTGGCCCGTGGCGCAGGGGAGTTTCTGCCGGCTCTCGCCTACCTTGTTTGTAACAGACTGATTCTTCAACCTTTTGTTACATGTTTAGTCGACAGACCGGCGGACGGAGGAATATGAAGCGGAATGGATGAATAGTTGCGAAAGAGGAAGTGTGGCCAATGTGGAGACCAAGACGATCCACGTGGTGGGCCCGCGTAGTGCGCTTACACCGTGCATTCTGGATGACGATCCCGAGCAACTAAGCCTGCTTTCCAAAATGATTTCCGCGATGGGTACGAATCGTTGCTGACTGACGATCCGCAGGAGGCGATGCGGCTGGTGCAATCGGGGACCTGCCGGGTAATTCTCGGGGACGTTCATTTGCCTGGAATACATGCTTACGAATTTCTGGATCGCCTGCTGCGCGTGGATCCCGGGGTTCACGTAATCATCATCACCAAGGAAGATACGCTCGAATCGGCTCTGGAAGCGATACGGCGGGGCGCCACGGATTTTTTGCCAAAGCCGCTGGCTGGATCGCTTGCGCTTGAAGCGCGCGCTCGACGATGTGGCCTCGCTGTACGACCAGCGGAGGCGGGTGCGAGCGCTGGAAGAGCAACTGCTGAGGGATCTGGAGTTTCACGGCATCGTCGGCAAAAGCCCGGTGATGCTGGAAGTTTTGATTTTGCGCGCAAGGTGGCGCGGCACTATACCAACGTGTTGCTGGTGGGACCGACCGGCACCGAGAAAGAGTTGGTGGCACGGGCCATACACCAGCTGAGCCCGGTGAGCCAGCATCGCCTCGCCGTTTGCAACTGTTCAGCGATGGTGGACACCCTGCTGGATAGCCAACTTTTCGGGCATGTGCGCGGGGCTTTTACCGGCGCAACGGAAATGCGGCCAGGAATGTTCGAATACGCGGACGGCGGAACGGTTTCCTGGACGAGGTGGGCGAAACGTCGCTGGCCATGCAGGCCAAGCTGCTGCGGGTGATACAAAACCGCGAAGTGCAGCGGGTGGGCTCGCCGGAAGTTCGCCACGTGAATGTAAGACTGATCGACGCCACCAATCGCGACCTGCGCGGAGAGGTGCTGGCGGGACGGTTCCGGGAAGATCTGTTCTATCGCCTGAGCTCGATTCAAATCCGCGTGCCCTCGTTGACGGAGCGTCTCGAGGATATTCCGCTACTGGTGCAATTCTTTGTAAAAAAATACAACCAGGCCTATAGCAAGAGTATTTGCGGATTAACTCGGCGCGCCCAAACGCTGCTGCTGCAACATCCCTGACCGGGCAATGTGAGGGAGCTTGAGAACGTAATTTCCAGCGCGGCGATTACCACCTCGGGAGATTTTATCGACCTGGCCGATTTGCCGGAAAATCTTCAACGCCGCGGCCAGCGCACGGCGGAGGGCGCAGAGTGGCAGCCGCTATGCATTGGACGAAGTTCGCAAGGTGCATATCCA
>DATNKL010000199.1:0-15242 GCA_035603415.1 Candidatus Acidiferrales bacterium
CTACCGATCCCTGGAAGGGAATTGCCGGATGCACTTTCGCATTGAGCATGGCGCAGAGGGTCTCGACGACCACAGGCCGGATGCCGCTTAGACCTTTTGCGAGCGCATTGGCGCGGAGCAGCATCATGGCGCGAGTTTCGCCTTCGCTGAGCGGCTCGCCAACGCCGCAGGCATGCGAGCGCACGAGATTTACCTGCAGTTGTGCAACCTGCTCCGTAGAGATGCGTACGGACGCGAGTTTGCCGAATCCGGTGTTGATGCCGTAGGCGGTCGCGCCGGAGGCTACCAGTTTGTCCACCACCGCGCGCGAGGCTTTCATGCGCTCGATGGCGGAGGGGTGGAGGGAGACGGACTCATGCTGCAGCGCCACGGCGCGCAGTTGTTCGAAGGAAAGATCGTTGCCAGTGAGAATTACGCTCATGGAGTAAACGTGGTTGCGGCTGTGCTCATGTTATTCATGATTTGATACTGCCGACCGGGGCAGCGAGAGCGCCGGAGAAAGCGCGGCGATATTTTTCCGGAAGAAGTTTTGGGCGACCGTTGCTGCCGCAGATTACGTGAACGGTTTCTCCGGTGGCGAGCAGGCGATCGTCGTCAGCGCGAAATATTTTGTAGGAGAAGCGAATGGTGCGGTTTTTCGCTTCCGCGATTCGCGTGCGCACCCGCAAGCGCTCGTCGTACCGCGCCGGATGAAGATAGCGGCAATGGGCTTCCGCGACGACGATGTGGCAATCGTCATCGATTTCCATGGCTTTGTATTCAATGCCGAGGGCGCGGATCAGCTCGACGCGGCCGACTTCAAACCAGATGAGATAATTGGCGTGGTAGACGACGCCCATCTGGTCGGTTTCGGCGTAACGCACGCGAACGGCGGCGTCGTGATACTCAAGCATATAAATTCCCCTGAAATATTTTTGGCGGCTGCATTAATCGGAGTCGCCGCGCCATTGAGGTTTGCGTTTTTCGAGGAAAGAAGCCAAACCTTCTTTGAAATCCGAGGTGCAGCGGATGCTTGCGTTTTCGAGAACGGCGCGTTCGAGATCGGCGTCGATGGCGGTGGCGGCCGTAGCGGTCAGCAGGCGCTTGGCGCGGGTGATGCTGCTGGGGCTGGCTTCGATGAGCACGGCGGCTAATTCTTTGGCGCGATCCATCAGGCGATCTGGTTCGACAATTTCATTGACCAGGCCCAGTTCTTTGGCTTCCGCGGCGGTGATGAGGCGGCCGGTGAGCAGCAAATCGCGAGCGCGCTTGTCGCCAATCTGACGGATGAGAAAAACAGAAACGATGGCGGGTAGAAAGCCGATTTTCACCTCGGTGTATCCGAATTTGGCTTCGGGAACGGCCAAAGTGAAATCGCACAACGTGGCGATGCCGCAACCGCCGGCGAGCGCAGCGCCATTCACGGCGGCGATCAGCGGCCTGGTGAAACTCCAGATGCGGCGGAACATGCGCGCCATGCGGCGGGAGTCGTCCATATTTTCTTCGGAGGACTGGCGAGCGATGGCGGAGAGCGTTTCGAGATCCATGCCTGCACTGAAGGCTTTGCCAATGCCGGTGACGATGCCCACGCGCGCGTGACTTTTTTCGATGGCGTCGAGCGCGGATTGCAACTCCGCGAGCATTTGCGGGGAAATAGCATTGCGCTTTTCTGGACGATTGAGCGTGAGGATGGCCAGTTCGCCGAGGAATTCCAGTTTTAGCGTTTCAAACATGAAGCAATTCTTTCTGGCCTTTCTGTGGCGACGATTGAGTACGGCGACTACGGTGATTGTGCCCCAAGCTTACTGCAAAACTACTGCACCATGGGCGCGTGCGCGTATTTTGAGCGAATTTCGTTGGTCATTTGCAGCAGCGGCGTGAGAGCAGCTGAATCGATTCCCGGGTCGCCTCCAGCTTTGCGGACGGCAGCCAGAACATCTTCGGTGGCGATGTTGCCGACCAGAGTGTCGCCAGCAAAAGGGCAGCCGCCGAGTCCGGTGAGGGCAGAGTCGAAGCGGCGGCAGCCTGCTTCATAGGCCGCGAGGATTTTTTCTTCGGCATTTTCCGGGCGGCTGTGGAGATGGACGCCCAGCTCGATGCCCGCGACGTGATCTTTTACGCCGCGATACAAATCGGCGATGAGTTGCGGAGAAGCGGTTCCGACGGTGTCTGCAAGCGACACGGTGTTGATGCGGATGTCTTTTAGCCACTCGAGAGTTTCGGCCACGATTTCCGGGCCCCATGGTTCGTCGTAAGGATTGCCGAAAGCCATGGAAATGTAGATGACCAGGCCGCGCTTGGCGGTGATGGTTTCTTTTTTGAGTTTTTCGACGAGCGAGCGCGATTCGGCACGAGTCATGTTGGCGTTGGCACGGCGGAAATATGCGGAGATGGAGTACGGGTACCCGATGGTGGTGACTCCAGGCGTGGCGAGTGCGCGTTCGAGGCCTTTTTCGTTCACAACGATGCCGATAATTTCCGGGGCTTTGTTGTTTGCGACTGACGCATCGACCGAAGAAGCTAACTGACGCATGACCTCTTCGCTGTCGGACATTTGTTTTACGTGCTTTGGGGAAACGAAGCTCACGGCGTCAATATGTTTGAAACCTGCGGCGATCAGGGCTCGCAAATAGGCCACTTTATATTCGGTGGGAATGAAGTCGGGCAAACCTTGCCAGGCGTCGCGTGGGCATTCAACCAATTTCACGGTTTCCATTTATGTTTGTAAAACTCCGGTCTTGAATTCGCGGATTTCTGAGTTTAACGCCGCGGCTTCGAGGGCCCAGATCAACGCGTCGCGAGTGTGAGCGGGATCGATGATGGCGTCGACCCACAGGCGGGCTGCGGCATAGCGCGGGTCGGTTTGATGTTCGTAGGTGGAGCGAATGGATTCGTAGACTTCTTTTTTCTGCTTTTCGTCGACTTTCTTGCCTTCGCGTTCCAGTTGCTTCAATTTAATTTCCGCCAGCGTGGTAGCGGCCGCGTCGCCGCTCATTACCGCGTAACGCGCCGTGGGCCAGGCGAACATGAAGCGCGGGTCGTAAGCTTTGCCGCACATGGCGTAGTGGCCTGCGCCGAAGCTGCCGCCGCATATCACGGAAATTTTGGGCACCACACTGTTGGCCACGGCGTTGACCATTTTTGCGCCGGCGCGAATGATGCCGCTCCATTCCGCGTCCTTGCCAACCATGAAGCCGTTCACGTCGTGGAGAAAAATCAGCGGGATGCGGTTCTGGTTGCAGTCGAGGATGAAGCGGGCGGCTTTTTCCGCGGATTCGGTGTAGATGACGCCGCCGAATTCGATGCGTTTCTGGTCTGAACCGCGCGCGAAAGTTTGGACGTGTTTTTTCTGATTGGCAACGATGCCAACAGCCCAGCCGCCGATGCGCGCATAGCCGCAGAGCAAGGTTTCGCCGTTTTCGGCGCGATATTCATCGAATTCGCTGGCGTCGACGATGCGGGCGATGATATCGCGCATGTCGTATTGCTTGCCGGGATCGGAGGTGAAGATGCTGTAAATTTCATCGCCGGGATATAGCGGGTCGCGCGATTTCGTGTGGCTGAAGGGCGCGGTATTGGGGGCGCCGATTTTGTCGACCAACGAGCGGATGCGCGCGATGCAGGATTCGTCGTCGGGCTCGCGGAAGTCCACCGTGCCGCTTATTTGCGAATGCATTTTTGCGCCGCCTAATTCTTCGGCGGAGGTTTTCTGGCCGATGGCGGCTTGCACCAGCGCGGGGCCGGCGAGAAATAGGCCAGAGCCTTCGGTCATCAAGATGTGGTCGCACATCACGGGCAGATAGGCGCCGCCAGCTACGCACATCCCCATGATGGCGGCGATTTGCGGGATGCCCATGGCGCTCATCACCGCGTTGTTGCGAAAGACGCGGCCGAAATCGTCGGTGTCGGGGAAGACGTCTTCCTGCAAGGGGAGAAAAATGCCGGCGGAATCCACCAGATAAATTGTGGGGATGCGATTTTCGATGGCGATATTTTGCGCGCGAATTACTTTTTTCGCGGTCATGGGGAAGAAGGCGCCGGCTTTTACAGTGGCGTCGTTGACGATGAGCATGCAGGTGCGGCCGGAGACGCGGGCCAGGCCGGTGATTACGCCTGCGCCTGGGGCGCCGCCCCATTCTTCGTACATTTCGTACGCGGCGTAGATGCCTAACTCGAAAAAGTGAGAGCCGGGATCGACTAATTTCTTTACTCGTTCGCGGCCGGTGAGGCGGCCTTTTTTGTGCTGGGAATCGACGGCCTTGGGGCCGCCGCCGACGCAGATTTGTTCTTCTTCGTTTTTGAGCTGGGTGAGTAAATCGACGATGCGACGGTGATTTTTTTGGGCGGCGGCGGATTTGGTGTCGACGGTGTTTTTCAGGGCGGAAGCGGGCACGCAGGACCTCGGGCTGTTTCAGTGAAAAATTACAAGTTGCGAGTTTGAAATGAGAATCCAGTATACGAGTTTTTGTGGAGTGGACGCTAACGACGGAGGCGGATATTAAGATGTGGGGATGAAAAATATATGCGGGGACCACTGCGTAATCGAAGAGTCAAAGTCGTACAACAAACCCAAGACCCACGCTACAAATCGAGCGTGGGGCATCCTACGCGTTTTTTGTGGGTGAGATGAGGGACGGGTAGAGACCTACCATCGAGTGCAGGAAAAACAAGATAACCCAAAATAACCCAAGACCCGGCGCTCAGAGACTCTGAGGGATGAAAATTTGAGGAGGCTAGGTGCCGACGGCTAGGCGTTTGTTGATGAATTCGATAATGTCCAGGGTGGAGGTGCCGGGAAGAAAGATTTCGGCGATGCCGGATTTTTTCATGGCGGGGATGTCGGCTTCGGGGATGATTCCGCCGACCAAGACGACTACGTCGTCCATGCCTTTGGCTTTGAGGAGCGCCATTAATTGCGGGCAGATGGTGTTGTGCGCGCCTGAAAGAATGGAGAGGCCAATGACGTCGACGTCTTCCTGAATGGCGGCGGAGGCGATCATTTCCGGGGTTTGGCGCAAGCCGGTGTAGATGACTTCCATGCCGGCGTCGCGTAAGGCGCGGGCAATTATTTTTGCGCCGCGATCGTGACCGTCGAGGCCGGGCTTGGCGATTAAGACGCGTATTTTTTTGCTTGGCATGGTTTGATTTGGGTTGGCACGGTTGCAGTTAGGTGATGGCCACTTCTTCGTAGGTGCCGAAGACGTCGCGCATGCCTTCGCAGATTTCGCCGAGGGTGGCGTAGGCTTTCACGGTGTCGTAGATAAAGGGCATTAAATTTTCTTTGCCGCGGGCCGCAGTGCGCAGACTGTTGAGGCGGCGATCGACTTCCGCCTGAGAGCGCTCGGCGCGGAGTTTGCGCAAGCGTTCGGCCTGACGGTGGGCCACGGTTTCGTCGATCTGCAGAATTTCGAGCGGGCTTTCCTTGGTGACAAAATCGTTTACGCCCACGACGATTTTTTCTTTGCGGTCGACTTCCATCTGATAGCGGTAGGAGGCTTCCGCGATTTCGCGCTGAGGATAACTGCGTTCGATGGCGGTGACCATGCCACCCATGGCGTCGATCTTGTGGATGTAATCCCAGGCACCGCGCTCAACTTCATTGGTGAGGGTCTCGACGAAGTAGGAGCCGCCAAGCGGATCGACAGTGTTCGCGACGCCAGTTTCGTGGGCGATGATTTGTTGCGTGCGCAGCGCCAGCGTGGCGGCGAATTCGGTGGGCAGTGCCCAGGCTTCATCCAAGGAATTGGTGTGCAGCGATTGAGTGCCGCCCAGTACAGCGGCGAGCGCCTGGATGGCGGTGCGGACCACGTTGTTGTAAGGCTGCTGCGCGGTAAGCGAACAGCCGGCTGTCTGGCTATGGAAACGGAGCGCCCAGGAGCGCGGATTTGTTGATTTGTAACGCTCGACCATGGCTTTGTGCCAGATGCGGCGGGCGGCGCGATATTTGGCGATCTCTTCGAAGAAATCATTGTGAGCGTTGAAGAAGAAAGAAAGCTGCGGCACGAAGGCGTCGACGTCCATGCCCCGGCGCATGCCCCATTCGACGTACTCCAGGCCATCGCGCAACGTGAAGGCCAGTTCCTGAATGGCGGTAGAACCGGCTTCGCGAATGTGATATCCGCTGATGGAGATGGGATTAAATTTGGGAGTATTTTTTACGCCGAATTCGAAAGTGTCGATCACCAGGCGCATGGAGGGTTCGGGCGGGTAGATGTATTCCTTTTGCGCGATGTATTCCTTAAGGATGTCGTTCTGCAAAGTGCCGGAGAGTTTTTTCCAGTCCGCGCCCTGTTTTTCGGCGACGGCAAGATACATCGCCCAGATGATGGCGGCGGGCGAATTGATGGTCATGGAAGTGGTGACATTGGCCAGCGGAATTTTATCGAACAGCACTTCCATGTCGGCCAGCGAACTGATGGCTACCCCGCACTTGCCGACTTCGCCTTCGGAGAGGGCGTGGTCGGAGTCGTAGCCCATCAGTGTGGGCAGATCGAAGGCGGTGGAGAGGCCGGTCTGGCCTTGCGCGAGAAGATAGCGGAAACGCGCGTTAGTGTCTTCGGCGGTGCCGAAACCCGCGAACTGGCGCATGGTCCACAAGCGTCCGCGGTGCATAGTGGAGTGAATTCCACGGGTGTAGGGCGGCTCACCGGGAAGGCCTAAATCTTTTTCGGGGCTCCAATCCTGCAAATCGGCTTCGGTGTACAGGCGGCGGATGGGATGACTTGAAATGGTGGTGAATTCGGCGCGGCGTTCCGGACTTTTCTCAAGCGTCGGCTTGAGGGTATTTTCTTCCCAGGATTTTTCTGCGGGTGAGGGGCGGCGCGGTGCAACAGGTGCAGCGGGCGTGGCGGGCGTGGCGATTTCAGTCTGAACCTTTGATTTATCGGTCATTTCGGCGCGGCTCCTGCTGGCACGGCAATGCGAAACGGTGAAACTGTGCGGACTTTAATGCTATGCGAAAGAAGGAAACGGGGCAAGGGAAGGCGGTCGCGGAGGCGTGATTCCGTGGAATAGAGCTGCAAAGCGTTGCTTCGGAGTTAGCAGGGAAGCGCATAAGTGGAGGGAAAACCCGCACCCTTTGAAAATCACAAAGAGCGCGGCACCCGCAACACGGCCAGATAAATCGTTACAAATCGGATGATTTTAAAAAAATCCCCACCTTCAGAAAACGACGGGGCACCCAACCGCCTCAGCTAAATGCGGCACCCGGCGAGACCAAGCTACTTTTCGGTTGGGCTGGTTGGATTGGAGAAAATTTTGTCGGCGCCGACGACCTGGCCGTGGAGCGTCCCGGGGATTAGGGTTTCTGGTTCGAACTCCGAGAGGCCGGATTTGGTGCCGGTGCTGGCGATAGTGACGCGATTCACTTCCAGGGTGCGGCCGACGGCGCGTTCGAAATTGGCCTTGGCTTCGTTCAAGTCAGCTAAGGCGCGCAGCTCCACTCCTTGCGCGGTGACGTAATCGCGTTGGGTGAGGATGACGTTGTAAACGGTGGATGCGCCAAGAGTGTATTTTTTTTGCTCAGCCTCAAAGGTTTGCTTTTGAAGTTCGCGAGCTTTGATGGCGGCGTCCACGCGGGCGCGATCCTGTTCGAGCGCGATGTAGGTGTTGCGAACATCGAGCAACGCGGCATTCTTTAATTGCTGCAATTGAGTTTCGAGCTGACGCTGAGTCAGCATGGCGCGAGCGTTGTCCGCTTGAGCGGAACGGTTGCGCAGCGGGAGAAACAGATTCAGCGACGCGAAGTAATCAGGGAATTGATTGGTAAAAATCTGATTTTGCGCGGTACCAAAACCCTGCTGAGAAGTCCCCATGACGGGCGCGGTAGTGGTTGATTGAAAGATGGGTGTCTGCACTCCGCCCGCTCCGGTGATAGTGACGGGGTTGCCGGCACTGTCGACGATGGGAGCAGGGGTGGCGGTGACGATTGGAGTGCCAGTTATCGGGGAATTTCCAGCCAAGCCAGAGGAACTGTACTGCCCGCTCAGGGTCAGCGTAGGCAGCAAGGCGTTCTTAGTGGCACGCACCTCAATCCCAGAGTTTTTCAGGTTGTAGACCTGCTCTTGAAGATCGGGCCGTTTAACGAAAGCTTCCTGAATGGCGTCCTCGAAGGAAGCCGATTCTGTCGCTGCCGGCGGAGTCGGCAAGTCGGTAGGAATAATTTCCACGTTGATGAGATTGGGCGCCAAGGGATTCTTGGTCATGGCGTTTTTCAAGACTTGTTCGTCCTGCAGCTGGGTGGTCTGCGCGACGATCAAATTCTGGCGGTCGCTGGCGACTTCGGATGCCGCGCGAGTGACGTCCAGGGGCGCCATGGTTCCGATTTCCAATTGTTTTTTGTTGTCGTTGTAGAGCTTTTCAGAAACGGCGACGGCCTGCTGCTGGACCTTGACGTTTTCGCGGGCGTAAACCAGTTCCCAGTACGCAGTGATGGCACTGGTCACGGTAGTGATGGCCTGGTTGACGAAAACGAGATCGGCAATTTTACGATTGTTTGTGGCGATCAGGATGTTGCGGCGACCCACGAAAGAACCAAAGCCATTCAAGAGCTGCTGTGAAAACCCGGCGGTCAGCGAGGACTGCACGCTGGGGTTGAAAAAATTGGCAGCCGAAGTGGACGAAGAGCGCGTATTGTTCCAGCCAACATTTACAGTGGTGCCGGGAGTGAAGCTCTGCTGGTAAGCGACGTCAAAAATAGAGGCATGAGAGTGCAAGCCCTGCACATTCGCCCCCAAACCCGTTCCCGAAAGGAACGGATTGTTTACCGGTGTGGTGCGCGAATCAAGGGAGGTGGTGGCGCTGAGAATCGGATCGTAGGATGGAAGCTGATTGAAGGGGTCAATGTTTGCTAGAGACGTAGGAAAGTCCGCGCCAGGAGTGCCGCGGCCCTGGCCGCCAGCTTTCGTTCTGAGAATATCGGTGTCGGCGATCCAGGGGTTGTAGCGCGCTACGGAAATGTCGAGGCTATTTTCCAGGGCGAACTCGACGGCGTCCTGCAGGGTTATTTGCAATTTGCCGTCATGAATTAATTGGTCGATACGAGGTGAATTGACCAGAATGGGTTCATCAATTTGAATCGGCGTATAAGGGGCGATCAAAGTTGGAAATGCGCGCGGGCCATGAACAAAGCTGTGTTTGGACAAGCCTAGTGATACAGGGATAGGCGGTGCAGGCGGAGGCGCCGTGCCAGTCGCGGCTTCAGGGCCGGCCTGAGAGGCAGGAGGGACGTTGCCATATGTGCCGGGGGGCGGTGGTTGCTGCTCCGACGGATCTTGTTTGGTGGGATCTTGCTTGGGAGGGGGGCTAGGGGGATTTTGCGCAGAGGCGGGCGCGACGTTTGCAGTGGCGATAAGCACGGCCAAGAATGCTGCCACCAATGGGCGAGCATATCGTCCCGACACATTTTCGATCCGTTTTCTGGTCGGACGATAGGCAGACCGCTGCGCGGTCATCCGCATGAAGCTCATATTATTCCTTACCCCTCTGAAATTGTCCCGTGAGGGACGGATTGGAAATGTCGGACTCACTTGTAAAACGTTAGTGGCACGCGTTTTGTTTCAATTCGATTTAGATAAATAAAGAAAAAAGGGGCTAACAAACGCCGGCGCGCGGCGTGCCCGAACGAAAAGCAGTCTAGCAGGGGCGTGCATCCTTGACAACGCAGACACTGGCGGCTAGGCTGCAGACGTTTCGACGGTTAGAGAGGGATGCGGTTAGCCGAGGCGATGCTGAAACGCGAAGAATTGATGGCCATGTTTGAGAGTGCGGGAGCCATCCGACACGGTCATTTTGAGTTGTCCAGCGGGCTGCACAGCGGGATGTATGTGCAGTGCGCGCTGGTGCTGCAATATCCGCGGTTTGCAGAGAAGTTGGGGCAAAATCTGGCGGCTTTGTTCCGCAACCTGGAGCTGGATGCGGTGGTGTCGCCAGCGATGGGCGGGTTGATTATTGGACATGAAGTCGCGCGGGCGCTGCCGGAGGGGAAAAGCTTTGGCGATGGGCCGGTGGGAGCGGGGGTACCGGCAATTTTTGTGGAGCGCGACGCGAATGGTGCGATGACCATGCGGCGAGGTTTTTCACTGCAGCCTGGACAGCACGTGCTGGTGATCGAAGATGTGTGGACCACTGGCGGCTCGACGCGCGAGGCCATGCGGGTGGTGGAGGCCGCGGGCGGGCGGGTGGTGGCAGCCGGAGCGTTGATCGATCGCAGTGGCGGCGCGATGCAGTTGGGAGTTACCGCTAAAGCGCTGCTCGATCTTGCGATTCCTAGTTACCCGCCGAAAGATTGTCCCTTGTGCGCGGACGGGAGTATGGCCGTTAAGCCCGGCAGCCGATTTGTGCGCACTGGCGCGAATGATGGCGGCAGTGCAAATACCCGGACGACTGTTGGCCGCTGAAATTTTACTTCGCTTGCTAGAATTATCCGCATTATCCGCCGGCTAATTCCTGATGCGCTACTTCAAGCTGACCATTGCGTATGACGGAACGGATTTTCACGGATGGCAAGTTCAAACTAACAAGCCCACCATTCAAGGCGAGATCACAAATATTCTGGGCCGCTTGACGCAGGAACGCGTCCAGCTTTATGGGGCTGGGCGCACCGACGCCGGTGTTCATGCGTTGGGGCAGGTAGCCAGCTTCAAAACATCGTCGCCACTTTCTGCCAGTGAATTTCAGCGCGCATTGAATGCGTTGCTTCCGCCCGCGATTCGAATTGTGGGCGCAGATGAAGTGGGACCTACGTTTCATGCGCGGTGGTCGGCGCGCGGCAAAATTTACCGCTACCGGATTTATCGCGGCAAGGTGGTGCCGCCGATGATCTGGCGCTACGTTCTGCATTATCCATTTCCTCTGGATGAAGAGGCCATGCGCCATGCCGCCGCCCGATTTGCGGGGCTGCATGATTTTGCTTCGTTTGCGGCGTCGACTGGCTCGGAGGATGACGATCAGGAACGTTCCACGGAGCGCGAAGTGTTTTCTTCGGAATTGGGGCGCAGCGCCGATAATGAAGAGTTGGTGTTTACAGTAAGGGGCCGCTCGTTTTTGCGTTACATGGTGCGCAAGATGGTGGGGACGTTGTTGGATATTGGGAGGGGCAAGCTGACGCCGGACGATATAGAGCGGCTTTATGAGCTTAAGGACCGGTCTAAATCTGGGCCGACGGTTCCTGCGCAAGGGTTGGTGATGGTGGCAGTGGTACATGAGGAGTCGTGGAAAGTCGGTTTGTAAGCGCGCGGGTGAGATAACGTGCACCGGGTCAGCGCGAAAGTCGCGTAGCTCCGACGGCTGATATTGCTCGTTCCACGTTACAAGACCCACCCTCAAAAATGCCGAGGGCGGGGCACCCTCCGTGTCGTTCTGGTGATTCGAAAATTGGGGAAATCGGGTAGAGTAATTGGTGAATGAAAGATGAATTGATTTACGACTGGAATTTGGCTTCGCCGCCGGCGATTCCCCCGGGCACGCGGGTTTTGTTGAATGATGAGACGTTGCGCGATGGTCTACAGAATCCTTCTGTTTTTGATCCCCCAATTGAACAAAAAATCGAAATTCTGCATTTGATGGAATCGCTGGGGATTGATTCGGTAAACATTGGGCTTCCGGGCGCGGGCGCGCGGGCCGTTGCGGATACCGAGGCGTTAGCGAGGGAAATTGACAGCAATCGGATGAAGATCAAGCCGAATTGCGCGGCGCGGACCGTGGAAGCGGATATTTTGCCGATCGTGGAGATATCGCAGCGGGTGGGAATTGCCATTGAGGCGGCGACATTTTTGGGGTCGAGTCCGATCCGTCGGCTGGTGGAGGATTGGACCGTCGAGCATCTGGAACGCACCACCGAAAAAGCCGTGCGCTTCGCGGTGGAACACGGGCTGCCGTCGATGTACGTGACGGAAGACACCATTCGCACGGACGCCGATACCGTGAAGCGGCTGTATAGCTGCGCGATTCGCAACGGCGCGCGAGCCATCGTGCTGTGCGACACGGTGGGGCATGCCACACCAAACGGGGCGTACAACCTGATGAAATTTGCGGTCGACGAAGTTGTGAAGCCGTCAGGCGAGAAAATTCGCGTGGATTGGCATGGGCACAATGATCGGGGGCTTGCGGTGGCCAATTCCCTGGCTGCCATTGCGGGTGGAGCGAACCAGGTGCACGCGGCGGCGAATTCGCTGGGCGAGCGGGTGGGGAATACCGCGATGGAGTTGATGCTGGTCAATCTGCGGTTGATGGGATTGATTGGGCAGGATCTTTCGCGCCTGAAGGAATATTGCGAGCGCGTGGCGTCGGCAACGCATACCAGCATTCCGGTTAATTACCCGGTGGTGGGGCGCGACGCTTTCCGCACGGCCACCGGGGTACACGCTGCGGCGATCATTAAAGCGTTTCGCAAAAATGATCCGGAACTGGTCAACGCGGTTTACAGTGGGGTACCCGCGCACCTTTTTGGGCTGGAGCAGGTGATCGAGATCGGCCCCATGAGTGGAAAATCGAATGTGCTGTACTGGCTGGAAAAACGTGGAATGAGCGGGGACGACGCGCTGGTGAATCGCATTTACGATGCGGCGAAAAAGTCTTCGCGGGTACTGACGAATGCGGAGATATTGGCGCTTTGCCAAAAATCGGCAGGGAATTGAAGCGGCGCAACGAAAACCGCACGATGAAACACTTTTTAGTTTGGGTTATTCTCCTAAGCATGCCGCTGCGCTCTTCGCTTGCCGCTCAACCGCCTCGTCAAGCTGGTGCGTCCGAGATTACGAAGAACCCACAGACCCGCGTGGCGCTCGATTGGTTCGAGCCGCACCAATCTTCTATCAACGAAGTGCAAATAAAACTCGCCGAGATTCCCGCGCCGTCCTATCAGGAAGAACAACGTGCCGCGGCAGTCGAAGCGCTGCTTGGCGCTGCGGGATTGACGATGCATCGCGACAAAATTGGAAACGTGATCGGGGAATTGCGTGGCGCTGACGAGAAAGAGGTTGTGATTCTGTCGGCACATCTGGACACGGTGTTTCCCGCCGGCACAGACGTCAAGGTTCGTCATGAAGGGGAGCGTCTGAGCGGGCCGGGGATTTCGGATAACGGCACGGGGCTGGCTGCGCTGGTCGCGATTGCGCGGGCGATGCAGGCGGCAAAAATCAAGCCTCGCCGAACGATTGTGTTTGCCGCCGACGTGGGAGAAGAAGGCGAAGGGAATTTGCGGGGCATGCGCGCGCTGGTGGATGCGTACCGCACGAATCTGAAGGCAGCGATTGTTCTGGACGGCTCGGGAACGGACCACGTCACGACGAAAGCGCTGGCCTCGCGGCGGCTTGAGGTGGCCATCACCGGGCCGGGCGGGCATAGCTGGTCGGATTTTGGGATGGTGAATCCCATCAACGCGCTGGTGCGCGGCGCGGTGCGATTTATTAATACTAAAGTCACCACGGCGCCGCGGACGACGTTTAATTTGGGGCAGGTCGAAGGCGGCACGTCGGTAAATTCCATACCGCATGAAGCGAAGCTGAAGGTAGATATTCGTTCGGAGAGCGAAGAGGAGCTTACGCGGCTCGAGGCTGCGCTGCGGGAATGCATAGCTGCTGGCGTGCGCGATGAGCTGGAGTCGGCGCGCGACCGTTCGAAGGGGCGACTGGAGTGGAAGCTCGAACTGCTGGGCAGCAGGCCTGGCGGCGAATTAGCTTCGGGTTCGCCGGTGCTGGCGGCATTGCGTGCGGCGGATGAATTTGTCGGGAACCAGTCGCGGCTGGAGCGTTCGTCTACGGATGCAAACATTCCGCTGTCGATGGGAATTGATGCGATTGCAATTGGCGCGGGCGGGAATGGCGGAGGAGCACATTCTTTGCAGGAGTGGTATGAGCCGACGGAACGCGCGATGGGATTGAAGAGGGTGTTGTTGACGTTATTGGGAGTCGCTGGAGTCGCGGAGGAAAAAACGCGATAAACGATTTCAGAGCTTCGCAGATGAATGACTGGCGATTCCTCGTTACAAGACGCACCTGCCACGGTAGGTGAACCCTCCATACACCTGAGGGTGGGCCACCCTCCGCGTTTTTTAAGTTCTAGCTAAAAAGATTTAATTGGCTGGGGAATAGTTTTTTACGTCGACGGCGTCGAACATGGTGGCGGTGGCGGTGTGGGTTTTTTCATAGGCGGTGATTTCGGGCTCGTGTTTCAGGGTGGTGCCGATGTCGTCGAGGCCCAGGAGCAGGACTTCTTTGCGGGACGGGGCGATTTCAAATTTGTAACTTAGGCCGTGGTTATCGCTGACGGTTTGGTTGGGGAGGTCGATGGAGAGCGAGTAGCCTTCTTCTTTTTCAGTGCGCTTAAAGAGCTCGTCGATTTGTTGCTCGGTCAGTTCGGCGGGGAGGATGCCGTTTTTGAAGCAATTGTTGTAGAAAATGTCGGCGTAGCTAGGCGCGAGAATGACGCGCAAGCCGTAGTCTCCGATGGCCCAGGGCGCGTGCTCGCGGCTTGAGCCACAGCCAAAGTTCGCGCGTGCGAGTAGTACGGATGCGCCTTTGTAGCGCGGGAAATTCAGCACGAACTGGGGATTTGGTTTTTCACCGGGCAGGTAGCGCCAATCGTAAAAGAGGATGCGACCAAAGCCCTGGCGCGTGAGGGCCTTGAGGAATTGCTTGGGCACCATTTGATCGGTGTCCACGTTTACGCGATCGAGCGGCGCGACTAGTCCGGTATGGGTGATGAAGGGTTTCATGCTGATTAACTCCCGAGACACCTAAACAACGCGAACCTGCCCGCCTACTAAATTACTCCACGGATTCGACGGCGAATTCGCGTACATCTACGAAGTGGCCGGCGATGGCGGCGGCTGCGGCCATAACCGGGCTGACCAGATGGGTGCGGCTGTCTTTGCCCTGGCGGCCTTCGAAATTGCGATTGGAGGTGCTGGCGGAGCGCTCGTGTGGCGGGAGCACATCGGCGTTCATGCCGATGCACATGCTGCAGCCTGCGTCGCGCCATTCGAAACCGGCGGCGGTGAAAATTTTGTCGAGGCCTTCTTTTTCGGCTTGGGCTTTGATGCCGCGGGAACCGGGGACAATCAGCGCCTGCTTGATGCTGCGCGCCACGTGTTTGCCTTCGACAAAGTGCGCCGCGGCGCGCAGATCATCGATGCGCGAATTGGTGCAGGAGCCGATGAACACGCGGTCGACGGGAATGTCCACGATGGGTGTGCCAGCTTTCAGGCCCATGTAAACCAGGGCGCGCTCGGTGGCTTTCTGATCGTTGAGGTCGGTGAACGAACC
>DATNKL010000157.1:0-6269 GCA_035603415.1 Candidatus Acidiferrales bacterium
CGGTGGGATCATTTCTACGGCAAAACCGAGGCGTTCTGGCGCCCATCGCGGGCGCGTTGATTTTGCTTTTTGGGCTGCATCTTTTGGGATTGCTGATTAAGCTGACGTTAAGAACGGGACTGATCATCGGGGCGGTACTACTTGTTCTCGGAGTTGTCTCGCTGTTGCGTCACGCGGCACTGTTTGCGGGCTTTGGGGCGATCCATTTTTTTTCGCTGTCGTTGATCGGATTTCTTGGCCCGTCGATGGCGCGCTGGCTTAATCGCGATGTGCGTATACAAAGCAAAATCGGGCAGCCGGGCGTTTGGAGTGCGTTTTTGCTGGGATTCGCTTTCGCATTTGGTTGGACGCCGTGCATCGGGCCAATTCTTGCGACGGTTTTGGCGCTCGCGGCGGCCAGCGACACGATTGCTCGGGGAATTTTACTTTTAGCGATTTATTCCGCGGGGCTGGCGGTGCCTTTTCTGCTTACGGCGCTGGGCATCGGGCAGTTTCTGCGTTTCTATCAGAATTTTCGGAAGTATCTGCACGCTGTCGAAGTATTCAGCGGAGCGCTGCTGCTTTTTGTCGGGGGACTGGTGTTCGTAAATAAACTGACGTGGCTCTCGGGAAAACTAACTTTTCTGAACCGGTTCTCACTCTAAGGCGGCTGGTTTAAGATCGGGAAATGAAAATGAAGAATGTTGGCGTGATCGTGGCAACCGTGCTGCTGCTCATAGGCGCGACGTACTATGCGGATAAAAAGACGCGGGTGTCCAGCAATGTGGCGGCGCATAAGGACTATTCAGCGGATAAATCGATCGGGCTGCCGGCGCCGACGGTGCATTTCAAGGACCTGGATGGAAAAGACACTTCGCTCGGCGATTACAACGGGAAAGTGGTGCTGGTAAATTTCTGGGCTACGTGGTGCGATCCGTGCAGAGAAGAAATTCCTTGGTTAATTGATATGCAGCAGAAATATTCTGCGAAAGGGTTTACGGTGCTGGGGATCGCGATGGATGAGGAAGGGAAAAGCGTGGTGGCGCCCTTTGTTTCGAAGGAACATTTCGACGTGAGCAATCAAAAGCTGACGATGAATTATCCGATTGTGATCGGAAATGACGAGATTGCCGACAAATTTGGCGGGCTGCTGGGGTATCCGACGAGTGTTCTCATCTCGCGAGACGGCAAGCAGGTCAAGCGGATTACGGGAATTATTAGCCCCGGGGAGATGTCACACGCGATTGAATCGTTGCTTTAGCCGCGGCGGAGATCGACGAACTGACTTCCCACCACACAGTTTCTTCGTGTACGCTCGAAACATGCTGGAAGAAAAAGACTTTCAACGAAAAGCAGACGTCGCGTTTGAGGATCTGAAGAGACGATTGCTCACTGCAGGCGACGAACATGGTTTTGATGTGGAGGGGGAAAGCGGGAAGCTGGAAGTTCTGTTTGAGGACGATGACGAGACGAAGTTTGTCGTTTCGCCGAACACTCCTGTGCGAGAAATCTGGATTTCGGCGTTGTCGACCAGCTTTAAGTTGAAGTGGTCTGAGGAGCAAAAGGCATTTGTCTTGGAAAAGACCGGTGAAAATCTGAACGCCGTGATGGCACGGGTAATTTCGCAGCAGCTCGGGGCGCAGGTTGCGTTGTGAGTTTTCGCGGAATGAAAATCCGTAGGCTGCGTGGCGTTCGGCGAAACGCGAGCGTTGCTATCAAGGTTGTTCTCATAATTTCCGCGCTGCTGCTTCTTTCTCGTGTAGGCGTCGCGCAAGAGCAAACTCCTTCTGCTCGCGATGTCGTGTCGCCATCGGTTTATGTATCGGCCGACCCTGCGGCTCGCGGCGTTCCCTTTCAAGTGGCGGTAGTGTTTAAAATTCGCCCTGGATTTCATGTGAATGCGCGGGAAAAGTCGGCGGATTATTTGATCGCCACGGATTTGCGGGCGGAGATGCCCGCTGGTTTTAAAGCGGGTGAGGTCGCTTATCCGAAAGGGCAGCTGCACAGCTTCACGTTTTCCAAGACTCCGCTAAATGTTTACGAGGGCACGGTGACTTTGCGCATGCCGGTGACGGCGTTGGCCAGCGCGCCAACGGGACCGCAACAGATTCCGTTGAAGCTGCGATATCAAGCATGCAGCACGGCAATTTGTTTACCGCCTGTGACGATAGATCTGCAAGCATCGATAAACGTTGTGGCCAGCGCCGCCGCAGCCAAGCCAGCACACCCCGAATTATTCCCTTCACCGTAAGGCGCACTGCGGTATTCTGCCGTTATGGCGTCCGAAGAGAGCGGAAAACCGCGTTCACGCGCGTGGATTGTGGTGCTGTGCGTTGTTCTGGTGGTGTTCATTATTCCCGCGGCGCTGATTTACGAGCGAATTCAGGACGTAGATGACATAACGCGCGACTGGGTAGTGCGGGCGCTTTCGGAAAGATTCGCGAGCCGAGTAGAACTGGAATCCATTCACGTAACGGCTTTTCCGGAGATGAGCGCGACCGGCGAGAAGCTGGCCATCTATTATCACAACCGCACCGATGTTCCGCCGCTGATTCAGATCCAGCAATTCACATTTCGTCTGGGATTTATGGGAATTTTGCGGGTTCCCCGGCATATCCGGGGCGTGCACCTGGATAATATGGTGATCAGCGTTCCACCGCGCGGGCAGCCGCCGGGAGAGCCGGCGCCTCCGCCACCTACAAAAATACAAAAGCCGCTTCCAAGGATTACGATTGACCAGGTGGTGTGCGATAACACCACACTTCTCATCCTTCCGAAACAAAGCGGCAAGCAGCCGCTTGATTTTGATATTCACGATTTGGTTTTGGGTTCGGTAGGCGCGGGAAAACCGTTTTCATTTCGCGGCAACCTGACCAATGCGAAGCCTGTGGGAGAAATTCGAACGAATGGAAAGTTTGGGCCTTGGCAAGTGGACGACCCGGGAAGCACGGCGGTTTCCGGTTCGTATACGTTCAAGGATGCGGATCTCGGGCCGCTTCCCGGTATTGGCGGGATATTGTCCTCAAGCGGGAACTATTCCGGCGTTCTGGACAGTATCGAGGTAGAAGGCGTAACCGATACGCCGAATTTTTCGATTGATCCGGTCGGGCGGACATTACCGCTGCACACGGAATTTTCCGCCACGGTGGACGGCACCAATGGCGATACGTATCTGCATCCAGTTCGCGGGATGCTGATCCACTCGCAAATTACCGCGAAAGGCAGCGTGGTACGTGTGCCGGAAAAGCAGGGGCACCTGATTGTTCTTGATGTAGTGGCGCCGAAGGCACGGCTGGAAGATTTGCTGCAGCTGGCGACCAAATCGACGCAGCCGATGATGAGCGGGCTGGTTAATCTGAAAACGAAAATGGCTTTGCCTCCTGGCAAAGTGAAAGTGCTCGACAAATTGACGCTGGATGGGGAATTCGACGTTAGCGATGCGCGTTTTGCGAGTTCAGATGTGCGCGACAAGCTGGCGTCTTTCAGCCGCCATGCGATGGGTCAACCGGACAATCCCGATGCCGGCAGCGCGATTTCGGACTTACGAGGAAAATTTAAACTGACAAATGGAGTGATTAAATTCGAGCGATTGACATTTAGCGTTCCAGGGGCGGTGATCAAGTTGAATGGGACTTACAAATTGCGCGGCGAGGATCTGGATTTCACGGGAGAGTTGCGCATGGAAGCCAAACTTTCGCAATTGGTGAGCGGCAAGAAGTCGTTTTTCCTGAAAGCTATTGACCCATTTTTTAGCAAGGGCGGGGCAGGAACGTTGATCCCGATTACTATTACCGGTACGCGAGATAATCCTACGCTGGAGTTCAGTATTTTCCATCGGAAGATGAGAAAAAGCTTTGGCAGCGATAAGAACGCCAGCGGTAATTAGGGAAAACCAACAGAGCGCCACTCGGGGGGACTGGGTTTCCGGCGGGTTGTTTTACGTGAGCTCTCCTGCTGATGTGAGCGCACTGGATTTTTTGGAACTGGGCGAGAAATTGACGTAGAGTGCGTGAGAATTCGAAGGAAATTCAGGACCCACCCTTGCAAAAAGCGCAAGGATGGGGCACCCTCCGCGTCGCTTAGGTTTTTGTGATGGCGGCGGGTGCGGCGGCGCGCAAGCGTTTCACGACACGGTCGCGACCGAGCACGACCATGGTGTCGAATAGCGGGGGTGCGACGGCTTGCCCTACGATAGCGACGCGCGTTGCGTTGATTAGCAAGCCGGCCTTAACACCTTCGGCTTCACATAGCGATCGCAGGGCGTGATCGCAGGCATCGTGATTCCATTCCGGCAAGGCGGCCAACTTCTCGGCCAATTTCGCCAGTAGATCCGGGATTTTTGGATCTTTCCAGAATTTTGCTTCGGCGGCGGGATCGATGGCGAAGTCATCGCTGAAAAATGCGCGGGCCCAAGTAGAAAAATCAGGCAACAACCGCACGCGGGGACGCAGCAAATCAACGGTGCGACTAAACCATTCGTGTCCAGGACCGGAAGTCCACTCTTCTTTCCACAAACCGCTGCGTTTTAATTCCTGTTCGACTTGCGGGAGTATATCTTCAATCGGCAGATGTTGGAGATATTGGGTGTTGAACCACTCGAGCTTGGCTTTGTCAAAGACACCGTTGGTGCGGCTGACGCCTTCGAGTTTAAATTTTTGAATCAAGTCGGCGGTGCGCAGAAATTCCACGTCGCCTCCCGGGGCCCATCCGAGGAGCGCAAGGAAATTTTGAAAGGCTTCGGGCAAAAAACCTTCGTCGCGGTACATGCTGACGCTAGTCGCGCCGTGGCGTTTGGAGAGGCGCTTGCGGTCGGGTCCGAGAATGAGGGGCAGATGCGCGAAGATTGGCGGCTTCGCTTGGAGGGCACGGTAGAGCAGAACCTGTTTGGGAGTATTGGAAAGATGATCGGCGCCGCGAATGACATGAGTGATGCGCATGTCGATGTCGTCGACGACGACGCTGAGATGGTACATAGGCTGGCCAAATTCTTCGTCGCCCTGGCCGGAGCGGAGCAGCATGAAATCTTCGATATCGTCGTTGGAAAATTCGGTGTCGCCGAAAACCACGTCGTAGAAAGTTGTTTTTCCGCCGATGGGGACTTTGAAGCGAATCGCGGGCTTGGTTCCGGGGGTGGATGGGATTCCGTCGCGGCAACTGCAGCGAACCACGCGGCGAACCTGGGCGCCTTCGGTGCTGTCGTCGGCGTGGTCGCCGCCGACATATTTTTCCGGAGGGCAGTAACAGAGAAAAGCGCTTCCGTTGGCGAGGCATTGCTTGGCGGCGGCGCGGTAAAGTTCGGTGCGTTGGGATTGATAAAACGGGCCTTCATCCCAGGTGAGACCGAGCCAGTTCAAGCCGCTTAGAATTCCTTCGACGAGTTCGGGCTTATTGCGTTCGGCGTCGGTGTCTTCGACACGCAGAATCATGGTGCCGCCTTGTTGGCGCGCGAAGAGCCAGTTAAAGAGAGCGGTGCGCGCGCCTCCCACGTGCAAATATCCGGTTGGTGAAGGCGCAAATCGCAGGCGCACGTGGCCGGCGTCGTTGATGGATTTAGTCATAGTTGGCGTTCGCGATTAACTGCGATGTTGTAGTTTAGCGAAAAGGGGAATGGTCAGTCCAACTCAGGCAGGTTGTATTTTTGCGTAATCTACAGTGATTGAGGTAATGCCATCCGACACCTGCCGTATATTAGAGTCTTGGCACAACCGGAGGATAGTCGAGTGGATCTTGGGCGGCGGGACGGCATGGTTCCATCAGGTGTTTGCCGGAGCAATGCCAATAAAAGCGCGGTATTGGTAGCTAGAAGCGCTGTTTGGCGAGTGAAGATTTTTTGCACAGTTGCCCACAGGGGGGCTTTAGAAATAAATGTGGCGAGGGGTTGACGGATAAGGGAAAGCTGGTATAAAGTTACAAATGGTTCGGGGCGCTCGCGTAGCGCCAGGGGTCACCGTCACTGGTGGAACCGAACTAGCAGGGCGTCACAGTCGGGTCGAAATCCTGAAGTAGATCCTAAGTGAGGTTCTTTACGAGCGCAGGATAGAAAATAGTCGAGCTTCGCGCAAAGACGCCTGAGGAAGGCGACTGTGCCCGGCGCTCGACGCCGGGTTTTTTATTTTCTGGGGATCGAATTTCGAAGTTGGGATTCGAATAACCGGAGAAAGCTTCGAGAAATCGAGGCGCCCTGACGGGATCAGGGTTATTGCTCTTTGACAACAGAAAGGCTGGCAAGTTCACAGTAAGGGCCTCTGTGATCTTATCGAAGTGTATCTGCGTGAGCAGTGACACGGCGA
>DATNKL010000171.1:0-15579 GCA_035603415.1 Candidatus Acidiferrales bacterium
AGGCTACGAACTGACGCCGCGCGCCGATGAAGCCGAAGTGCTGGTGGTCAACACTTGCAGCTTTATCGAAGCGGCGCAAAAAGAATCAGTCGACGCCATTCTGGAGATGGCCGAGCACAAAAAATTTGGCGCCGCCAAAAAATTAATTGTCGCCGGCTGCCTCGTAGAGCGCTATCGCGCGCAAATTCTGGAGCAAGTTCCCGAAGTGGACGCCATCGTAGGCACTGGCGAAGTAGAGCGCATCCTTGAAGCCGTGGAAGGCGATCTGCGCATGCTGCCTGCCGCCGCGCCGGCGTTTCTCTACCACGATTTGACGCCGCGGGTAGTAACCACTCCAAGGCACGCCGCGTACATAAAAATTGCCGAAGGCTGCGACCACCCCTGCACCTTTTGCATCATTCCGCAGTTGCGCGGAAAATTTCGCAGCCGTCGATTCGAATCGGTCGTGCGCGAAGCGCAAAATTTGGCCGCGGCGGGCGCGCGCGAAATCACCCTGATTGGCCAGGACACTACTTCCTATGGCGAAGACCTCGGCTTGCGCAATGGACTGGCGCAATTGCTCGCACGCCTCGCGCAGGTAGAAGATTTGTTGTGGGTGCGCTTTCTTTACGCTTACCCCAATCGCGTAACGCAAAAACTTCTCGATACGCTGGCTTCGCATCCGCGCATCGCCCGGTACATGGATATGCCCTTGCAGCACGCCAGCCGCAACGTGCTCGCACGCATGAAACGTGGCTCTCATGGCGATGCGTTTTTGAAATTGCTGGAGCGTATCCGCGCCACAATTCCGGGAGTTTCCCTGCGAACTTCCTTCATCGTTGGATTCCCTGGCGAAACGGAAAGCGATTTCGCCGAATTGTGCGATTTCGTGCGCGCCGCGAAGCTTGACTGGATGGGCGTCTTTGAATATTCCGACGTGGATAACGCCGCGAGCTTTCCCCTCGCCGACAAAGTGGACGCGGCAACCATCACAGACCGTCGCAATCAGCTGATGGCTATTCAAAAGAAAACTTCCCGCGAAAATTTGCACGCAAAAAAAGGAACCACCGCCATCGCGCTGGTGGAAGGCCCCTCAAAGGACAATCCATTGGTGTGGGAAGCCCGGCTCGAAGGCATGGCGCCGGAAATCGATGGCAAAGTTTATTTGACGGACATCGAAATAGGAGGCCAGGTAGCCGAGACCGGCGACGTGGCCCGCGTTGAAATCACCAAGACCGACAATTACGATCTGATCGCGCAAGTCGTAGAAATTTTGCCGCGCAGCATTGCATCGGTGTCTTTCTCATCGACTATCCCGGCCGGCACGCATCCCGTTGAACAGCTCGCGCGAATTTCTACTGGCGCGGCGCTGAGAGTATTGGGATAGCCGCAAGCCACGCGGGAACAAAACCCCGCACATGATCGCGACGTGCAGGTCGCCCCAAATCATTTAAGCTATCCGTCTGAGATTTCACAGCATCCAAATGTATTTCGCGTATCGCAGGCAAATAGCGTTCAGCGCGCGAGGAAAAAATTACAAACCAGGCAGGACCATATGAAACACAAATGTCCGATATGTAAAACCGCCACGGATTCAACAGTTCATGCGGATTTTCCGTTTTGCAGCGAACGATGCCGCGAGCGCGACCTCGGAAATTGGGCCAGCGAAAAGTACGTGGTCTCCGAGCCAATCTTCAACGAAGATGACAGCGAAGAAGGCGACCGCAAAACCATCATTCTCGCTTTACCCGACCGCGGCGAAGCCGAACACTGAGTTCGCGGCTCTTCCCCCAATCGCGACAAACGACGAAGTCTCCGGCCAGCTCATCACTTACAATCTATTTTTCCTGGTCCTGCCTCAACTGGAAAAGCTGGCTCCTGGGCTTTATACTTTTTGGTGCCTTTGACATCTGGAAACCGTTCCTCGCACGGTAACCGAAGCATCTGCCCGGCGGCTGGGGAATTATGGCCGACGATTGGATGGCGGGCATCTACGCTGCAATAGTTTTACGGGTCGCGTTACACTTCAGAGTGCTATGAAACTAGGCTTGGGCGGGGCGGTAGAAAAAAACGGCAATCCACGCATCGAAAGAGTCGCGCCCACGGCGGCGATTCCCGGCGGCGAAATAACCATTCATGGTAGCGGCTTCGTGTCGCGCAGCCAGGCGCGTCCCCTGGTGCGCTTTGGCGATGCCGAAGCCAGCCTCGCTCTTTCGAGCGGCAAGCGCCTCATCGCGCGCGTGCCTGACGGCGCCACCGGCGGCGTGGTGCGCGTGACCACCGCCGAACATGACAGCCAGCCCTATCCTGTAGCTATCGGTTTGCAAATTGCCGACAACCTGCATCCCGTAGGTAATCCGGCGGTGGACGCGCTTGGAAATATTTATGTCACCTTCAGCGGTCCGCGTGGTCAACGCGTACCGGTTTCGCTTTACAAGGTAACCGCCAACTACAGCATCAAGCCCTTTGTCACCTCGTTGATTAATCCCACCGGACTCGCTGTGGACAAAACCGGCAATTTGTTCGTGTCCTGCCGCCACGACGGCACCATCCATCGCATCACTCCCGACGGCCGCAGTGAGGAGTGGATCGAAGGCATGGGTGTGGCCACCGGCATCGCCTTCGACAAGGAAGAAAATCTTTACGTCGGTGATCGCAGCGGAACAATTTTTAAAATCAGTCCCACCCGCGAAATTTTTGTTTTTGCCACGCTGGAGCCCTCCTTCGCCGCTTATCATTTGGCTTTTCATCCCAGCGGCGATTTGTACGTTACCGGGCCCACCACTTCCAGTTTCGACCGCGTCTATCGCGTAACTCAGGGCGGTGAAGTAAAAGCTTTTTACCGCGGCCTCGGGCGCCCGCAAGGCTTGGCTTTCGATCGCGACGGAAATCTTTATGTGGCCGCGTGCCACGCGGGACATCGCGGCATCGTGCGCATCACTCCGCAAGCGCAACCGGAAATGGTCCTCAGCGGGTCGGGAATCGTAGGCCTGGCGCTGCAACCCTCTGGCCGCGCCATCGTAGCCACCACCAACGCGCTCTTCACGCTCGATTGGGACATTCGCGGCTTGCCCTTGATCGGATAAATTATTAAATGAAAGCAGAAATCATCGCGGTCGGGTCTGAGTTGCTTACTCCAGACCGGCTGGACACCAATTCTCTTTTTCTTACCGAGGAGTTGAACAAACTCGGCATTGAAGTCCTGCGCAAAACTATCGTGGGCGACAACTCCGAGGAATTGAGCGACGCCTTTGCCGGCGCGCTTAAGCGCGTGGAACTGGTTATTTCGTGCGGAGGGCTGGGTCCGACGGCGGACGATTTGACGCGCGAAACTGTCGCTGATCTTCTGGGGCGCAAGCTGCAACGCGACGATCGCATCCTGCACGCCATCGAAACCCGTTTTCGCAGCTTGCGCCGAGAGATGCCTGAAATTAATGTGCGCCAGGCCATGGTGCCGGAAGGCGCGGAAGTGTTGGATAACGCACGCGGAACAGCGCCAGGGCTGTGGATCGAACACGGTGATCGCGTGATCGTGCTGCTGCCCGGTCCGCCAAAAGAAATGCGCGCGCTTTTTGAAGCAGCCGTTGCGCCGCGACTGACGCCACGCTCCACAGGACTTCGGCTTTTTCATCGCGAACTGCGCGTAACCGGGTTGGGTGAGTCACACGTCGAACAGCGCATCGCACCAATTTATAAACGCTACGAAGATGTACGCACCACGGTGCTGTCTGCGCCTGGAGAAGTGCAGGTTCATTTGCGCTTGTGGAGCGATCAAGCGGAGCACGCGAAGAAAACACTGGGCGAAATTGAGCGTGGATTCGACATTGCTCTCACCGACCGGATTTTCTCGCGCGATGGCCAAGCCCTGCACGAAGTGGTGGCTCGCGAACTGACGCTGAACAACACGACCATTGCGGTAGCGGAAAGCTGCACCGGAGGACTGTTGGCGCAAAGGTTGACGAGTATCGCCGGCAGCTCCAGTTTTTTTCTTGGCGGCGTCGTGTGCTACAGCAATGAACGCAAAACCGCATGGGCCGATGTGTCTCCGGAATTGATTGCCACCAAGGGCGCGGTGAGTCCTGAAGTAGCTGTGGCGCTGGGGGATGGAATTCGGCGCCGAGTCGGCAGCGCGCTGGGCTTGGGTGTTACTGGAATTGCCGGACCGGGTGGCGGCAGCGAAGAAAAGCCGGTAGGTACGGTGCACATCGCACTGGCGCACAGCGCGGGAGTGGTTGAGCGCGCCCTGGCCCTTCCGGGAGACCGCGATGCGATTCGCTGGCAGGCTTCGCAAGTCGCGCTGGACATGGTGCGCATGCATCTTCTATATGGCGCTGGAGGCGGCAAGTTGTCCACCAAAGCGCAAAACCGGATTTCTAAAAAAGGTAATTTCTAAAGAGGCGTGAGCAATGCGCTTGTTTGTGGCGCTGGAGATTCCGGAAGCGGTGCGGGAGAATCTCGCAGCGATACGGGAGAATTTTTCTGCTATCGGTTCGAAACTGCGATGGGTTCCCCCACAGAATTATCACGTAACACTTAAATTTATCGGTAGTGTGCCCACAGAAAAAGTTCAGGCCATAATCGAGGCGCTGCGTAGCGTTTCACTCGACGACCGGGTGGAGGTCTGCTTTCGTGGGCTGGGTTGGTATCTCAATGCGAAGACAGGGGTGATGCTGTGGGCCATTATCGATGATTCGATGTCCCTGGCCGCACTCGCCGCTAGTATCGACGGCCCACTGGCATCGATGGGTTTCGCTCCTGAAAAACGCTCCTTCGTGCCTCATCTCACATTGGCGCGTGGCAGCAGGGACGTCCCAGCCAGCTCTAAGACTGCTCTTCGTGAGCTAGCTGAACAACATAAACAGCACGATTTTGGATCCATGAGCGCCACTGAATTTCAGCTTATAGAAAGCACCACGTTGCCCGCTGGCCCGATATACTCCAAAGTTCAATCGTTCCCGTTCGCCGCCGCGGGAAATTAAAATTATGTTTGGATTATCCATCACGCTTCTCGGGATCGTGGTCACCGCTTATCTGTTGGGCTCCATCCCGTGGGGAATTTTGATCACCAGAACTTTTGGCAGCCAGGATATTCGCACCTCCGGCAGTGGAAATATCGGTGCGGCGAACGTGACGCGCGTGGCCGGTCCGGCAGCTGGAATTTTGACTTTGGCGCTGGATACCGCGAAAGGTTATGCGGCGGTTTGGCTGGCCGCACGGTATTCCCATGACAGCGCCACATGGACGATGGTTGCCGGCCTCGTAGTATTGCTGGGGCACTGCTTTCCCATCTGGCTCAATTTTAAAGGCGGCAAAGGCGTGGCTACGGCGTTGGGCATTTTCCTGGCGCTTTGCGCTCCGGCGGCGCTGGCGGCGCTGGTTCTGTTCGCGCTGGTGGCCGCCTATTGGAAATATGTATCGCTAGGTTCGATCGCAGCGGCTGCTGCCATGCCACTACTCATTTATTTTCTGTGGGCGCCGCATCATGCTCCACCAACCGTTATCATTTTTGGAACCATGGCCGCGACGCTGCTCATTATTTACAAGCATGACGCCAATATTCAGCGGCTTGTTCAAGGTGTCGAGCCGAAATTTTCTGCCGGCAAGAATGACAAAAAAGAATGACCAAGATCGCCATCCTTGGCGGAGGCAGCTGGGGCACGGCGTTATCCATTGTATTGTCGCGCAGTCACAAGACCCATGAGATTGCCTTATGGATGCGCGACCCGGCCTTGGCGCAGGCAGTCAGCAAGAGTCGCGTGAATGAGCTGTACCTTCCCGCCTGTCCAATTCCAGCGGCCGTCGTGGTCACCAGCAACCTCGCCCACGCATTTTCCAACGCCAACATCATTGTGGGAGCCATGCCTTCCGCGTATGCCCGGGCTGGGTATACCCGAGCCTTACGATTCATTGAGAAAACTGCCCCTGTTTTCGTTAGCGCCACGAAGGGCCTGGAGCCTTCGACGCACTTGCGCATCACAGGAGTACTGTCGCAGGTATTGGGGGTTGAGTATTCGCATGCCCACGGTGTCGCCGTGCTTTCCGGCCCGTCGTTCGCATTGGAAGCCGCTCGGGGAGACCCTACGGCGGTGGTGGTGGCATCGCAAAGCCGGGGGCCAGTTGAAAACGCGCACCGTAGCGAAAATGTCGCGAGTTATATTCAGACGGAGTTCGCCGGGCCATCATTTCGGCTGTACACCAACGATGACGTTGTCGGCGTGGAGTTGGCAGGCGCGATGAAAAATGTGATGGCCATCGCCGCCGGTGCTTGCCAGGGTTTAGGACTGGGTACCAATGCCATCGCGGCACTGATCACCCGGGGCTTGGCGGAAATGGCACGCCTCGCCTTGGCGCTTGGTGCGCGGCCCGAAACATTGAGTGGGCTCGCAGGGCTCGGCGATCTGGTGCTCACTTGTACCGGCTCTTTGAGCCGCAATCGCCAACTGGGAATTGAACTCGGCAAGGGACGTGCTCTGCCGAAAATACTGGCCAGTACACGGATGGTTGCTGAAGGAGTCGGCACTGCAGGCGCCTTGTCAGCGCTGGCGAGCGAGTACCAAATTGAATTGCCCATTACGGCGCAGGTAAATGCCATTCTCCACCATGGCAAATCCCCACGTGAAGCCATGGAAGAAATCATGGGCCGTCCGCAGAAGCACGAGTAGTTGTCGCCGGTACCGGTGTTATTGGGCGTCGCTGAAGCCTTCTCCATTAATTAGTATTCATTGTCGTATCAATATAGTAATATGTGCTCTGGAGTTCGCGCCACAGAAGGGCATTGCCGTTGATCCCACGACCCACTCTGCGCTCGTCTTCGGAGTAGTTCCCCGCCATCTTCAACTTACTCCACCTATGCTGGAGACATCTTCAGTATTTTCAACCACTTCTGAGCTCTTTGCACGTTCCTGCAGCGCTCGCCCTTTGTTTTCAACGATTTGTGGACTCTTTTGTCAAAAACAGGGGGATGGGGTACCCTCGGCCTGGATTTTTCAGTCCGAAGATGCCGGTCTCCCCGAATGCAGGCCTCAAGGGCGTACGTCCGGAGAATCACGTTTCCGTGAGCGATCCAGCAGCTGAGAGAATCAGGCGGCGATGGCCTAACAACCGACGCATTCTCGCTGCGTCAGCGAGTAGTACCTCCGTTCCAGTTGCACATGCGCTACGCGCCGCTGTGGTCGGCCACTTCCAGGTGCACGGTTCACCTAAAATAGAGCCTGGCCATGCGCATCAACCTTCAAAGCGTCTGGAATCGTGTGCGCGTCGGGCGCATCCGCATTCTATGGCTAGTGCTCGGCGCGATGCTGCTGGTCAGCGCGGTCCCTATTGGTTTGTATCACCGGCAGGTACTGCACCTCAGCCAAGGAAAATTGACGGACAACGAAAGAGTGCAGCAGACCGATCTCACTCGCTCGCTCTCGCAGGAAATTCAATTCTTCGAATCCAATCTCACCCAGCAGTTGATGAGCGAGCGGCAAATTCTTACGTTGACCGGGTTGATCGACAATGTCGAAGACCCCGTCTCGGAACCAAAAGTTACGCGCTTGCTGGAGAATTTCGTCGACAGCAACCGCACTACCTTTATTTACCTGACCGCTGTGGGCCGCTCCGGAAAAGGGACCAGCGCGTCACAAGGAAATTTTCGCGCGGAGCAGGATCCCTTTGTAGCCAAAGCGCTGCAACGCGCGTTTGTAACTTGCATGCAGTCGCAGCAACTGAACGTAGTGAAGTTTCGCAGCGATCCACTTGCGCTGGCCCCTGATAACCGCCCGGCGTTTGTGATTGCCGTGCCACTGCGGGATGCGGCGGACCAGTTCAGCGGCATGCTTGCCGCAGTAGTTTCGCTGGACACTATTCTGCATCGCTTGCAGGAAGCCAGCGTGCGTGGCCGCACCGTGTTCGTGGTGGATCACTACGGGCACATCGTTGCGCATCCGGATACCAAGAATTTCGTGCCCGGTGCGGATGCTAGTGGCAACTCGCTGGTTACACAGGTAACCGCGCTGCCGCAGGAATTGCGCAACACAGAAACAGTACGCTTCACCGAGAAAGAAAAAAATCACGTCGTGGAAATGATTGGAACCTACAGCACATTTCCGGAAGTCAACTGGGCGGTAATTGCCGAACGCAGCTTGAATCACGCGCGTTCCGATGCCGGCATGGACGAATTAAATCGCCAGGCTCTGGCGTTCGTAAGTTTTGTGGTGTTGGCGGCCATCGGACTAGGTTATTTCTTTGCTGTGGGAATCAGCGGCCCGATTCGCGGCCTGGCCGATTCTACACGCGCTATCAGCCGCGGTGAATTTCACCAGCGTTCTCCGGTGCGCGGCGCTACGGAAATCAGCGAGCTGGCCGAAAATTTCAACAAGATGGCGGGCGACATCGAAGAGTACATCGAGCGCCTCAAGGAAGCCGCGGAAGAAAACCGCGAGCTGTTTATCGGCTCGATCCGCATGCTCGCCGCGGCCATCGACGAAAAGGATCCTTATACCCGTGGTCACTCCGGGCGCGTGGCGAAATACTCCACGCTGGTGGGCCAGGAATTGGGCCTCTCGGCGGAAGCTTTGGACACGCTGCGCATTTCCGCGCTGTTGCATGACGTAGGGAAAATTGGCGTCGAAGATCGCGTGCTCAAGAAGCCCGGCGCGCTGACCGCGGAAGAATTCGAGTTGATGAAGCAGCACACCATCAAGGGCGCGAATATCATGCGCCCAGTTTCGCAATTGAAAGACATGCTGCCGGGCATCGAGTTGCATCACGAGCATATGGACGGGCGTGGCTATCCGTACGGGTTACAAGGGCCGCAAATTCCACTGATGGCAAGGATTATTGGGGTGGCCGACACCCTGGACGCGATGACTACCAACCGGCCGTACCAGTCGGCCATGGATATCGATTACGCGTTGGGACGTATCAAGGCTTTGAAAGCTACGAAGTTTGACGAAGAAGTTGTGGACGCGCTGGAATCGACTATCAATGCTGGGAAATTGCGATTGAGCGCGGTGGAAGTGCAGGTCTGATTTTGCTTCGGTTTTGTTTCTTAGTTCTTTTTCAGTTTTATTCCAGTTTTTGTTTCGTTTCTTTATTTCAACTGATCGTCATAATTTTCTATTGACCAATGCGATCGCTGCTCGGGCTGCGCTAAAAAAGCGCGATCGCCAGAGGCGGCTGCGCGCTACGCTGATTCAGCGGGGCGCTTCTGCTACAATTTCTGGACGCGCCACAAATGTGGCGCTCAATCGTATGATTTCACTCTTCGGGCCACCAGAGCCAACACTTCTTGACAAGCTCAAAACTTCGGTCAGTAAGACCAAGAGCGTGCTGTCGGAGACTGTCGACACCATTTTTCAGGGCGAGCGGCGCATCAGCCCTGAGTTACTGAAGGAATTGGAGACTGCTTTACTGTCCGCGGATCTGGGCGTGACTCCGACGCGAGAAATTCTGGAGGCGCTGCGGGAAAAAATGGACCGCAACGCGCTCTCGAACGGAGAAGAACTGAAGCGCGAAATTAAAGCGCACATCGTACGCATATTGACGGAATCGCGAAGCGTAAATGTTTTTCAGGAACGTGCTTCCTTGAACGGGCACGGACCGCGCGTGATTTTTGTGGTGGGCGTAAACGGCGCAGGCAAAACCACTAGCATCGGCAAACTGGCCAATCGGCTGAAGCAGGAAGGATTGAACGTGCTGTTATGCGCCGCGGATACTTTTCGCGCCGCTGCCATTGAACAACTGGAAATCTGGGCACAGCGCAACGGCGTTGAAGTGATCAAGCAAAAGTTTGGCTCGGACCCGGCCGCCGTGGTGTACGACGCGATGGCCGCCGCCAAGGCCCGGGGCGCCGACGCTGTGATCGTAGATACCGCGGGACGCCTGCATACCAAATCAAATTTGATGATCGAACTTGAAAAAATGAAACGCACCGCCGCGAAAGTAATTCCCGGCGCGCCCCACGATGTGCTGCTGGTGCTGGATGCCACTACTGGGCAGAACGGTTTGGCGCAGGCACGGCAGTTCACCAACAGCGTGGGCGTGACTGGAATTATTTTGACCAAGCTGGATGGCACCGCGAAGGGCGGAATCGTAGTTGCCATCGCGCGAGAACTGCGCTTGCCGATTCGCTTCGTGGGCACCGGAGAACAGATCAACGATATGGTTCCGTTCGACGCGCAAACCTACGCTGATTCCCTCTTCAATTAACTGTGGACGCTAACGCCATCGGGTACATGCAGCGCGCGATGAGTCTGGCGCGTAAAGCAACCGGGCTGGCGAGTCCCAATCCGTTGGTGGGATGCGTACTGGTGCGCGAAGGCCAGATTGTTGGCGAAGGCGCACATCATTACGACTTGCGCGATCACGCGGAAATAGTGGCGATCAAATCCGCAGGAGAAAAAGCGCGAAGCGCGACGCTGTATGTAAATCTTGAACCGTGCAATCACACCGGGCGCACCGGCCCTTGCACCGAAGCAATTATCAAGGCAGGGATTCAGCGAGTTGTGGCGACGATCGATGATCCTAATCCCGCTGTGGCGGGCAGCGGTTATGATCGGTTAAGAGCCGCGGGAGTTGAAGTATTTACCGGAGTGCTGGAAGACGAAGGGCGGCAGCTGAATGAGGCATTTGCAAAATGGATTCGCAAGAAGAGGCCGTTTGTCACACTGAAGTCGGCGATGACGCTAGATGGTCAACTGGCGCTGCCGCAGGCGGGCAAAAGAAAAAGCAGCACGTGGATAACGTCGGAGGAATCCCGCGCGGAAGTACACCGCATGCGGCATGCTTCAGATGCGCTGCTCACGGGGATTGGCACAATAATGGCGGACGATCCGCTGCTAACGGACCGCAGTGGGCTAGCCCGAAGACGACGGCTGTTGCGCGCGATACTGGATTCAAAATTGCGGTTGTCGCCCCGAGCACGCATCGTAAAGACTGCCGATGATGATCTGTTGGTATTTACGACTGAAAAGTCGGAGTCCCCTAGGGCGCGAAGTTTGCAGAAGGCTGGCGTAGAAATTGTCAGCATGAAAAAGCGCGCGGGACATGTAGATTTGAGTGCGGTGATGAAAGAATTGGGCAAGCGTGAAATTCTAAGCGTGCTGCTGGAAGCGGGGAGCGTGTTGAATGGTGCGGCGCTGGCGGCGGACGTGGTGGACAAAGTATTTTTGTTTTACGCGCCGAGATTCACAGGCGAAACGCGTGCGCCGTTCGCTACGGCGGCAAATTTGAAGCATGCACCGCTACGCGCTTTGAATATTCACCAGTTCGGGCCAGACTTTGCGGTTGAGGGAATGCTGCACGATGTTTACGGGGATCATTGAGCATGTCGGATTGCTGCACTCGCTCGCGCTGAGCGACGTGGGCGGTCGCGTGACGGTTCATGCTCCCACTCTGGTGGGTTCGCTGGAGATGTCGAAAAGTATCGCGGTAAATGGGTGCTGCCTTACGATCACGGAGCTGCATGGAGAAAGATTTTCCGCCGATCTGTCGGCGGAGACAGTTAGCAAAACTGCTTTTGGCGCAGATGCTCCGGAATGGGAAAGAGGCATGCACGTGAATCTGGAGCAGCCGCTGACGGTCGGGCAAGAATTTGGCGGGCACTTTGTGCTGGGGCATGTGGACGGCGTTGGACATGTGAGCGAGTTGCGTCCCGAGGGAGTTGGCGGCGAAAGCTGGAGATTCGGTGTGGAAGTGCCGCAGGAATTCGCGCGGTATGTAGTGCCGAAAGGATCGATCACCGTGGACGGGATAAGTCTTACGGTGGCGAGTTGGGACGGGCGGTTTGTGGAGATCGCGGTGATTCCTTTTACGTATGCGCATACGAATTTGCGCGACCGAGTTGTGGGCGATGCGGTGAATCTTGAGGCGGACGTGCTAGGGAAATATATTGAGAGTTATCTTGAAGAGCGAGAGAAAAGGTTTGGGGAGAAGGAGCATTTGTAAACACGTCAGTGATCTCTGTTTGCTTTTTTGCGAGCGCTACGATTCAGAAAAACGGGACAGATTCGTCGCCTGTTAAATCGAAGAGAGATTCCTCCACTTCGCGAGCCGACTCCTTCGCAGGAGCGAAGGAGAAGAAAAAGTGTCGGCTCACTCCGGTCGGAATGGCCGTTTTAACTTTAGGGTGGAATGTTGGAATCATCATTCCTGGGTATGCGGCGTGCGCAACTTCAGATTTATGCTCGAGAATGTATTTGATGCGCGGGGACTAAGTTGCGCGGGCTTTGCTGCGGACTCCACGGAAATAGAGGATGAGGCCGAGAGCGACGGAGGCTAGCGTGCCGCCGATCAGCTTTAGCTCGAAGCCCAATTTGTTGGAGGAATCGCCCGGCGGAATCAGCGAGAGCACGATACCTGCGAGCACGACGAGGAAACCGAGGCTGCTGGCGAGCCACACTCCTGGTTTGCCGCCGGGAATCAGGACGGCTTGAGGATTTTCGAGGCGGTCTTTGCGGCCGGCGAGTTTGATGGCCGCGGCATACATATACAGAAACGGAATGAAGTAAAGAATGATGGCGGCGTCGACGAGGAATTGATATGCGCCGCGCGTCGTTTCGTTCACCTGGCTGAAAAGCAACACCAGTGCGGAAACGCTGGCTTGCACAATGATCGAGACGTAGGGTGTTTTCCAGCGAGGATGAATTTTTCCGAACGCGGCTGGAAGATAACGATCGATCCCAACAACGAAGGGCACGCGCGCGATTCCCGCGACGGTGCTGCCGACTCCTCCCGCGTTACCGACCGAGACAAACAATGCAGCGAGCACGCCTACGAAGCCGATGCGCAAGGCGTTGGAACCCGCGGTGATGGCCTGGAACACGCCGCTGGTGGGCTCGACCTGTTCAGCGGGAATCAGCGTGAGCACGGCAAACGTGCCGATGATGTAGATGACGGCGATCAGCACGCCGGCGGTCAGAACCGCGCGAGGCAGAGTCTTGCGCGGATTGCGAATCTCATCGCTCATAGCGGAGACCAGCTCAAGTCCGGTGAAGGCGAAGGCGATCTGCGACCAGAAATTTACAGTGTCGAGATTCCAATGCGGCATCATGTTGGACACGGTGAAATGCGTGACGGAGCCTTGCCGCATATAGACCACGGCGGCGATGACGGCAAGCATTACCAGAGGAATGTAAGTGGAGACGCCGCCGGCGTTTTGCAGCCACTTGCCAATATTGAGGCCGATGATGTTCAGGACCACCGCTACGGCCAGCAGGATGAAAGAGCCGGCGAGCAGAAATGTTCTGTTTTGTGCGAGCGCGGCGCCGGCGGAGCCCGCGGCGTAGCCGCTCATCGCGGCGCTGGCTAGCAATAATCCTGGAAAATAAAAAACGGTGTAGATCCAGTAAGTCCAGCCGGCGACGAAGCCGTGAAAGTCGCCGAAGGCTTCCTTGGACCAGACATACAAACCGCCCTCATTGGGAAAGCGCGACGACAATTCATTAATTACCAGCGCGGTGGGAACGAAAAAGAAGAGCGCAGCCAGAATCCAAAGGCTGATGGAAGATGTGCCATTGTGCGCGGCAGCCGCCACCCAGCGCGGGCCGAGTACGGTGGCGATGTTGAAGAACAATACATCCCAAAAACCCATTTCCTTGCGAAGCTGTTTTATGGGATTGGCTGAGGCGGTTTCGGTCTGGGTCACAGGGTGATGTCCATGGCGGGAATCAGTTGATCCTGCGCAAGGAAATTCTGGAGAAATGGATCTTTGGAATTTTCAAATTCTTTCCAGGTGCCGAAGAAAGATACTTTGCCGTCCTGAAGAAAGACGACGGAGTCGGCGAGTTTCTTGGCGAGATGAGTGTCGTGAGTGACGACGACGGAGGTCTTGTGGAAGGCTTGTTTCAGCCGGAGAATCAGGTCACCCATGTGCGCAGCCATGATGGGATCCACCATGGTAGTGGGCTCGTCGTAAAGAATGGCTTCGGGATTTTGAGCAAGGGAACGGGCGATGGCCACGGCGCGGCGCGCACCGGTGGAAAGTTCGCCGGGCAATTTGTCCAGCGATTCATCCACTTCCAAAGTTCGGGACAGCTTTTGGACGTAGGCATCGATGTCGTTATCGGAAAGCCCGGGTTGGCCTTCGAGGGGGAAAGCGATATTTTCGCCAACTGTTAAAGAGTCGAACAGCGCGCCGGATTGAAAGACCATGCTGACTTTGCGGCGCACGGCTTGAAATTCCTCTTCAGTCCAGTCGGTGACATCCTGACCATCGATAAAAACCTGACCGGAATCGGGCTTCAGGAATCCGAGAATATGTTTCAGTGTGACAGATTTGCCGACACCGCTGCGGCCCATGATGACGCAGGTTTCACCACGCTTCACGAAAAAGCTGACGTGATCGAGAACCGGGCGGCCGTCGAAACCTTTGGTGACGTCTTTGAACTCAAAGTAATTGGGGGCATCGTGCGCGGTGGTGTTGTTGATGGTTTGAAGCTCGGGAGTGGTGTCAGGCGGAAGAATGGGTTCGGGGATGGGAGGAAGTTCTGTTTTCTGCTTTGGATCCCATGACTTCTCGCTCACTATTTTCTTGTCTCCCACAAGCGCTGAGCTTCCTCAAAATCAGCAGGCGTATTCATATTCCAAAATAGACGCCCTGCGCTATCAAATCGTTTCCAGACTGACTCGTCAAGCACTTCCGTGCGCAGTTGTTGCAAGGCTTGGGTAACTTTGCGCACACCGCGGTCGAAAACGTTTTTCAACGCATCCGCGGCATTGGTGCGGTAGCAGGCGCAGAGAGGCTCAGGACCGTGGGTGGAATGGGGGAGGATGACTTGAATTTCTGGGGCGCTGGCGCGAGCACGATCGACGAGAAAATTGAGCCATTCGGCGTTGAGGAACGGCATGTCACAGCTTAGGATGAGATTCCATTCGGCGGCGGGATCGGTGGAGGCTGTATGTTGCAATGCCGTGATGATGCCGCCGAGCGGCCCTTCACCAGGCCAGCGATCCTTGATGATTTCTAGGTGTGGATCGAGGTCGCGGTATTTTTCAGCGGTGGCGACGACCATAACTTCTTCGATACAGGTCCGCGCTAGAGTATCGATTCGCACGAGCAGAGGTGTTGAGTCGAATTGAGCGAGAGCCTTATCACGGCCAAAGCGGGTACTGCCGCCGCCGGCAAGAACGTATCCGCGTACGTCTGAGTTGGAATGTGGAAGCATAATTTCGTGACTAAGATTGGATCATAATTGGCGACTGCACCTGGTGCAAACAACCAAGGAAAAACCTATACCCGCGGAGAGTAGATTGGGCACGATCTTAGGGGAGCTGAGGAAATCGCACCAAGGAGAAGGATACCCATTGTTAAGTACTTTACTTTCTGTAAAGTATACATGAGTGTGACACACTAAGATTTATCGCTGAAAAACGTTGACTTCACGGAGTACTCTGTTATATTAGCAGTCGACCGCGGGGAGTGCTAATTCCCTCTCCTCCGGTACAAACCGCAACATTTACCTACGGAGGTTTTCTCAAGATGGCAGTGAATCTTACACCGCTCCACGACCGTGTGATCGTGCGGCGCATTGAAGAAAAAGAAAGTGTGAAGGGTGGCATCATCATCCCGGACTCCGCCAAAGAGAAGCAGCAAGAGGGCGAAGTGATTGCCGTGGG
>DATNKL010000173.1:0-31972 GCA_035603415.1 Candidatus Acidiferrales bacterium
CACTTCAGTCATGACACGCAGAGTATTCTCGCCCAGAATTTTCCTTACGTCACTCTCGGAATAACCTTTTTTAAGCAAAGCTTCGGTGATGAGCGGCAACCTGGAAGCGTCTTCCATGCCGTAAGGCATGTTTGCGCCATCGAAATCGGATCCCAGGCCTACATAGTCGGCGCCGGCAACTTTTACGGCGTGATTGATGTGCTCGATGATTTTTTCGTAGCTTACCCGGGGCAATTTTCCCTGCTCGACAGCTTCGCGTGTGAGCTTGTCGCCTTCGAGCAGTTGGCAAGCTTCGTTATCGCCGCAGCGTTTGCTCACTTCTTGGCCAATGGCGGCGTTTATTTTTGGGTCGGCTTCTTCGGCGTCGCGGAATTCCTGGCTTAGAAAGCCGACGTGATAATTAATCTGCACTACGCCGCCCTTGGCAGCCAGCGCTTTCATCATGTCGTCGGTCATGTTGCGAGGAGCATCGCAAATCGCGCGGCAGGAGGAGTGCGAGGCGATCATGGGCGCTTTACTGACGGCCAAAGCGTCGGCAAAAGTTTTGTCGCTCACATGAGAAATGTCCACCATCATGCCAAGACGATTCATTTCGCGCACCACGTCCTTGCCGAAATCGGTCAGGCCGTTATGAACAGCTTTGTCCGTGGAAGAGTCCGCCCACTCATCGTTTCCGCTGTGCGTCAGGGTCATGTAGCGAACGCCGAGGCCGGCAAATTTACGGAGCACGGCTAGGTCGCTGTTGATCATGTGGCCGCCTTCCACGCCCATGAGCGCGGCGATTTGGCCTTTCTTTTTCGCTTCGCGAATTTGCGCGGCGGTGGTGGCCAGCACGAGGTCTCGAGGATGCTGGCGCACTTGTTCGCGCACCGCATCGATCTGCTCGAGCGCGCGACGCACCGCTTCGGGCCCGGTGACTTTGCTGGGAATCCAGATGGAAAAGAAAATCGCGGTTAAGCCGCCTTCCTTCATACGCGGAATATCAATGCTGCCGGTATTGGTGCGGTCGCCGAGATCGAACTTGCCATCGAGAAAGCGTTGCGTGGTGTCGTCGTGGGTGTCTACCACGATGGAAGAAAAATGGATCTTGCGGGCTTTCTCTGAAACGGAGACGGCGGAGAGGGCCAAAGCTGCAACGAACAAAAGAGAGATAGATGCGAAGGCCAACAACAAAGCACGCGTCATTTATTCTCCGGAGTCATAAGTGAAGGCAGATTGTAAACGGAAAAGACACCGCGGCGGAGGGAAAAGTGGGCGTGATGCGATGTTAAAGCACAGGTGGTGAACAGAAATTACCCTGCGAGCCAGCCGAATAGCGATTGTTTCCACGCTTCGCGATTAATTTCCGCCAGTGATTCCGTCAGGGGAATGCCTTTGGGGCAAGCCACAACGCAATTCTGCGCGTTGGCGCAGTCTTCGATGCCACCGTTGCCCATCGCCGCTGCGAGGCGTTCTTTGGCATGCATTTTTCCGGTGGGATGCATATTGAAGAGACGCACCTGGCTGAAAATCGCGGCACCCATAAAGGGATTGTGCTCGTTCACTTGAGGGCAGACTTCCAGACAATTGCCGCAGGTGATGCAACGCGAAAGCGGATAAGCTTTTTCCTGAACTTCGGGGGCGATGCGCGGGCCTTCGCCGAGATCGTAGGTGCCGTCGATGGGAATCCACGCTTTGACGCGCTTCAAACTTTCAAACATGAACTGGCGGTCGACGGATAAATCGCGCACCACGGGAAATTTCGTCATGGGCGCGAGGCGAATGGGTTGTTCGAGTTGATCGACGAGCGCGGAACAGGCCATGCGCGCTTTGCCGTTAATGAGCATGGCGCAGGAGCCGCAAACTTCTTCGAGGCAATTCGAATCGTAGGAGACGGGCGTGGTTGGGCGTCCATCGCTGGTAACGGCATTCTCGCTGATATCGCGCAGACAAATGATGACGTTCATGTATGGACGCCATTGCAGGCGAAATTCCTCCCAGTGCGGAGATTCCTTGGGAGAAGACTGGCGCTTCACTTTGACGAGGACTTCTTTTTTGTCGTTTTTATTGGGCATGGGAACCTCTTGCTGCACCAGGAAGCTTTTTTGTTCGCTTGTTATTTGGCGGCGTCATAACGTCTCGGACGCGGCGGAATCTGCGAAATGTCGACAGGCTCATAAGTCAGGACGATTTCGCCGTCGCTAAATTTGGCGCGAGTGGTTTTGAGCCAGTCGGCATCATCGCGTTCAGGAAAATCCGGCTTGTAGTGAGCGCCGCGGGATTCGTTACGCTGCAGCGCGCCCAGGGTGATGACGCGAGCGAGAATCAGCATGTTTTCCAGTTCGCGCGCGAAATTAAGCGTCTGATTGGACCATTTGGTGCGGTCGTTCATATCAATTTTATGATAGCGAGCCTGCAAGTCCCGAATTTTGGAGTCCGCCAATTCCAGATTCTTGTTGATGCGCGTAACGGTGACATGCTCGGTCATGATGTCGCCGAGCTCGCGCCATATGGTGATGGGATTTTCGGAGCCTTGATTGGAAATCAGCGCCTGATTCTTGTCTTTCTGGCGTTTTTTCTCTACTTCAAAAACTGCGGACGAGACAGCATCCCTTCCGGTCTGCAAGTTTGCGGAATATTTCACTGCTGCCGTTCCGGCGAGGCCGCCGCCGAAAATACAAGAGACCAGTGAATTGGCGCCAAGGCGATTCGCGCCGTGATATTGATATTCGCATTCGCCAGCGGCGTAAATTCCGGGCACGCTGGTGGCCTGGTCCTGCCCATTTATCCAGATGCCGCCCATGGTGTAGTGCATGGCGGGAAAAACCTGCATAGGTTCGACGCGCGGATCGATGCCCAAAAACTTTTCGTAAATTTCGAGGATGCCTTCGAGCTTGCGATCCAGCGTTTCGCGTGGAATGTGGGTCACGTCGAGATACACGGCGGCTTTGCCGTGGAGCCCGAGACGCTCCTGGTAGACGATGCGATGAATGGCGCGCGTGGCGATATCGCGAGGAACGAGATTTCCGTATTTCGGATACCACTCTTCGAGAAAATAAAAGCGCTCGCCATCTGGAATTGTTCGCGGGGCGCGCTGATCGTTGGGATTTCGTGGAACCCATACGCGGCCGCCTTCGCCGCGCGCCGATTCGCTCATGAGGCGAAGTTTGTCTTCGCCGGGAATCGCGGTGGGATGAACCTGGATAAATTCGCCGTTCGCGTAATCGACTCCTTGCTGAAAAAGAGCGGATTGCGCGGAGCCGGTACAGACGACGGAATTGGTGGAGCGTCCAAAAATCGCGCCTATTCCGCCGGTAGCAACAATTACAGCGTCGGCGGCGTGCGTAGTGACTTCCATGGAACGCAAATCCATGGAGCAAATACCGCGACATACGCCGGATTCATCGAGCACCGCGGAAAGAAATGTCGCGCCTTCGAATTTCTGAACTTTGCCTTCGGATTCGTGGCGGCGGACTTGTTCATCGAGAGCGTAGAGCAGCTGCTGCCCGGTAGTGGCGCCGGCGAAAGCGGTGCGGTGATATAAAGTGCCGCCGAAACGGCGATAGTCGAGGAGTCCTTCCGGCGTGCGATTAAACATCACGCCCATGCGGTCGAGCAGATCGATGATGCCGGGAGCGGCTTCACACATGCGTTTTACGAGCGGCTGATTGGCGAGAAAGTCGCCGCCGTAAATGGTGTCATCGAAGTGCTTGGCGGTGCTGTCGCCTTCACCCTTTTGATTCTTTGCGGCGTTGATGCCGCCCTGAGCGCAAACGGAATGCGAGCGCTTCACCGGCACGATGGAAAATAAATCGACCGGCAGGCCTGCTTCGGCGACACGAATGGTGGCCATCAATCCGGCGAGGCCGCCGCCAACCACGATAATTTTGGGCTGTTTCATGTGCCTAAAGCTGTTTCATTTCGTTAAGTAGGACGCGAACGGGTGCCAGTCCAGGCGAAAACTGAGAATTATTAATACGCCAACGACGCTGAAAACTACTCCGACCAAAACGCCCAACTGTCCAGCGGCGCGTTGCGCGCGAGCAGTGGCCGCAAGTCCCCATTTGCAGAGAAAATTCCAGATGCCCACGCCGAGATGAAAAGAAGAGGCCAGCACTCCAACGACAAAAAATGCGAAATACCAGGGATTTGCCAAATCATTCGCGACGGTTGCGTAAGTGGAACGGCCATGAGTAATCCAGCGCTCGGTGTAAAGGTGCCAGCCGATATAAACGAAGGCCACAAGGCCGGTCCAACGTTGCAAAGTGTAGAGCCAGTTGCGCACCCACGGATATTGCGAAACGTTGGACTGTCCGTGAAGCCAGATGTACACGCCGTAACCGCCGTGATACAGAATGGGCAGAAAAATAAATATCCATTCGACGAAAACTCGATACGGAATGGTCTGCAAATCCTCGGAAGTTTGATTGTATTTTTGCGCGCTGACCAACGCCGCGCTATTGGACCAGAAATGCTCGGCTAGAAATGCACCAACAGGAACAACGCCGGTTAAAGAATGAAGTTTGCGAAGAAGGTAACTTGAATTTGCCTCGGTGGCGGTCGCGGACATGCCCTCTCCGCCGCGAAAGTCCCTTGCAGGAGATTGAGAAAGCAAGGACGCTCAAGAAACGCGGCGAATTCAGTATAGGGAGTTGAGGAAAACGTTGCAAGTTTGTGCCGTCAGACGAATACCGTATGCAATGCGAAAGGGTAAGGGATTTTTTTGCGATCCGGCGCGCCACTCGCCTGTACAATTTAACTTGTAGAATTCAACGTTGACGGACGAACGGATAGTGTTGTATTCCGGCACGCGGTTTTGACCCACAACTTCATGAATCCAAATTTTAGTTTGGTTACCGAGTTGGAAAGGCTGGCGAGCGCGCTGAGCGCTGATGGAGAAGGAGGCAACAAACTTTCTCTGCAATCCGTGGCCGATCGGATCGCAAAATCGCTGGGAGTGAAACCCGATGAAGTGGCCATAATGGGATTGTCCTCGCGGTGGAAGCACCTCTATTTTTTGGCGCCGGAGGCTCTACATCAAGTCGGATACATCCCGTTGTCGAGCAATTCGGCGCTAGCGGCTCGCACGGCCAGAGAAAGCCGGCCGGAAATTAACAATAAATTCGCGGCGGTGCGCCACGCCAGTGTGTTCGAAGGCATAAAAGTCGGAAACGCCACCGCTGAAGCGATTCAGAAAATTATCAGCGCTCCGATTTTGTCGGATGGAAGAGTTGTGGGGATTATCCAGATTAGCCGCAAGGGCACCAGCCTTGCAACCGCCGGTCCGGATTTTACGCCTACGGATTTAGGGCAGATTTTGGCGCTTTGCAAACCACTGGGGAAACTTTTGCGGCACGTTGCGGGAACGAAAGAGTAGCGCGCGGTTAAATTCTGTTTTTATTGACGCCAAATGCGCTGCGAGGCCTGGAATTGCGTTGACACTGCAATACCTTCTTGTTACTTTTCCACAGCGGAAAATTTTTTGCGTTAACTAACTCACGGAGGCACGGCCACCCGGTCCATGGCGTTTGTCGCTAAAAAGATTTTCCTCACTAAAGGCGTCGGTAAACATCGCGAAAGGCTTTCGAGTTTTGAGCTGGCCTTGCGTAACGCAGGAATTGCGGCGTGCAACATCGTGCGGGTTTCGTCGATCTTCCCTCCTAACTGTAAATTAATTTCACGCAGCGAAGGATTGAAGCACATCAGGCCGGGACAAGTGGCATTCACGGTGATCAGCGAGAATTCCACCAAAGAAGCGCATCGGCTGATCGCCGCGAGCATCGGTTTGGCGTTGCCCAGCGATAAATCCATGTACGGATATTTGTCGGAGCATCATTCCTTCGGCGAAACGGAAGAAGTTGCCGGTGAATATGCGGAAGAGTTGGCGGCGGAAATGTTGGCGACCACGCTGAATGTGGAATTCGATCCGGATTTGTCGTTTGATGAAAAAAAGGAAGTTTACCGAATTTCAAATAAAATCGTGCGCACCATGAATGTGACGCAGTCGGCGGTGGGGGATAAACGCGGGTTGTGGACTACCGTGCTGGGCGCGGCTATTTTGATTGGCGAAGACGATTAGACGAAAGCGGTTCTGAAAAATTCGGCGCGAATTTCCTTCACAGCTTGTTTCTGTTATTCCTGTTAGCGAGTAGTTTTCGATCCGGCGCAAATATCCATTTATTTTCGTTTGAAATATCCGACGCGATCAAGCACCGCCCCGACAATCAATGGCAGCGCTACGGTAGCGTCTTCAAAAACTTCCGCTAACTGACCACCTTCTTCGCGGGGAACAAATTTTCCCCACGACACTGCTTCTGTGTAGGTGCTCCCGCTCAGCCCGCCCCAGTGAACTGGTTCGGGGCAAATACGCACGCCGTAATTGTAGCGTTTTAGCGGAATTTCCTTGTAGCCGCGACGCGCGAGAAGCTCCGCGTACACACCGAATTGCTGTGCCCAGTTGCGCGGTACCCCGCCGCCGACGGTGAAAATGCCCATGCGTTTGGTAGCCAGCATGATGTTGGCAAACTTCTCGAAATCCTCGAAGGGATCGAAGCGCAGCAAAGGGCGTTTATCTTTCAGGCGGAGAATCTTGTGGAGCGCAAAATCGATGCCCAGCTCGGAATCCGTGAAGGCGGGAACGAAAACAGGAACGTTTTTTTCGTACGCGGACTTTAGAATTCCCCGCCCCGGCATGGTTTTATGCAAATACTCGCCGATGCGTTGATGCACCTTCCAACTGCAAACCGTTTCTTCGGCGTCCCAATTGTTCAGGACGCGCTCCATCACTTTTTCAACGTGATCGAGATTTGATTCGGGCTCGAGAGAATCATAGACGCGGTTGTAGCCAGCTTGAAAAAGCTCGTTGTCATCCATTTTCTTGTCGTCGTAGCGGAAATGGGAGCGTCCCGTGGCCTCCACAAGGCCGTGAGCCATCAAGGCACCGGTAGAAATAACCGCTTTTACGATTCCAGATTCGATAAGATCGCAAAAAATCAATCCCATTTTGCCGACGGTGAGAGCGCCGGAGAGAGTCATGGCCACAAAGCAGTCTTTATCTCGCGCCATGGCTTCCAAAACGTCGGCGGCATCGCCAATCTGACGGCCAGTGAAAGCAGTGTCGCCCATGGCGCGCACCAGTTCATCGATGGTGCGGCATTTGGAAAGATCCAACGGGAAAATCGGCCGCAACTTATCGCTGACGGGATCATGAAGCACGCGGCCGGTTACTGTTTTCTTGGACTGCTTCGGCATTGCATCTCCTGGATATCAAATGCTACGACAATCGCCGCGAAGTGCGCAGACATTTCGGTAAAAAATGATTCGCGTTGAACCGCGCACAGATTGATAGTACAAACTCGCCAAGAAAGGAAGAACAAAACAGCACGCCGGCGGGTTCGAACGGACGTGTTAAAATTCTTTTATGGCAGATAAATTTACCATCGGCTTGGTGCAAATGAAGTGCACGACGAAGGCGGAGGAAAATCTCACGCATGCGATCGAGAAAATCCGCGAAGCGGCGGCGCGCGGAGCGCAAATCATTTCGCTGCACGAATTATTTCGCAGCGAGTATTTCTGCCGCACCGAAGATGCGGAATTATTTAATCTGGCGGAGCCGGTGCCCGGCGTAACCACCGAGAAATTGGCAAAGGTCGCAAAAGAGTGTAGCGCGGCGCTGGTGATTTCGCTTTTCGAACGGCGCGCCGCGGGAATTTATCACAACACCTGCGCGGTGCTGGATGCGGACGGAACATTTCTCGGGAAATACCGCAAGATGCATATTCCTGACGATCCTCTTTATTATGAAAAATTTTATTTTACGCCTGGCGATCTGGGCTTCCCTAATTTCGATACGAAATACGCGCGCATCGGGGTGCAGATTTGCTGGGATCAGTGGTACCCGGAAGGTTCGCGATTGACGGCTTTGAGCGGAGCGCAGGTGATTTTTTATCCCACGAGCATCGGTTGGCATCCGCACGAAAAGGAACAATTCGGAGCCGCGCAGCTGGACGCGTGGAAAACGATTCAACGGAGCCACGCGATTGCCAATGGAGTTTACGCCGCGGTAGTGAACCGCGTGGGTTTTGAAGGCGGGCTGGTGAAAGGTGATGCCGGACTGGAATTCTGGGGAAATTCTTTTGTCGCCGATCCGTTTGGCAAAGTAGTTTCGCAAGCCTCCAATGATCGCGAAGAAATACTGGTGGTCGAATGCGATCCCGCGCTGAGTGAAGATACGCGGCGAAACTGGCCATTTCTACGCGATCGGCGCATTGACGCGTATCAGCCAATCCTGAATCGTTGGCTCGCGGAATAATGCCGCGACCTCGCGCGATTTCCAAAAATTCAACGCCGGGCGATCTTGGGTATCGCATGCCCGCGGAGTGGGAGCCGCACGAGGCTACGTGGCTCGGCTGGCCGCACGAAGTGACGGACTGGCCGGGAAAGTTCGCGACGATTCCGTGGGCCTTTGCAGAAATCGTGCGTTTGCTGTCAGAGGTGGAGCGCGGTTTTTTGCTGGTTGAAAATCGCGCGGCTGAATTACGCGTGCGGTCTATTTTGAAGAAGGCGGGAGCAAATCTTGGCGCCATAGATTTTTTTTGTGTACCCACTGATCGCGGGTGGATGCGTGATTCCGGGCCGATTTGCGTTCGGAACGCCGATGGCGACGTGGCCTACAATCATTTTTTGTTTAATGGCTGGGCGAAGTACCTGAATCACAAGAAGGATGCGTTGGTGGTTGAAAACGTGAATTGCCAGCCGAAACATCGGCTTTGGCAACCGGTTCATAAGGGCAGGCGGGTGGTGTTGGAAGGCGGAAGCATCGACGTGAACGGCCGCGGAACATTGGTGACTACCGAAGAATGTCTGCTCAGCAAAGCGCAGGAACGCAATCCGGGATTTACGCGCGAGGATTACGAGGAAATATTTCGCAAATATCTGGGAGTGCAAAAGGTGCTTTGGTTGAATCGTGGAATTGCCGGCGATGATACTCATGGGCATGTGGATGACTTGGCTCGTTTCGTAAATCCGACGACAGTGGTAACCGTTGTAGAACACGATAGGACGGACGAAAACTACGCGGCTTTGCAGGAAAATCTGGCGCGGCTGAAACAAATGACGGATCAGGATGGGGCCGTGCTGCGGGTGGAAACGCTGCCAATGCCTAAGGCCGTTTATTTTGACGGCCAGCGGCTTCCGGCGAGCTATGCAAATTTTTATATCGCCAACGGAGTAGTGCTGGTCCCGACGTTCAACGATGAAAACGATCGCGTTGCCCTGAATAAACTTGCCGAACTCTTCCCTGACACGCAAGTTGTGGGCGTCGCTTGCCGCGATCTGGTGCTCGGGCTAGGAACGATACATTGCATGACACAACAGCAGCCTGCCGGAAGTAAGCAGGCTCGGTGAACGAGTCCGCTAACCCTAATCTCCTAAACTGAAATTGATCAGGATTAAGATCGTGCGGTGTGCGATTCTGACTGTGAGATTGCGATCAGATTGCATATTTGCGCCTCAAATACGAATCACTTCGGAATCATTCCGATCGTCCCCAGCCACGCCTCAACCAACTGAGGCCATCCGGTTTATCGGAAGCTCCGTGCGCCGCAGCCCGAACGCATGCCCGCCCTGCGCGTACAAATGCATCTCCACGGGAACCCCCGCCTTCTTCAGCGCAATGTAGTACGCCAGCGAGTCGTTTACGTTGTCCACGTGGTCATCCTCAGCCTGCAGCAAAAACGTAGGGGGCGTCTGGCGGGTGACAGGAATATCGGGATTTAATCCAAATTGTTTATCGGCCATCGTCTCATGCTCCGGCTTTCGAATCGCAAACTTTCTGGCGCCTTGGTTGGCGTCCCATTCCGCCGCGGAAAGCGACAGATGCCCCGGATAAATAGCCACTGCAAAATCCGGGCGGCAACTCTCTTTGTCGGCGGCATCGACAGCCGGGTACAAACGCTTATCAAAGTGCGTGCTCATCGCTGCCGACAGATGCCCGCCGGACGAAAACCCAAGCACACCAATCTTGTGTGGATCGATGTGCCACTGCGCCGCGTGCAAGCGCACCAGCCCCACCGTCCTCTGCGCATCTTCCAACGCCATCGGTGATTCCGGATACGGCCCTGATTTTGGATACGGTGCCAATTTCGGATACAGTCCCTCACCCGGCACGCGATACTTCAACAGCACGCACGTGGTCCCTCTCGACGTTAGCCAGTCGCAGACCTCCGTGCCTTCAAGATCGATGGCCAGATCCTCATAGCCCCCGCCAGGAAACACAACCACCGCCGCGCCTGTATTCTTTCTCTCGGGCGAATACACCGTCATCGTAGGCCGCGACACGTTGCTCACCCCCACCACCGGCCTGCCGGCAACCAGGAACTCCTTCCCCGTTGTCTTAGCGACCTCCGGCCCCGCAGCAGGCTGTGCATCAGGTGCCGCCCCCGGCCATATCGGCACTTGCGTATGTCCCGGCGATGGCTGCCAAGTAGTCTGCTGCGCGCTCACACCGCCAAACGCAAACACAACACAGAGAGCAAAGATCAAAGACCTCATCACCATCTCCACAGTTTAATATAACCAGTCGCTGCCGGAAGCCGCTGATCGGAAACTGTCAGCTTAAGTAAAGCCGTCTTGTAGCGCATTCCGCCACGATTCTAAAAACTCGCTGAGTTTTGCTGGAATGTTACCGAAATGTTATAAGGCAACGCCTTATTTTTGATAGACTAGCCGCCATTATTGCGGACGCACGTACGCGATTTGCGGAGGCACCATGATTGCGACGATGTTAGCGATATTTTTGGAAACGCGGGTCGTGGAAGTGGAGTACCGGCGCAGCATACTGGGCTGGATCGTGATTGGCTTGATCGCCGGGTGGCTGGCGGGAAAAATTTCACGCGGCGAAGGATATGGCTGCGTTACCGACATTGTGTTGGGACTGGTCGGATCACTTCTCGGCGGATGGATATTTGTGCACCTGGGGATCCTGGGCGGTGGATTTATTTATTCGCTGGCCGCGGCAACTTTGGGAGCGGTCATTCTGGTTTCAATTGTGCATCTGTTCGCCGGTGGTCCGCGTTAGTGCGGTCATTTGCCGGATAATTCATGATGTTCCCACGTCACAAGACCCACCTGCCACGGCAGGTGAACCCTCCAAAAGGGCGAGGATGGGCACCCCTCCGGGTTGCTTGGATTGGAAATGAAGTCGAAGAATAAGCGCTAAAGTTCGGACGTGGACGTAAAGTGCGGGGTACTACGGAAAGTACCTATCGCGCGCTGTAAATTAAATTTATTCGCGTGCATCCAGGATTTTACACATCGCGGGCGTCCATTTCTCTCGACTGCTCTATGATACGATTCAGCAACGCGTTTTGGAGATGACGCTTCATTGAATAACGTTTCGTTGAATAAAAGTTCGCAATCCCTCACGGTAATTCCCCTCGGCGGTCTAGGCGAATTCGGAATGAACATGATGGCGCTGCGGTTTGGCGAGGACATTCTCGTCATTGACGCGGGCATGATGTTTCCGGAGTCGGAGCTGCTGGGCGTGGACCTGGTCATCCCGGACATTACGTATTTAAAGCAGCACCGCGCGCACGTGCGGGCCATCGTGCTGACGCATGGCCACGAAGATCACATTGGTGCGCTGCCATATATTCTGCGTGATCTGAACGTGCCGGTGTACGGTACGAGATTTACGCTGGCGCTGGTAAAAAAACGCCTGGAAGAAGCGGGCCTGCTGCAATCGACGACGCTGCGCGAAGTATTACCCGGCCGAAGAGTGGAAATCGGGCCATACGAAGTCGAATTTATTTCCGTGACGCACAGCACCATCGATTGCGTGGCGCTGGCGATACGCACACCGGTCGGAGTGATCATCCATACTGGAGACTTCAAGATCGATCAGACGCCGGTGGGCGGCGTGCCATTTGATCTGCACGCATTTGCGCGCTATGGAAACGAAGGCGTGCTGGCGCTCTTCAGTGATTCGACGAACGTGGAGCGCCCGGGCTTCACGCCGTCGGAGCGCGCCATCGTGCCACGCATTGAGGAGCTTTGCCGCTCGGCGCCGCGGCGCGTGATTTTGTCGTGTTTCGCGTCGTCCATCCATCGCATCCAGCAAGTCATCGACATCGCTTCGCGCGTGGGACGCAAAGTCGCGTTCGTGGGGCGCAGCATGGTCGACAACGTGGAAATCGCGCATTCGCTCGAGTGCCTGCGGATTCCAGACGGCATGGTGGTGCGGCCACAGGACATTCGCGGCTTCGACCCCAAGCGCATCGTGATTCTGGCTAGCGGCAGCCAAGCAGAGCCCATGTCTTCGCTGTCGCGCATCGCGGTGGACAATCACCGCTTCGTATCGGTGGACGAGAATGATTCGGTCATACTTTCCGCGCGCATCATTCCCGGCAATGAAAAAGCAATTTTTCGCATGCTGGATCACATGTTTCGCAGGCGCGCGCTGGTTTACTACGATAATTCCGCGGGCACGATTCACGTTTCCGGCCATGCCAGCCAGGAAGAACAAAAACTTTTGCTGCAACTAGTGAAGCCGAAATATTTCATCCCGATACACGGCGAATACCGGCATCTTTTCAGGCATGCGGCGCTGGCGCACCAGATTGGCTGCGTTTCCGGCGAGATTTTACTGCTCGAAGATGGCAAGACCATCGAATTCACAGAAGACGGCGTGCACCGTCGCGATCCGGTGACGGCAGGGCGAGTGTGCGTGGATTCCGGCTCGCTGGAAGAAATCGAAGAAGTGGTGATACGCGACCGCAAGCATCTTTCCGAGGACGGCGTGGTGGTGTCCATCATCGCCATCGACAAACACACCGGCAAAATGGAATCGCATCCGGAAATCGTCACTCGTGGATTGATGAGCGACAACGGCCAGGAATTAATTGCCGGCGCTCGCGCGGTGATTATTAATACTGTGGAGCAATCCAACGCGGAAGAAAAATCCGACTGGAGCGTCATCAAGGAAAAAATTCGCGTGGACCTGAAGCGTTACATTAATAAACATACGTCCAAGCGCCCGCTCATTTTGCCGGTGATTCTGGAAGTCTAGCGCAGCATTTTTTCTAATGGCTGATTCGATTCCATCCAATCAAGAAAGAGTGTCTAGCGGGGTCGCTGGAGAGGTCGCGGACGGACCGGATTCGCCCCTTCCCACGTCGCGTTTTGGCCAGGCTGCGTTTATTTTTATTTTTATAACTATTCTGCTGGATTTTCTGGCCCTCGGCATCATTGCGCCGGTCCTGCCCAATCTGATCATCCAATTCAAAGGTGGCAACATTGCGAGTGCCGCGAGTATCACCGGATACTTCGGATTCGCATGGGCCACCATGCAGTTTATTTTTTCTCCCATATTGGGCGCATGGTCGGATCGCTTTGGACGGCGCCCGATCATCCTCATTTCCTGCGCCGGGTTGGGCTTCGATTACATTTTAATGGCGCTGGCGCCGACACTGGGCTGGCTGTTCGTGGGCAGGGTCATTTCCGGGATCACAACGAGCAATATTTCCAGTGCATTTGCCTACGTGACCGATGTCACTCCGCCGGAGCGGCGCGCCAAACAATTTGGACTGATCAGCGCAGCTTTTGGACTTGGATTCATTATCGGCCCCGCGGTGGGCGGACTGTTGGGCAACGTGCATTTGCGGCGTCCCTTCTGGGTCGCTGCGGGGCTAAGCCTCGCGAACGCTATGTATGGATACTTCATTTTGCCGGAGTCGCTGCCTCTGGAGCGCCGCGCGAAAAAAGCCTGGCACATGGCGAATCCGCTTGGTTCTTTGACGCTTTTGCGTTCTCATCCGGAGCTTGGCGGTCTGGCCATCGTTACGGTGCTTTATTATTTGGCGCACCAGGTACTGCCCACGATTTTCGTGTTGTATGCCGATTACCGTTATGGATGGAGTGAACGCACCATTGGACTTTCGCTGGCCGCGGTTGGCGTGTGCGTAAGCCTCGCGTCTGGCCTGCTTGTCGGTCCCTTTGTGAAGCGCTTTGGAGAGCGGTACAGCTTGCTGTCCGGGTTGATGTTTGGTTTTCTGGCTTTCATGGGATTTGGGCTGGCGTCGCGCGGATGGATGGCCTTCGCGGCCATTCCCTTAATTGCTTTGTGGGGCATTGCCGGACCAGCGATGCAATCGTTGATGTCCCAGCGGGTGGATCCCACTTCACAGGGAAAGCTGCAAGGGGCCGTCAATAGTCTGCGAGCGATTACCGGGATGATTGGCCCGTTGCTATTTACGCAGGTTTTCGCCATCGCGATTTCTCGGCGTGTGAGCGTGCATGTGCCGGGCGCGCCGTATTACGTGGCGGCGTTATTGATGCTGGCTAGCGCCAGCGTGGCGTACATTGTGGGACGTCCGGCATCGCCGGCGACTGCCGAGCAAACCGCTAGTGAACACTCGTAGAGTCGCGAAGTGATATTTTCTCGTGGAATTGCCGCGCAGCTAAGCTTTGGCCTTGGCGGAACGCGCGGGGTTTGCAAAAACGCAACATCGCAGGCCGATGTTGCTCCCACGCGGTGGCCTGGTGTTAAACTTCCCGCATGCTCAGAGCCAGCCTGCTGGAGGCGCCGCGCTTCAGCATAATCATCACCTGCCATAACCAGAGTGCGTATATCCGGGATGCGGTGAACTCCGCCTTGGCGCAAGGCTACGAAGCAAAAGAAATTGTGGTGGTTGACGATGCTTCCAGCGACGCTTCGCCACAAATCCTCAAAGAGTACGGCGACAAGATTCGCTTTGCGGCTTTTCAAACCAACCAGAGTTGCACCACTTCGCGGAATCTGGGAGCGGCCATGGCCAGTGGCGAATATTTTGTATTTCTGGATGGCGATGATGTGCTGCTGCCGTGGGCACTGGATGTGTACGACCACGTTGTGGACATGAAAAGGCCAAAAATTATTCTGAGCTGCATGCAGTGGTTCGATAGTTCCTTGCAACAGTTGCGACCAGAAAACGTTCCTCACCAAATTGAATTCGCCGAGTATGAATTGTTGATGAAGAGAGACAGGCGCTATCAGGCCGGCGGAAGCGCGATCGTGATCGAGCGCCAAGCCTTTGAACAGGTGCAAGGCTGGACGGACAAATTTTTCCCGTTTGAAGATATCGATATGTTGATGAAGCTCTCGAACTCCGGGCCAGCGATTCAGATTTTGTCGCCTACCACGAAGGGCTATCGAATTCATTCGAGCAATGTGCGGCATAAAGTTCACGCCATGGTTGCGGGACTGTACAAAGTAATAGAACGGGAAAAAACCGGCGTGTATCCGGGCGGCCCGAAATTGCGAAGGCAACGATACGCGGTGCTGGGCGCGCCGGTATTTTTCTGGATCAAGTCAGCATGTAGGGCTGGGCTTTATCGTGTTGCCATGGGTGTGTTGGCGCGAGGGTGGCCGATGTTTTTGGCGGCGTGCGGACGGGAAATCAGCACTGTGTTTCTCGGCCGAGGGAAGACGGCAGTTTTGCCGTTTGCCTTCGAGCCTAAAGAAATGCGCGAAGTCGCTTTGGAAAATGCAAACAGCGTATCCGGTGTGTCCGTGCGTCAAACGGTCCGACGGTAGTAGTAATTCCCTTCTCTTGGCATTTCTACTCGACGCGTAACCTACTAATTCCAAATCATTTACTGCTTGACTCGGATGGAGCTAGATTAACGCGTGTATTGTGTCTTTCACGCATTTCTGATATTTTTTGGCGCGCATGGGCGAGCTAGATAAATGACTTGTTCCAACTGTGGCAGTTCTCGATTGAGAAGGTCGAAGCGCAGTCTTGGGGAGCGAGTTTTTCTGTCCATCGTACTGATCCGGCCGTTTCGTTGTGAAGATTGTATTTCTAGATTTTACGGATGGCTTTGGCAATCGCCGCAAACAACTTCAACGGAAGCGGATGCGAATAGCCGCGTATATCAGTCGTCGACGGCTGCGCTGCACTCCGCTGGTTATCGTATACGCGGTGCGCGTCGTAGTGTAATTGCAAAGGGGCTGCAACCGTTTCTCCGATTGACGGGCACGCCCATCACCTCGTGGCTGAGCAAACCCATTCATCAACAGCGAGCTGGGAACGTGGAGCTAGCTCGCGCGCAAGCGGTGGGTGCCAGCATGCAGCCCAGCGCGGGACATTTGAATACTGCCAGGCCTCAGACCGGCTATATTAGCGGTCCATCCAAGCCGCAATCGACCCCTGAAATACTCGGTGTAATCCCGGAACGCAAGATCGAGGAAATTTAGCTTTAGTTGCGATAGGGCGAATTCAGAAGCGCCCACCCTTTGTAAAAATCAAAAACCGCAAAGAGTAGGCCACCCAGATCCTCTAGTGACTTAAAGGTGTGCCACCCTCCTTCGTAGATCCACTGACGCTTCATCTTTTTCGGATAGCAATCAATTGTCCCCGAACGACGTTCTTCCCGAGGGGACTTGCCTCGATTCGAGCGGGGGTATAGGCTTCTTTTCGGCGGCTCATTCGTGGGGCGAATGGTTGCCGCGCGATTGCTAAATGATACTCAGCGACAGGCGGATTGGGCTTCCCCAGCGAGACTAACCACCGCAGCGTCGAATTCATTAAACATAATAGGAGGTTGAAAATGGCTACAGCAACAACCGTGATGGAACCGAACGTTAAGATCGGTGCCACCAAACTTCTAATCAACGGGCAGTGGGTAAACAGCGCTTCGGGAAAAACGTTTCCGTCCATCAATCCCTCGACGGGCGAAGAGCTCGCGCGAATCGCGGAAGCGGATGCCGCGGATGTGGATAAGGCGGTGGCCGCTGCTCGCGCGGCGTTTGAAAAAGGGCCGTGGCGCAAGATGACCGCATCGCAACGCGGCAACTTAATGTTTAAGCTTGCGGACTTGATCGAGAAAAATTTGGATGAGCTCGCGCAACTTGAAGCGCTGGATAACGGAAAGCCGTACAGCGTGGCGCGCGCGGCGGACTTGCCTTTGACCATCGCATGTTACCGCTATTATGCGGGATGGGCGGACAAACTTCAGGGCAAAACCATTCCGGTGAACGGCAACTATTTTACGTACACCAAGCATGAGCCTGTAGGCGTAGTGGCGCAGATTATTCCGTGGAATTTTCCGCTGCTGATGCAGGCATGGAAACTGGGCCCGGCACTGGCCACCGGCTGCACGGTGGTGATGAAGCCTGCGGAGCAGACGCCTTTGTCTGCTTTGCGCGTAGGTGAATTGGCGCTGGAAGCGGGGTTCCCTCCCGGCGTTTTGAATTTGTTGCCGGGTTACGGGCCGACTGCTGGGGCAGCGCTGGCGCGCCACATGGACGTGGATAAGGTGGCGTTCACAGGTTCGACCGAAGTGGGACACCTGGTGATGAAAGCGGCGGCGGAATCGAATCTGAAGCGCGTCACGCTGGAGCTGGGCGGCAAGAGTCCCAACATTGTGTTCGCGGACGCGGACATGGATAAAGCTATCGAAGGCTCGCACTTCGCGTTGTTCTTCAATCAAGGACAATGCTGCTGCGCGGGTTCGCGTACGTTCGTGGAGGACAAGGTCTACGACGAGTTCGTCGAGCGCAGCACGGCGCGCGCCAAGAAGCGGACGGTCGGCAATCCATTTGATAAAAATACCGAGCAGGGGCCGCAGGTAGACCAGGAGCAATTTACTAAGGTGATGGGCTACATTGATTCCGGCAAGCAGCAAAAAGCCAAGCTGATGGCCGGCGGCAATCGTGTCGGCGACAAGGGATTTTTCATCGAGCCCACGGTGTTCGCCGATGTGAACGACGACATGAAGATCGCTCAGGAAGAAATTTTTGGGCCGGTCATGTCTATTCTGCGCTTCAAGGATATTGGCGAAGTGGTGGAGCGCGCCAACAAGTCGCTGTATGGGCTGGCCGCGGCGGTTTGGACCAAAGACATCACTAAAGCTCACGCTATCGCTGACAATGTACGCGCCGGAACGGTGTGGGTGAACTGCTACGACGTGTTCGATGCCGCCGCGCCGTTTGGCGGATTTAAGCAATCCGGCATCGGGCGCGAACTGGGCGAATATGGACTCGCCAACTACACGGAAGTAAAAACCGTGACCGTTAAGCTCTGAACCGGCATTGCGCTAACAATCAGGCTGGGCTTTAAACTGGCAGAGCGGTAACAATTCAAAAGGCGCTTCGCGGCTATCGTGACGACATGATTGGTGTGTTCAAATTGCGGTTTCCGCCAGCGGCGTCGCCCTGAAGTGCTGGTGCGTGCCTACGAAGCGCAAGATTTTGATGCCCTCTACAAGCTTGATCAGAGCTGTTTTCCGCGCGGCATCGCGTATTCAAAAACCACGTTGCGTTATTTTTTGGGGCTTTCCTCTGCCGAATGTCTGGTTGCCGTAGAAAAAGACGATATCGCCGGGTTCATTTTAAGTGAGCTGGATGGGCCAGTCGCGCACATCATCACGCTGGATGTTGCCGAGCTCCATCGCAGGAGCGGTGTGGGCTCGCTGCTGCTGAACGCAGCGGAAAGAAGTCTCTACGCTCAGGGAGTACGTGGCATGTACTTGGAAACGGCGGTGAATAATCACGCTGCTGTAAACTTCTGGTCACGTCACGGTTATATCGTGGAAGGTACTTTGAAGCGCTACTATTTGAGCCGCATCGATGGTTATGAAATGAGGAAAGCCCTTCGATCCGGACAAAAACAATAACGTCGCTGACGAATAGCGAGTCAAACGAGCGTGAGCGTCATGCTAGTAAGAAATCAGAAACTTCGTGCTTATGGGCCATAATGTTTCCACGTTAAAAGACCCACCCTCCAAAAGGCCGAGGATGGGCACCCCCGGCTCTTTTCAATTTTTGTGAGGCATTACTATTCGGCGTTCGGAATGTTGGCAAACCCTTCATAAATGAGCGCAGAAGTGAAAAACTGTCACAGTTCAACGCCTGCCTTTGTGTAAGCTAAGAGAACGCCGGAGGGGACTTGCACGATTATCTGATGTCAGTGGTGTTGGGAATTGTCGAAGGATTGACGGAGTTTCTACCAGTTAGCTCGACGGCGCATCTGCGCATCGCCGAAGTGCTCCTGCACATCAGCTTGCAGAGCGGCTACTGGAAAATGTACACCATCGTGATTCAGATCGGCGCGATTGCCACCTTACCGATTTATTTTCGCGAGCACATCCGGCAGTTACTTTCAACGTTCCCGCGCGGCGAACGCGGCGATCGCACGATATACACTCACCCATTGAGCCTGGTGATGATCGCGTTCGTGATTACCGCGCTCCCTTCTTATCTACTGACCAAAGTCATCGGCAAAAATCTGGAAAGTTTGTACGTGATGGGCACGGCGCTGGTGGTTGGCGGGGTGGTGATGTGGCTGGTGGACTTGATGAACTCGAAGTCGGAAGCTGCGGGTGAAGCCGCCGGAGCGAACAGCCGCATCCATACGTGGCGAATGGAAAACATGAACCTGGGACAAGCGATGTGGATCGGCGCCTGCCAGGTATTGTCGGGGGTGTTCCCTGGCACTTCCCGATCAATGTCCACGATTACGGCGGGGCAAGTTGCGGGCATGTCTAGAGCGGCGGCCCTGGAATTTTCGTTTTTTCTCTCCATGCCCACTATGACGACGGCCGTGGCTTATTCCCTGTTCAAGTCACTGCGGGGAAAAGATGAGAATCCGATCGGCGTAGCGCAGATCGATGCACATCAATGGGTCGTGTTGCTGATCGGGCTGGTCGTCGCGTTTGTGGTGGCGTATGGAGCGGTAGCCTGGTTCATGGGATGGGTGCGCAAACACGGATTTGCGCCGTTCGCGGTGTATCGAATCATTTTGGGCGCAGTGGTCTTGTACTACGCTTCAAGAATCGGCTAAAAAAATCGTAATGCTGCCTTGCGCGGTTCGGGGTAAGTCGCGGTTGGACGGCTCCCGGACAAGGTGACGCCATTTTAGAAAAAGAGGGCCCCCGGAGAGGCCCTCTTGATGCGCGTTTCGTGATAGGCGGCTTTATTTGTTGTCGACGTGAGCCTGCTGGTTGCCGCTGTCCAAGTTCCCGCTGACCGTGAGTACCACCTTCCCTAACGAGTCTGTGATCGCGATGGTGGCCATGTCGTTCTTGCCCGGCTCACCCGCATCCGTGAACGTCCAGCGCGCGGTAGCGCCAGCGACGCCGTCGAGACGTCCCGTGCCAACGCCCACGTAGGTGTTGAAAATGTTGGTCGGATGGCCGGCATTGATAATGGGGTCTTTAGAACAGAACGCCGAAACCAAGGTCTCCAAGTGGAAACGATGGCCAGACCAATTGATTTCAAGGCGGTTCGGTACATCCTCGGTATCACAGTGCAGTTCGAATCCGTGCGTTACGCGCGTGCCATCGGTTTCAAACACGCTTCCACCGCCGGTCATTCGGCCGTCCAGGCCACATGTCAACATTGCCGCGCTTGACCCGTTAAACGTGATGGGGACGATGACACCAGGATTACTAGTCAGCACTGCGGTACCGGTCACGGTGAAAGAGGCGGCTAGCGGGCCGTTGGGCCAGTCAACGGAAATCGTGTCGGTGAAGGTGCTCATTTCGGCCGTGAAGGGGATGGTACCGGTAACCGGTATTGCTGGACCGGAAGCGGGTGTGAGCGTGAAGGTATAGTCGATGGTATATGCGGTTCCGACGCTCAGTAAGTCCGCGTCGACGGTCAGAGTATAACCGGTACAACTGACCGTGGCGGTGGCTGCGGTTATGTGATTCGCTAAAGCAGGGTGCGCGGACACAAACAGTCCCAGCACCAAAATAATAGCTATAAAAACCTTTTTCATTGAGGGCTCTCCCTGGTGCGGGGACGAGCCGTCCTAGGCTTTTTACTGTTCCCGTCAATACAGATATTTGTGGACGAGAACCACATTTTTCACGGCAGAATGGAATTTGCTTGCGAACTTCTGTCTGGCGCATACGTCGGATTGTGAAGTTGATGTTGGTCTTCTGTGCCAAAGAAACACCGGACATAAAAGTGGTTGTCGCCTTCGTGACGTTTGGTATCATCGTGCAGTTCCTGTTCCTCCTAGCGGGTGCGCGATAGCGCCAACGCCCCGCCGCGTCACTCAGCCTTCCCCAAAATTGCTGAGGAGAAATACTTGCGTCTTCTGACTCCTACTGAAAATAAGCGGCTCAACGAGCTGATCGGATTTTTGTGCGTGACCGTGGCGGTGTTGACGGCGCTGGCGTTGATTTCCTATTCCCCGCACGATGCGGCCTGGAATGTAAGCGCCAACGGTCCCGATTCCGTCAGCACCAATAACTGGATTGGGCCGGCGGGCGCTTATGGGGCCGATTTGCTGTTCCAGGTGTTCGGGTTCGCGGCGTTTTTGCTGCCCATGGCGCTAGCGGTGCTGGGCTGGCGTTGGCTGAAAAATCGCGCAATTAATTCGCAGGTTGCCACGCTGATCGGCTACGGACTTTTGTTGCTGGCGCTGCCTTCGCTGCTTACGCTCTGGCATTTCCCGGATGTGCGCGGGACGGTGCCACCGGGCGGAATGCTGGGCTCCTTGGTTTCCGGCGGGTTGCGCACTGGCTTCAATCCTATCGGCGCAAATCTGGTAGCAGTCGCTCTATTCCTCACTGCATTGTTCATGACCACAAGATTTTCTTTCTCCGGCGCACACGCGTGGGCCAGCGGACCGAAGGGACCCATCGGTGCCGTCGAAAAGCTGGGCATTCTGCAAAAAGTGCAAGCGCGCTGGCATGCATGGCGTGGAACCCGGGAGCAGGACCGACTGCGCAAGCGGCTGGCGGAGACGCGGCTTTCGGGGCGAAAGCCGGTGCCATCCCAAACGGTCGGTAACAATTCGGCTTTGACCGAAAATTCCCGGACGATTGAACTGGAAGATGAAAGCGACGTTTTCAGGTCGAGGCGGGAAGAACAGGAAGAACGTGATGAGGAGCGCGCGGAAAGAGAACGAGATCGAGGCCACAAGGCGCCGATCTTCGTAGTGGACCGTGAGATAGAAAAGCCCGCCATTCGAAAAGCTGCCTCCGAGCCGAAGATCGCCAAGGGACATACGAACTACAAACTGCCGTCCGTTTCATTGTTGCGCGAAGGCGAACGCGGCCAAAAGCTCGATGAAACAGAGTTGAAAGAACGGGCGCGCGCGATTGAAGAAAAGTGCCAGGAGTTTGATGTACAAGGGCGCGTAACGCAAATCAATCCCGGCCCAGTGGTTACGACGTTTGAATTCAAACCGGAAGCGGGCATCAAATACAGCCGCATCATTGGACTGACTGAAGATTTGTGCCTCGCACTGCAAGCCGAATCCATTTTGATTGAGCGCATCCCGGGCAAATCCACCATCGGCATAGAAGTGCCGAACCTGACGCGCCAAACTATTGCGCTGCGCGAAATCATCGAAGCGCCTGAGTTCATCAATTCCACGAGCAAGCTCACGCTGGCCATGGGAAGAGATCTGCACGGAAGAATCCGGGTGACCGATTTGGCGGCCATGCCGCATTTGCTGATCGCGGGCTCGACTGGCACTGGCAAAAGCGTGTTCATCAATTCGCTGATGATGTCCATTTTGTACAAGGCCAGCCCCGACGACGTAAAATTAGTGCTGGTCGATCCCAAGCGCCTCGAATTAAATCTGTACGAAAATATTCCGCACTTGATCGCGCCGGTGGTGACCGATCCTAAAATTGCTTCGAACGTTTTGCGCAACGCCACACGCGAAATGGAAAACCGGCTGAAATTGCTGGCGCAACGCGGCGTTCGTAATATCGACCAGTACAATCGCACTTTTCAGAAGCAGCAATCGCTCTCGCTGTTCGACAACGTGGAAGAGAGCGAACACAAGCCCCTTCCCTACCTGGTGATTGTTATCGACGAGTTGGCCGATTTGATGATGGTGGACACCAACAACGTCGAAGAATCCATCACGCGGCTGGCGCAAATGGCGCGCGCGGTGGGCATCCACTTAATTCTGGCGACGCAGCGGCCGTCGGTGGACGTCATCACCGGCCTGATTAAAGCGAACTTCCCTGCTCGCATATCTTTCCGTGTGGCCAGCAAAGTGGATTCGCGAACTATTCTGGACGCCAACGGGTCGGAGTCGCTGTTGGGCAAAGGCGACATGCTTTATTTGCCCGCAGGATCCGCCCGCTTGCATCGCATTCACGGACCGCTGGTCAGCGAAGATGAAATTGTTTCAGTTTGCGATTTTTGGCGGCAACAGGCGCAGGCTAAATACAACGAGCAATTGTTGGAGGCGCCGAAAGATGAAGAGGGCAAAGTTGAAGCTGGCGCCGAATCTGAAACAGCTGCGGCTGGCGCAGATGATGTCGACGACAATCTTTATCAGGATGCCATCCGCGTGGTGTGCGACGCCGGCCGCGCGTCCACATCAACGCTGCAGCGCAGGCTTCGCATCGGCTATGGCCGCGCCGCGCGGCTGATCGATCTCATGGAAAAAGACGGCATCGTGGGCCCATCGGAAGGCACTAAACCGCGCGAAGTTCTAAAGAACCGCAACTGGATGCGCGAATTCGACGACTCCGCGCAAGAATAATTAGCCTGCGCAAAAATAATTAAGTTGATGGATAATTGACACGTACAGTGCACGTCTCTAGAATTTCTTCAGTGCCGGGGTAGCTCAGTGGTAGAGCGCCGCCCTGAAAAGGCGGGCGTAGCCAGTTCGATTCTGGCCCCCGGCACCATCCGAACTGTCTCCGCCCTTGGCGTGGAAGCCTTTGACATAAACGTTCCGTAAAGTCAGGCTACCCGTGCCGCTGGCAGTCCCGTTCGGCGTCTTGATGGAAACCGCACCTATCGCAAACAGCCGGACGTTGCCCGTTGCTGTCGTGTCCCACTGCAGGGTCGCGCCGTGGCCTTCAATCGTGATGGTGGAAGAGATGAGCGGAGTGGCAGTCGGCCCGTAGGGATTGTAGGCGTCCCCATCCACAAGAGTGTTCATCATCAGCACGCCGTTCGTGGGCAGCACAATGGTGTCATTGCCGGCGCCCAGCACGCACCCAGTGGTGATGAAATGGTCGGGGTCGGTGGAATCAATGGCAATGCCATGGGTCCCGTCGAGCGTATCGTGAAGCACGGAGGAGTAGATCGCCTCTTGCAGAGAGCACGCGCCAGTGCCGATGCCCGGCTGAGTGGTAGTGACATAGATTGTAGCGGCAGTTCCATTGTGGGCCGCCATTCCTAGCACCAATACGCAGATTGAAGCGAAAGTAAGAGCTCGAAACTGAAGAGTCATGACGCGCCTCGGTTCTTTCCTAATCCACTCGCTGGACTTCATAATATTCGTCTCCTGGAAGCGGTCGTCGGAAGGGGACAGACTTGGTTCTCTACTAGGTAAATCGTAAACGGCGGAAGAAACCGGACAGGCCCTTAGAGCCTGTAACAAAACCCCTCCGGCACGAGGCGTTGCAGCTATTCGCCCCACCTCGACAGCGCGATTCGAGCGTGTGCTCGAGCGGATAGGTCAACACTGCGTGACCAGGTGGGACCTATCCGGCTCGCCGCGATATGCGTCGCGCTGACGAAGAATTATGCACGGCGGTCTAATCAGCCTTCGCCGGGATCCGTCGCCTCCGCCAAGTGCCTGGGACCGCATACAGTTGCAGACGTTTCCGGCTGGGCGGGTTCGGCTTTATACTGCGAGCCTCGCAGTGTTGGCCGAAACTAGTTAGTTAGGCGGCGCCGAGACGGTGGGGCAGCGGAATGACAATCGGCACCATCGACGAATCACAACGCAAAGCAGCGACAGTTGTGGGATTCTCTTATCTGTTTGCGCTGCCGCCGGCGATCTTCGCCGAGTTTTACGTACGCACCCAACTCATCGCCTTCGACAATGCCGCGCAAACGGCGCAGAACATCATGGCGCACGAACGGCTCTTTCGTCTGGGCACCGCCAGTAATCTCACTGTCTTCGCGCTCGATGTCGTCCTGATCATTGGTCTTTACGTGGTCCTCATGCCAGTCAATCGAAGCCTCGCGTTGCTGGCCACGGGCTGGGGGCTGATCGAGACCGCAACCCTGGTCGTCGTCACGCTCAGTGACTTCGATGTTTTGCGGATACTCAGTGGTGCGGACTACCTGCATGCATTCGAAGCGAACCGGTTGCAGGCCCTGGCAAGGCTGTCGGTCAGTGCGCATGCCGATGCGTATAACGTCGGCTTGGTGCTCGCCGGGCTTCGAAGTACTTGCTTCTGCTATCTGTGGTTCAAGTCCCGCTTCATCCCAAGAGCATTGGCGGCATGGGGAATGGTTGCGTCCTTTCTGATGGGAGCTTGCGCATTCTCGTTCATCATCTTTCCAGAGCTTGCGAAGGTTATCCCCGTTGAGATTTATGGAGCTCCTATCTTCTTCTTCGAGCTGACAATGGGTTTTTGGCTCCTGCTGAAGGGATTATCACCTTCTGGAGCTGCGCCCGATAGAGTAAGCGGGGCAGCACAGGCAGGCGTCGTCTAACCATGTCGTCCAGTCGATGGCCTTGGGCGGCGGTTCGAGCGTTAGCTCTCGGAGATTTCTGGACTGGCGGGCACGGGCTCAGTGAACCAGCCCGCGCCTGAACGTCATGGAACTGACTCACTCACATCGGCGGCGGGACGACATGGGCGTTGTGAGCCACGAGAGCGCTGAGGAGTTGACATGACACGCACCACAAACGCAAGAATCGCCGGATTCACGTACCTTTTCTACGCAGCGATCGGTATCTGCATCGAGCTGTTGATGCACCAGGCGAGGGGCGGCTACGGTGGTGCCGCGATGGTCGCCCGCATCGGGCAGTACGCGACAAACGTGCGGCTGGCCATCCTTATTACGCTGCTCGAATGCCTCTCGTCCCTCGTGCTGGGCGTGACGCTGTACGGGATCACGCGCGACGAGGACCACGAGCTTGCAATGCTGGGCCTGGTCTGTCGCGTTGCTGAAGGCGTGCTCGGTTCGCTCAACAACATCCCGGGCTACCTGGGACTGCTGTGGCTGGCCAAGGCGGGGGTCGGGACGGGTGTCCCGGACATCCCCACAACGAACGCGCTGCGCGCGTTTCTGCTGATGCCGGGCCCGAGCGTCCCCCTCGGTGCGATCTTCTTTGCCGTGGGGAGTTTGATCTTTTCCTATCTTCTCCTGCGCGGACGGATGGTCCCCGTCTCAATCGCATGGCTGGGCGTGTTCGCGTCGGGCCTGCTCGTGGTGGTACTGCCCCTGCAGCTCGCCGGTTTCTCCACCGGGCCGCTGACCGGATACAACCAGTGGCTGCCGGCGCTCGTATTCCAAGTCGTGCTCGCGCTGTGGCTACTCATCAAAGGTGTCGCTACACCGGCGACGCGATGAGCCCTACACCGCAAGATGTGTGAATCAATGGGATCAGAGCTTCAGTTGCCGTGTGCGGGGACTGCTATGTGTTAGCTGCTCTGTTCGATCGTCTGATCCGATGCGCGTCCAAATGAAAACTAAACCTGGTTCGGTTTGACTTCTTGACATGCGTTACGTAACGCATTACGCTAAGATGTGATCCGGTCGATCCGCCACAAAGGCCTCAAACGCCTTTACGAAGACGACGACCATCGCGGCGTTGTGAGCCAGCACGCCGACAGGCTCCGCGATATTCTCGTTCGTTTGGAAGCGTCGGCGACCGTCGCCGACATGGATCTACCTGGTTTCCGGCTACACCCTCTCAAGGGTGAAATGAAAGGCTTTTGGGCGGTCACGGTCCGGGCTAACTGGCGAGTGATCTTTCGTTTCGCTGACGGCGATGCGTTCGACGTAGATTATCTCGACTATCATTGAGGCATTGCCACGGAAGGATTGCCTTGGAAGAATTGGCACTGAAGGAGAACCAACCATGCCGATGAAGAATCCACCCCATCCAGGCGGCTTTGTCCTGCGCCAGTGTATCGAACCGCTAGGCTTGACCATCACTCAAGCCGCCGCTGCCCTCGGTGTTACTCGCACCACTCTCTCCGAGCTCGTCAACGGAAAACGCGGCATCTCTCCTGAAATGGCCGTCCGCCTCTCCAAAGTTTTCGGCGGCAGCCCCGAATCCTGGCTCACCCAGCAGGTCCACTACGACCTCGCCCACCTCCGCACCACCCACATCAAACTCAAACGCCTTCAATTCGCTTGATCGCCCCCGTAAACGCACTCGTCCCAATCCTCAATTCCGGCTAGCCGCGCGACTCTACACCCGCCCAAGCTAGGCGTCTGTCAAACGTCCCGAGATCCAGTCCAGACAGGTTCGTTTCGGAGGTTCGTTTCGGAGGTTCGTTTCGGACTCATGCCGCGGCCAACCACTCGAAACGAACCGGCAGACGTTCGGTCCATGCCGGGCCCCCCGGCACCACCCACGCGTATCATGGCCTCTTCGCCGAAGAAGTCCACTTTGCCCCGCGCAGCTAACTAAGGGTTCCGTTCTCTCGAATCGGCGTTAGGGTCAATTTTCCGAATTGTTCCGCCATCACAGCCCGAGCCTGGTGAACGCTCTCAGGATGCGAGATCAGGTTTCGGAGATTTGCAAGCCGTTCGGTGGCGAATTTTCTCAATTCATCGAGAGTTCCTCGAAGCGAGCCGGGCCGTGGTTCCAATAGCTTGTCGGTAATTTCGCGCAGTTCGCGCTCCCGGTCACCAATCGCCGCCATGAGGCTTTGTGACGGCTGCCCTTCAACAATGGCTTGAACCAAGCGGGCAATCTCCGCATGAATTTGCTGCTTTCGCTGACCTAACCGCTCAAGCTCGCTATCGAAGGATTCAAACCGCTGTTGCAGCTCTTGAGGGACACGGTCGACGGCATAGTCTATCGCTTCGGGCCGCAGAACAGATTCGCTTAGCCCACGTAGCAACCGATCTTCTAAGTCATCAGGTCGAATTGTCAGTGCGTTCGAGCAGACAGCGTCCCCCCTCTGATGGTGCAAGGAACAACCATATCTCTCAGCGCCATTGCGACGACGGCCCATGATCAACGCGATGCTTCCGCCACACTACCCGCACTGTAACAACCCGCAAAAGAGGTAGACCTGTCTTTGCTGCCCCGAAGCGAGGCCTGGCGAACTTACTCGACACCACAGGTTCCTCACCGTCGCAAACCGCCGCCGAACGGCGGCGGACAGGTCGTCCCCGATGATCCGCAATTGTGGCGTGTCTATAGTCACCCGCTCCGATTCTGGCCGCGGTCTAAAGACACGCTTGCCGGTGCCAGGAACACGAATCTTTCGCCGCGTGTTCCAGACGGCGCTTCCGGTATATTCTCTAGGCGCAGAAAGGACGGCACTGGCAGCCGATATCTGGGACCAAGTGCTCCGCTCGGTTGCGAAAACCCGCCAGCGGAATCAGAACCATCGACCTCCCATATCCAATCTGGAATTCTACCTAATTGGAGTTTTCCACCACCGCTTCAACAGATTCCTCAAGAGAGAACAGAAGAGGGCCGAGACTGTCGAGTTTGTTTCGTCAGCCTCGGACCTTGTGTGTTTTGAAGCCGCCGCGGATTCAGATTGGGCTGAACAGCTTGAACGCGCTATTGCCGTTAGGCAGATAACAGAGGGAAGCACGGAAGGTACATACGAAATCAGGATAGTTACGGATTCGGGAGGTTTGCTCCTGACTGCTACAGGTGAGGCGACACTACTGTCTGGAATAGCTTCGGTACCTGTAGGCGTGAATTTTGGGTCAAAAAACCTCGGTCGATGCAATCTTGAAATTCGACAAAATACAGGCGAATGGAATTCTTTCCCTCTCGTCCTACGTTAACACTTGGATCGTCGTTTCATTTTTTGTTGCCTAGACTTCCAGAGCGCTAACTGCTTGAAAGGTGAAAACCTTTTTCTAAGCTGGTTGGGTTTTCCTTCGATTGGGGCACAAAGGATGCCACGGCTGGCTGGCGAACACGTGAGTCATAATCTTCCTCGATGGCTTGGACCGCCTGATATTTTCGCTCTGCATGTGGCCCGTTGCGCCGCCGTAGACCTGAATACATCTGACAAGGCACGCCGATGGCGGCAGCGCAGATCGGACAGGGCACGAGTAGTTTCTGTTGATTGGTTAGTTCGCTTCTCTTCATCGAAATAGGATAACCAAAGTTCCGACCAAAACGGTTCCATTTTGGATAGTTGCCGGGTTTTGGTGATTATCACCGCGGTCAATAAATGAGGACGTCAACAAATAGCACCATGGGGTTTGCGATCCGGAAATGCTGCCAGCCAGTTTAACGCAACGGTCTGGAAACGATAGTTGTTGCGACCTTGCTCTTTGGCCTTATACATCGCCTTATCAGCCTTCTTGATTAGTGCTCGGGGTCCTTGCTGTCATTTGGTACGTAGCCACCCCGATGCTTGCAGTGATGTGGATTTTGTGAGAATCGATCACAAACGCCGCGTTTATGGAGGTCAACATCTTTCCGGCCTTGACTCCCGCGTCGCCGGGTTGTTTTATTTCAAGAAGAAGAATTACGAATTCATCTCCACCCAAACGGCTTACCGTGTCAGAGGCACGCACACAGGCTAACAAACGGTTTACTACCGACTGAAGCACCTTGCCCCCGAATTCATGTCCAAGGGAATCATTAATCTCCTTGAATTTATCCAAATCCAAAAATAACACTCTTACCAGAGTGTTATTTCGGCTGGCGAGTGCAATCGCTTGGTGCAGCCGATCTTGCAGCAGAATCCGGTTCGGTAAATCACTCAGGGTATCGTGTTGCGCCAGATGGGACATTTCTATTCCTATGGCTCTGGCTACAGATATACGACATGGAAAACGATGACAGCGCCGGTCGCGATCCCTTGTTGGTCATGGATTGGAGCAACCGAATCATCAATCGCAAATTCGGTGCCGTCTCGGCGACGGAGGACGCAATTTGGAGTGAGTCCGACGGTCCTGTTTAGCGAAGATGGTGTAATGGAGAACAAATCCTTGGAGGGAATTGCTCAGCATTACACTCTGCCTCGGATTGTACTTGCCAACGTAGTGCTCGCCCCAGCTTACCTGTTGCCGCATGAGTCTTCGGACAAATCTATGCTCAGCCAGGAAGACAAGATCTAACCTCAGGCTGATGCTGCATTGGACATCCGAGAATGATGCAAATTCGAGCCAACGTTTGGCCGGTATAGACTTGAATTCCCTTCCTACATAACGTCCTGTAAGTTCGGGGCCTACCGCCGTTACGGGCCAACCTGGTGAAATATGAAGAGTGGTTTTGTGTGGAAGCGAAAGCTGCAACTTGGATTCGGAGCTGCCATTCTGTCCTTGTTGGGCGCAGCCGTGATCTCTTATCGCGCCTTGGTGTCATCGAACCAAAGCCAGGTATGGGTGCGCCACACTGATCAGGTCCTTGAGGAACTTCAGGAACTGCTTTTGGCAAGCGAGAATATCGAATCCAGCAGCCGCGGATTCGCATTAACGGGCGATAACTCTTATATCGAGTCCTTTGAACGAAATATCTTACGAGAAGCGCAGACCGAAAAGTCCATCGCCGAGTTCACCGGCGATAACTTCGAGCAACAGCGCCGTGTCCTGGCCCTGAAAAATCTGCTAGCACAGAAGGTCCGATTCAGCGAGAGCGTTATTGACTTACGGCGGGCCAAGGGAATGGAGGCCGCCGCAACGCTTATTGGACGCGGCCAGGGACAGCAGATTATGGGCGAAACTCAAGATCTCGTTCACGGAATGCAAGACGAGGAGCAACGGTTGTTGTCGGTACGCGGTGAGGCCGCCAGTCGCCAATTGGAGCACACCAAAATTGTATTAGTGCTTGGAAGTCTCGTGGGCTTGCTAACAGCCCTTGTCGCCGAGTGGAGTGTGCGGCATGAGAACGTCCAGCGTGGACACACCGAAGAAACACTAAGAGACAGCGAGGAAAAATATCGAATGCTCGTTGACGGTGTCAGCGACTATGCAATTTTTATGCTGGATTTACGGGGACAGATTGTCAGTTGGAATGCTGGCGCTGAAAAAGTCAAAGGATACAAAGCCGAAGAGATCATCGGCTGCAACTTTTCTTGTTTTTTCCCGCCAGAAGCGATCAAGCGGGGAAGGCCAGAGGAACTACTCCGGCTGACGGCCATAAGCGGCCGTCAAGAAGAGCAAGGGATGCGCGTTCGTAAAGACGGATCGCGATTTCTGGCGAATATCACTTTTACCGCTCTGCGCGACCGAGACGGGAATTTGCAAGGATTCTCTGAGTTCAGCCACGATCTGAGCGAAAGCAAGGAGTCGGGCGCGAAGTATCGGGGCCTGCTGGAAGCGGCCCCGGACGCGATGGTGGTCGTGAACCAGGTTGGAGAGATTGTGCTGTTGAATGTGCAAGCGGAGAAGCAGTTTGGATACCGGCGAGATGAGCTGGTTGGTCAGAAGGTCAAAAACATCATTCCTGAGGGATTTGCAGAACGACTGATTGCAGATGGAACAAGATCCGCCAGTGAAGCCTTGGCGCAACAAATCGGCACGGGCATAGAGCTTTCCGCTCGCCGGAAGGATGGTAGCGAATTTCCCATCGAAATGATGTTGAGCCCACTGGAAAGCGCGGAGGGAATTCTGGTGACGGCGGCCATTCGCAATATCAGCATGCGCAAAGATGCGGAGACACACTTGGCGCAGATGGAAGGCCGGTATCGTGGGCTGTTGGAAGCGGCCCCGGACGCGATGGTAGTGGTGAATCAGAATGGAGAGATTGTGCTGTTGAATGTGCAAGCGGAGAAGCAGTTTGGATACCGGCGAGATGAATTGGTTGGTCAAAAGGTCAAAAACATCATTCCTGAGGGATTTGCGGAAAGGCTAATTGCGGACGGTACGCGCAGTGCGGCGGAGGCGTTGGCGCAGCAGATTGGCACAGGAATAGAGCTTTCCGGGCGCCGGAAGGATGGCAGCGAATTTCCCATCGAAATCATGTTGAGCCCACTGGAAAGCCCTGAGGGAATCCTGGTGACGGCGGCCATTCGCAATATCAGCATGCGCAAAAATGCGGACTTACACCTTGTGCAGAAAGTGGAGGAATTAAACCGCTCGAACGAGGAGTTGCAGCAATTTAGCTACGTGGCCTCGCATGATCTGCAGGAG